>NZ_JAKEIP010000060.1 GCF_021474425.1 Streptomyces muensis | reverse complement strand
CCGCTCACCCCTGCAGCAACACCACCCCCGACTCCCCGGGCACATGCAGCACCCCGTCCGCGCCCGGCGCCTCCACCGGCTCCCACGCCGCCAGTACGGTGGCCCGGCGCGGCCCCAGCGGGATCGCCGCCGCCTCCTTGGCGAGGTTGACCGCCACGCGTACGTCACCGCGCCGGAAGGCGAGCCAGCGCTCCCGCTCGTCGTAGGCCACCTTGGTGTCGGCGAGGTCCGGGTCGGTGAGGTCGGGCTGTTCGTGGCGCAGGGCGATGAGACGGCGGTACCAGTCCAGCACGCGCGCGTGGGGCTCGCCGTCGATTTCGGACCAGTCGAGGCAGGAGCGGTCCCGGGTCGCCGGGTCCTGCGGGTCGGGCACGTCCTCCTCGGCCCAGCCGTGCTCCGCGAACTCCCGCCGTCTGCCGCGCCGTACGGCTTCAGCGAGCTCGGGATCGGTGTGGTCGGTGAAGAACTGCCAGGGCGTGCCGGCGGCCCACTCCTCGCCCATGAACAGCATCGGCGTGAACGGCGCGGTCAGCGTCAGCGTGGCCGCGCAGGCCAGCAGGCCCGGGGAGAGCAGGGCGGCGAGCCGGTCGCCCTGGGCGCGGTTGCCGACCTGGTCGTGGGTCTGGCCGTAGCCGAGGAGGCGGTGCGCCGCCACGCGCGTACGGTCCAGCGGGCGACCGTGGCGCCGGCCCCGGAAACTCGAGTACGTGCCGTCGTGGAAGTAGCCGCCGGTCAGGGTCTTGGCGAGGCCGGCCATGGGAGTGCGCGCGAAGTCGGCGTAGTAGCCCTGGGACTCGCCGGTCAGCGCGGTGTGCAGGGTGTGGTGGAAGTCGTCGTTCCACTGCGCGTGCAGACCGAGGCCGCCCTCCTCGCGCGCGGCGATGAGCCGGGGGTCGTTCAGATCCGACTCGGCGATCAGGGACAGCGGCCGGCCGAGGTCGGCGGCGAGGGCGTCGACGGCCGTCGACAGCTCCTCCAGGAAGTGGCACGCGCGCGTGTCCTTCAACGCGTGCACCGCGTCCAGCCGCAGCCCGTCGAGCCGGTAGTCCCGCAGCCAGGCCAGCGAGCTCTCCAGGAGGTACGCGCGCACCTCGTCCGAGCCGGGCGCGTCCAGGTTGACCGCGGAACCCCAGGGGGTGTGGTGCTTGTCCGTGAGGTAGGGGCCGAAGGCGGGCAAGTAGTTCCCGGACGGGCCGAAGTGGTTGTGCACGACGTCCAGGAGCACCCCGAGACCCAGCTCGTGCGCCCGGTCGACAAAGCGTTTCAGCGCCTCGGAACCACCGTACGGCTCGTGCACGGCCCACAGCGAGACGCCCTCGTACCCCCAGCCGTGCCGCCCGGGAAAGGGGCACAGCGGCATCAACTCGACGTGGGTGACGCCCAGTTCGACGAGATGCCCGAGCCGCTCGGCGGCCGCGTCGAGCGTGCCCTCCCGCGTGTACGTGCCCACATGCAGCTCGTACAGCACCGCGCCGGGCAACGGCCGTCCCGCCCACTCGGTACGCCACTCGAACCGTCCGTGGTCGACGACCGCGCTCAACCCGTCCGGGCCGTCCGGCTGCCGGCGCGAGCGCGGATCGGGCAGCACGGGGCCGTCGTCCAGCGCGAAGCCGTACCGTGTCCCGTCCCGCGCCTCCGCCTCCCCCCGCCACCATCCCGCGCGATCGGTATCGCGCTCCAACGCGCGCGTGACACCCTCACAATGGAGCGTCACACGGCCGGCCTGCGGTGCCCACACCTCGAACTGCACGGACGGTTCCCCTTCGTCTGCTCACCGTGATCCAGGGCCTGTCCGGCGGATCATGCCGGCGTCGCGGGGTCTGGCACGCACATCTGCCGCGTTGTCGTCGGTTGCCGACGCTCCGCGTCGACGCCCTCCTCCGCCTTGCAGCTGCACGCACCAGACCCCGCTCGGCTTGGCCGGAAGGGGCTGCTTCCTTCAGCCGGCCTGATCCGCCGGACAGACCCTGGCCCCGTCCATGGTGCTTCAATCGAGATCAATCCGCTTCTGAATCTTCCCTTTTGCGGCAGGTGTCGTGACCGGTCCTGTCGATCACGCGCGCGTTGTGGCCGTTTCCCCGTTTTCTGGACACCGGGGGTTCGCTGACCGACAATCAGCGACGTGACGTCGTCCTTCGAGTTCAACACGTACCCCGCGCGGCTTTCCGACGTGGAGCGCGACAAGGCGCTGAAGGTGCTCCGTGACGGCGTCGCCATGGGCCGGCTGTCACATGACACGTTCGTGCGGCGCATGGAACTCGCGCTCTCCGCCCGCCGTGCCGACGAGCTCGCCGCGCTCACCGCGGACCTGCCCTCCGAGAGCCGTCTGTCGCGTCTGGTGTTCGGCACCGTCGAGGCGGTCTCCGGGTTCACCGTACGGCTGCGCAGGGCGTGGCAGGCCGAGCGGCTGCCCAAGCTGCCGCTGCCCCACCCCTCGGCCGGCCACCCGCTCCGCATCGGCCGCGACCCGCTCAACGGATTGCGGCTGACCCACGAGACGGTGTCGCGGGTGCACGCCGAACTGAGTCACCAGGGCGGCCTGTGGGTCCTGCGCGACCTCGGCTCCACCAACGGCACCACGGTCAACGGCCGACGTGTCATCGGTGCCGTCGTGGTCCGCGAGGGGGATCAGGTCGGCTTCGGCCGGATGTCGTTCCGGCTCGCCGCGAACTGAGCCCCGCCACGGCCCTGGCCTGCCCCTTGGTTGAAGTGTTGACTCAAGTCCCTTTGCCCTCTGTGGTGTTGACGTAGTCGTCAACTCGTGACTGACTGTGCGTACACCATGCACATCAGGTGAACCGACGGCACCGCATTGTGGAGGTGTGCCCTGCCGCCACTCCTCCGCTACCCGACCGTCGACGAGCTGGGCGCCCGGGCGTCCGCGCTCGTCGCCCGCCGCCCCCGCGACGCCCGTCTGCGCCGCGTCGGGACGTCCCGCGCGGGCACGCCCCTGTGGCTGTTGTCCGTCGGCCACGGCAGCCGTCAGGCCCTAGTCGTCGCCGGTCCGCACGCCAACGAGCCGGTCGGCGGCGCCACCGTGCTCCGGCTGGCCGAACGGGTGCTCGCCGACCCCCGGCTGCACGAGGGCGCCGACGCCACCTGGAACCTGCTGCTGTGCCTCGATCCCGACGGTCTGCGCCGCAACGAGGGCTGGTTGCCCGGCCCCTACGCCCTGTCCGGCTACTTCCGGCACTTCTTCCGCCCCGGCTTCCTGGAGCAGCCCGAATGGCTGCCGGACGGCGCGGACCGGGCCACGCTGCCCGAGACCCGCGCGCTGCTCGAACTCCAGGACGAACTGCGGCCCTTCCTGCAGTGCTCCCTGCACGGCGTCGACGTCGGCGGCGGCTTCGTCGAGCTGACCCACGACCTGCCCGGCCTCTCCCAGCGCGTCGCCCACACCGCCGCCCGCCTCGGCATCCCGCGCGAGCTCGGCCCCTACGACACCCTGTACTGGCCGGAACTGGGACCCGCCGTCTACCGGATCCCCAGGCCGCGCCGAGGCGACCTGGCCGCCGCCATCACCGAGGCGGCCGTCGAGTCGACGTGGTTCCACCCGTACCGGCACGGCACGGTCACGGCGGTCGTCGAGGCCCCCATGTGGGGTGTGGCCGGCGTGGAGGACGGCGCCCCGCACCCGGATGAGGAAACGGTCCTGCGCAGGGTGAGCCACACCCTGCGGCACGACACCCGCGTCCTGAACGGGCTGCTGGAACGCCTGCGGCCGCACCTGCCCGCCGGACCCGACACGGCCCGGCTGCTCGCCCCGGTCGACGACTATTTACTGGTCTGCCCCGGGCTCGCCGACACCTGGGACCCCGACGTGACGGACCCGGTCGGCGTACACCCCCTTCCCTCGCTCAGCACCGCCCACCTGGCCGCCCTGCGCATCGCCGGTCGGCGCCTGGCGCTGCGGACCGCCGGGCTGCTGCACCAGCTCGTGACGGGCGCCGGGCGCGACCCGGCCGGCGCGCTGCCCGAGCTGGACCTGCTCATCGAGGAGTGGTGCGAGGACTACCGCGACGGCTGCGGGGCACGCTGGATACCGGTCGCCCGCCAGGTGGAGTACCAGGCGCGGGTCGTGCTCGCCGCGTTCGAACTCGCCGGACGGCACGCTCCCGCGTGCTCCCGTTCGGGTGAGTCGGGGTGGAATGCCGGGGCCGCCGTGCCGATGCATCGGGAATGACGCACTCATTCACGGCGAAAGCGGTACGGGGCGGCCTGCTGGCGGCGGCCGCCATGCTCGTCCTCGGCGCCACTCCCGCGCGGGCGGTGGTCCAGGAACCCCAGCCGGGAAGCTGGCTCTATCTGACGGTCACCCGGGGCGACGCCCGCCACGGCGACCCGCACGGCACGCTGCTGCTGTGCGACCCGCCGCAGGGCCACCAGAAGGCGGCCGAGGCCTGCGCGGACCTGGAGCGGGTGGGCGGCGACATCAGCCGGCTGCGCACGGTGGACGCGTTCTGCCCGATGATCTACGCCCCGGTGACCGTCCACGCGCGCGGGGAGTGGAACGGCCGGCCGGTCGACTACCGCGAGACCTTCGCCAACGGCTGTGCGATGGGAGCGCGGACGGGGTCGGTGTTCGCCCTGGACGGCTGACGCCGTACGCCACACGGACGCACGCGCGCGTACGGCGCCACGGCTCGCGCCGACCGGCCCCATACGGGCGGCTCGGCTCACGTCGCTCCCTCGCGCGCGTGCAGGGCCGCCGCGACGACCGTGCGGGACTGGTGCTCGACCTGGTGCTCCAGGGGCACCCAGCGGGCGCGGAAGCGTTCGGCGAAGGCGTCGCTCCAGCTCGCCACGAGGTGTTCCAGGCGCTGCGCCCCGCGGTCGTCGGCCTCCTGAAGGACGCGCAGCAGCATGGCCGCCGCCCGCAACGGCAGCCGGCGCCCGAATGCGTCCACGCTCCCGACGTACGCCATGGTGTTGTCGGCGGGCGGCGATTGCGCCCAGTCGGCGGCCAGACCCGGCACCAGCTCCAGCGCCCACTTCGAGGCCCGCAGCAACGGCCCGTCGACACCGTCCAGACGGGGGAGCGCCTCGGCGAGCACCCGCTCCACCTCCACGGTGTCGCGCAGCAGCCGGGCCGCCAGCCGCCGCATCGCCCTCGCCGGCGCCGGATGCGGCGCCGGGTCGTCCACCAGGTCGCTCGCCCACATCGGAACCTCGACGACCGCGGTCAGCCCGCCGTACCGGTGCACGTGGTACCAGGTGCTGCTGCGCGCGTCGTCCGGCATGCTCGGATACGCCGCCCCCGCGCCGGGCGCCGGCATGACGTGCACACCGGGGCCGGACGCGGGCCAGCCCGCCGCGTCCGAGGCGCCGGTCTCCACCGGGATGTGCAACTGCGCCGCCGACTTCGCGAACGGCTCGGCGAGTCCGGGGACGTCCTTCGTCAACTGCACCCAGCTGCCGCCCAGATCGGTCCCGTGCAGCGTCACCTGGAGGTAGGGGCGCAGTTCGTCGATGACCCGGGTCAGCGCGCGGGTCTCGGGCGGCAGCCGGTCGGGCGGCAGCGCGGCCGGCGCCCACTCCGGCTGCTCCGGGGCCGCGGGCCGGAAGAAGCCGCGATGGTAGTCGAACAGGGTGCGAGGCGCCGGGGTGACGTGCAGGCTCGCGCCGTCGGGATCCGCGCACAGCAGGAAGTGCCAGGAGGTGTCGGCCCGCAACTCCCGCTCGTGCAGCACCCGTTCGGCGACCGCGAGGAGTGTGGGGCCGCCCGTCGGCTCGTTGGAATGCGCGCCGGCGACCACCAGGACGGCGCGCCGGGTGTGACCGATGGACAGCAGGTGGAGGGGTCTGCCCGCCCGGGACGTCCCCACCTGTCTCAGCGTGCACAGGCCCGGACGGTGAGCGGCCAGTGCGCGGGCGGACATGACTAGTTCGGTCAGCGTGGGGTAGCGCAGCTCCGGCAGGAGACTCACCCCCGTCACGTCCGCCCGGCTCGCAATCCGCAGTACCCCACGGTCTGGTTTACCTGTCAAGGAGTGCACGGGGGAGCCTCCCGGGGGCGCCCGGTCGCATTGGCCGCCGAGAGATACGGCCGGTCGCCGTCAGCGGGAGTGCCAGGTCCGCTCCGCCGGCCGTCGCGCACCCTTCGCCTGCACTGATGCGCGTCGGGGCGGCCGGGCGTGCGAGGGCCTCGGCGCTCGTCACCACGCGCCGGCCGCCGTACCCGAGCCCCGGGAGCGCACGCGGGCCCGAGCCGGTCGCGAGCACGAGGCCACGGCGCGCCGCACGGCCGTACGCCCCGTGAGCACGGCTCACACTCCCGTCTCCTCACCGACCCGTTCGAGCAACGCCACCGGCAGCCGCTCGAACAACTCCGCCACGCGCGCGTGCCCGGTGAACTCCCGCTCCGGAGCGAGCACATCGGCCCACCGCCCCGGCGGCAACGGCAGCACGGTCTCCCGCCAGCCGCCCGCCCGGGCCAGCCGCAGCGACAGCCGGGTCACCGCGGTGACCACCTCTCCGGAGCGCGCGAAGGCCACACAGTGGGCGGCCGAGAGGCCCTCGGCGGCCAAGGGCGCGTACGACGCCGAGTCCCCGAACACCTTCGGGCGCCGACTGCGCAGCCGTAGCGCGGCCGTCGTCACCGCGCCCTTCTCGCCGGGGTCCTCGTGCGGGAACCGCGCGACCCCGCGGTTGTCCGGGTCCACCAGCGCCCGGTACTCGCCCTCCGTGCCCTGGTAGACGTCAGGCACGCCCGGCATCGTCAACTGGGTCAGGGCCATGCCCAGCACGTTCGCCCGGATGTGCGGCTCCAGACGGCTCCGGAAGGCGGCGACGCGCTCGGCGTGCGCACCGCACGGCCCCGCGGCGACGAACGCCGCCACCGCCTCCTCGTACGGCGGCTCCTGCTCCGTCCAGCTCGTGAACAACCCGGCCTCGCGCACATGCTTCAACAGCGCCCCCTGAACGCGGTCGACGTCCGCCTCGCCCAGACCGAACACCGTCTGCCAGGCGGCCCACGCCAGCTGCGCGTCCGGGACGCCCTCGCCGTCCCGGGTCACCTCGGTCAGCACGTCGGCCCAGCGCTCGGGGCACTGCGTGAGCACGGCCAGCGCGGCTCGTACGTCGGCACTGCGCTTGGTGTCGTGCGTCGAGACGGCCGTCCCGGTCCCGGGCCAGTCGCGCTGCACGCGCGCGCAGTACGCGTGGAACTCGTCCGGCGAGACCGCGGGGCTCCCCGGGTTCCCGCCCACCTCGGTCGCCGACAGCAGCGGCACATGGCGGTAGAACGCCGTGTCCTCCACCGACTTGGCCCGCAACGCCGACGCCGTCTGCGCGAACCGCGTCCGGAACTCCACGTGCTCCGGTCCGTCACCGGCCCGCCCGAGCACCAGGTCGCGCACCACGTCGACCGCGCCGGCCTCCTCGGGCACCACGAAGGCGAGCCGGGCCTCGGCAGCGGCTTCCTCGGTGACCACAAGGGCCGCGTCACCGGAGGCGTACGGCCGGTAGACCTCAAGCCGGACCAGGAGCTCCTGAAGCGCGGTACGCAGCGCCCAGGGCGCCCGGTCGCGCAGCGCGGGCTCCGGGGACGTGGCGCACAGGCGGCTCGCCACCCGCGTCAGCCGGTCCACCTCCGTGGCCAGCTCGTGCGTGAGCACCTTGTACGCCGCCCGCCGCACCGTGGCCTCCCAGTCGCCGCCCCGGTCCGTCTGCGGGGCCGCGAACCGCCGGTACTGGCCGAGGAGTTCCCCGAACCCGGCCGGGTCGGTGAAGAGGCCGTCGACGTGCCGCAGCGCGTCGTAGCCGGTGGTGCCCGCGACGGGCCAGGAGGCCGGCAGGTGCTCCCCGTCCGAGAGGATCTTCTCCACGACCGTCCAGCGTCCGCCGGTCGCCTCGTGAAGGCGCCGGAGATAGCCGTCGGGGTCGGCGAGACCGTCGGGATGGTCGATCCGCAGGCCGTCGATCACACCCTCGTGGAGAAGCTGGAGGATCTTGGCGTGCGAGGCGTCGAACACCTCCGGGTCCTCCACCCGCACCCCGATCAGCTCCGAGATGCTGAAGAACCGCCGGTAGTTGAGCTCCGTCCGGGCCAGCCGCCACCACGCCAGGCGGTACCACTGCGCGTCCAGGAGCCGCGGCAGCGGCAGTTCCCCGGTGCCCTCGCGCAGCGGGAACACATGGTCGTGGTAGCGCAGGACGTCACCGTCCACCTCCAGGTGACCGAGCTCCTCGCCCAGCGGACGCCCCAGCACCGGCAGCAGCACCCGGCCGCCCTGCGCCTCCCAGTCGATGTCGAACCATCGCGCGTACGGCGACTCGGCGCCCTCGCGCAGCACCTCCCACAGGGCGCGGTTGTGGCGCGGGGCCATCGCCATGTGGTTCGGCACGATGTCCACCACCAGGCCCAACCCGTGTTCCCGCGCGGTCCGCGCCAGTGCGCGCAGCCCCTCCTCACCGCCCAGTTCCGCGCGCACGCGCGCGTGGTCCACGACGTCGTAGCCGTGCCCCGACCCCGGGACCGCCTCCAGGACCGGGGACAGATGCAGATGCGAGACGCCGAGCGAGGCCAGGTACGGCACGGCCGCGGCCGCGGCCGCGAACGGGAACGCGGGCTGCAGCTGCAGCCGGTAGGTGGCGGTCGGCACCATCGGGTCAGGTCGCTCAGGTGTCATGGAAACGTACGTACCCGCCCTGCCGCCCTTCGTGTCATCGGCCCCGCCACGTGGGCCGCCCATCGGCCCTCGGCCGGGTGAACCGTCCTAGACCGGCCGCTGCAGCACCGTCATGCTGCGGTCCACCAGCGTCAACCGCTCCCCGGCCTGCACCTTGGCCCCCGTCCCCGGCGGCACCCCGTCCGCGCGCGCGGTGTCGACGACCACCTGCCACTGCCGGCCGTGGTTGACCGGCACGACGAAGTCGAGGGTCTTCGGTGAGGCGTTGAACATCAGCAGGAACGAGTCGTCGCTGATGCGTTCCCCGCGCGAGCCCGGCTCCGAGATCGCGTTGCCGTTGAGGAACACCGTCAGCGCGGAGGCCTGCGCGCGGTCCCAGTCCCGCTGGGTCATCTCCTTGCCCTGCGGGGTGAACCAGGCGATGTCCGACAGGTCGTCGTGCGTGCCCTCCACGGGGCGTCCGTGGAAGAAGCGCCGCCTGCGGAAGACCGGATGGTCCCGCCGCAGCCACACCATCGCGCGCGTGAAGGCGAGCAGCCCGCTGTCGGTCTCGTCGGCGTCGAGCCACTTCACCCAGGCCAGCTCGCTGTCCTGGCAGTACGCGTTGTTGTTGCCGCGCTGCGTGCGCGCGAACTCGTCGCCGTGGCTGAGCATCGGCACGCCCTGGGACAGCATCAGCGTGGCGATGAAGTTGCGCATCTGACGGGCGCGCAGCTCCAGGACGGCCGGATCGTCGCTCTCGCCCTCCGCCCCGCAGTTCCAGGACCGGTTGTGGCTCTCGCCGTCCCGGTTGTCCTCGCCGTTGGCGTGGTTGTGCTTGTCGTTGTACGAGACCAGGTCGTGCAGGGTGAAGCCGTCGTGGCAGGTGACGAAGTTGATGGAGGCCAGTGGTCGCCGCCCGTCGTCCTGGTACAGGTCGGACGAGCCGGTCAGCCGGGAGGCGAACTCCGCCAGCGCCCGGTGCTCGCCGCGCCACAGGTCCCGTACGGTGTCGCGGTACTTGCCGTTCCACTCGGTCCACAGCGGCGGGAAGTTGCCCACCTGGTAGCCGCCCTCGCCCACGTCCCACGGCTCGGCGATCAGCTTCACCTGGGAGACCACCGGGTCCTGCTGCACCAGGTCGAAGAACGACGACAGCCGGTCCACCTCGTGGAACTGCCGGGCCAGGGTGGCCGCGAGGTCGAAGCGGAAGCCGTCGACATGCATCTCGGTGACCCAGTACCGCAGCGAGTCCATGATCAGCTGCAGGACGTGCGGGGACCGCATGAGCAGGGAGTTCCCGGTCCCGGTGGTGTCCATGTAGTAGCGCGGGTCGTCGGTGAGCCGGTAGTACTGCGGATTGTCCAGGCCGCGGAAGGACAGCGTGGGGCCGAGATGGTTGCCCTCGGCGGTGTGGTTGTAGACCACGTCGAGGATGACCTCGATACCGGCCTCGTGCAGCGCCCGGACCGCCGACTTGAACTCCAGGACCTGCTGGCCGCGGTCGCCCCAGGAGGCGTAGGCGTTGTGCGGGGCGAAGAAGCCGATCGTGTTGTAGCCCCAGTAGTTGTTCAGGCCCATGTCGACCAGCCGGTGGTCGTTGACGAACTGGTGGACCGGCATCAGCTCCAGCGCCGTCACGCCCAGCTCGGTGAGGTGCTCGATGAGCGCCGGGTGCGCGAGCGCGGCGTAGGTGCCGCGCAGTTCCTCGGGCAGCCCCGGGTGGCGCATCGTGAGGCCCTTGACATGGGCCTCGTAGATCACCGTGTGGTGGTACTCGGTGCGCGGCCGGCGGTCGTCGCCCCAGTCGAAGTACGGGTTGACCACGACCGACGACATGGTGTGCGGGGCCGAGTCCAGGTCGTTGCGCCGGTCGGGCGCGTCGAAGTGGTAGCCGTACACCTCCTCGCCCCAGCGGATCGCGCCGCTGATCGCCTTGGCGTACGGGTCGAGCAACAGCTTCGCGGAGTTGCAGCGCAGACCGCGCTCCGGGGCGTACGGGCCGTGCACCCGGAAGCCGTAGCGCTGTCCCGGCATGACGCCCGGCACGTACGCGTGCCGTACGAAGGCGTCGCTCTCGCGCAGTTCCACCGCCGTCTCCGAGCCGTCGTCGTGCAGCAGACACAGCTCTACTCGGTCCGCGGCCTCCGTGAAGACCGCGAAGTTGGTGCCGGCGCCGTCGTAGGTGGCACCGAGTGGATATGCCTCTCCAGGCCAGACCTGCATGGACACGACTCTTTCAGCTCGGGCACGCCGTCGGGGGCGCCTTGCCGTCGAGTCTCCCCGAAAGTGAGGGAACCACCTATGACTTACGTCCCTCTTACCGGTCGACCAGTGCAGACGCGGTACGGCCACCAGGGGCGTACCGGTGGGGCAGACACGTACTCCCGTGGATGTTGGGGGAGTAGGGGGAAGATGTGCGCGAGATAGTGCACCGCCATCTGGGCAAGGTGGTGGCCGGTGCGGCCGTCGCGGTGGCCGGAACCGCCGTGATGATCGGAATCACCCTGCCGGGCACGGCGGGGGCGGACACGACGGGAGGGACCGACAGCGGCGGCCGGTCGACCCAGCAGTCGGCGCAGGGCCGGGACGGCGCCGCGGCCGTGCAGCCCGGCGTGGTCGAGGAGGCGCCGGCCGAGGGCGACCGCGGCAAGGGCAACGACCCGCTGACCGACGACGAGATCGCGCGGGTCGAGAAGCTCGCGGTGAACCGGCAGCTGATCGACCGCAGCGAGAACGTCAGGGGCGCGCGCGGCCCGCAGCGTATCGACGTGCAGCTGGCCGAGCCGGACGCCGACGAGGTCGACGACGCGAGCGCGCCCCGGCGCGCCGACGTGACGGTCTACGACTACCAGGACGACACCCTCGTCACCAGGACCGTCAACCTCGACACGGGCAAGGTCGAGCGGACCACCACCCAGCGCGGCGTGCAGCCGCCGCTGAGCCTCGCCGAGCAGACCGAGGCCGCCAAGCTGCTGATCGCCGACCCGCTGGGCGCCGATCTGAAGGCGGACTACAAGGACGCGACCGGCAAGGAGCTCACCTCGCCGGACCAGCTTCAGCTGAGCAGCATGGTGTACCGGGCCGCTCCGGGCGGGTCGGCGTCGGTCGAGAAGTGCGGCGAGCACCGCTGCACCCGGCTGTTCCCGAAGATCAAGAACGGCCCGTGGGTCGACACCCGGGACTTCGTGATCGACCTGAGCGCCCGCAAGGTGATCAGGCTCGGCTGAGCCGACCTCAGTTCACTTTTCCAACTCTGCACCTCCTGTAAGGGAGTCATCTCTTCATGCGCGTCAACAGAATCAGCCGTGCCCGCAGGGGGGCGGCCCTCGGCCTGTCCCTGGCCGCGCTGGCCGCCGGTGCGACGACCGGAGCGGGACCGGCCGCCGCCCAGCCCGAGGCGGCCGCCGCCCCGGCACCCAACTGCAGCGCCGCCTACCGCATCGAGCAGAAGCTCTCCACCGGAACCACCTGGCGGATGTGCTGGCGCTTCAACGGCACCTCCGGTGTCGTCCTGGAGGACATCTCCTACCAGCCGCCCGGCGAGGCCAAGCCGATCAAGGTCCTCAACAGCGCCAAGCTGGCCCAGATCCATGTGCCGTACGACGACGGCGACTCCGAGTTCAACGACGTGACCGAGTACAACTTCGGCAACGGCCTGCTGAACATGAAGCCCGCGGAATGCCCGGGCGGCACCATCAAGACCGTCAAGGTCCGCGAGCCCATGTACTCCAACTCGCAGAACGTCAAGGGCCTGTGCGCCACCACGCGTTCGCGCGGCCACGCCTACCACCTGCAGACCGAGCCGCCGAACGGGAACATCGGCAAGACCTACCAGGCCCAGGGCAAGGACCTGCTGCTCTACACCGTCAACAAGGTGAGCTGGTACGAGTACATCACCGAGTGGCGGTTCCAGGACGACGGCACCATGACCATGAACGTCGGCGCGACCGGCAGCCTCGCCCCGGAGGACTACGACGCCGGTGACGGCCGCGGCTGGCCCATCGGCAAGGGCGCCAAGGACTACGCCGACAGCCACAGCCACAACGTCTTCTGGCGGCTCGACTTCGGCCTCGACGGCTCCTCCAAGAACCGCGTCGAGCAGTACGACTCGAAGGTCAGCCCGGCCGCGGGCGACCGGGGTCCGACCAACAGGACGACGCTGACGAAGGTCACCAAGGAACTCGCCGGCGACGCCAAGAACATGCGCTGGTGGCGGGTGGTCAGCGCGACCGGCAAGAACAAGGACGGACACGCGCGCTCCTACGAGCTCGTCCCGGGCGCCCAGACCAAGTATCCGGGCCGCCCCTTCACCAACCACGACGTGTACTTCACCGAGTACAACAAGTGCGAGCAGTACGCCAGCGGCAACCTGGGTGCCTGCCCCGCCGGACACCCCGACTCCGTCGACAAGTGGGTCAACGGGCAGTCCCTCACCCACCCCGTGGTCTGGATGAACGTGGGCTTCCACCACATCGTGCGGGACGAGGACCAGCAGCCGATGCCGGTCCACTGGCAGGGCTTCTCCATCGCCCCGCGCGACGTGACCGCTATGAATCCGCTCACTCCGGCGGACCTCAAGGGCATCAACGGGCACGTCGGCCGGGACAGTTGAGAAACGACCCTGTCCATCCGGCTGCACCGCCCACCGCTCCCGGAGTACCCTTCCTTGATCGTTGGGACGGGGATGCTCGGGGGAGCGGAAGGCGGTGCGCGGGTGGGCTCGGGAGGGCTGGAGTTGCCCCCTGGTGACGAGGGTCACGAGGGGAACTCCGCAGACGTCCCGCCCGGCACGGTGTCCCTGGCCCGGCCGATGGAGACCAGCTCCATCGGCCCGGAGCTGGACTGGGACACCGAGGCCTGGCTCGAGGTGCGCACCCGCGCCCAGCGAGCCGGCCGGGCCTACATCTGGCTGAACCTCGTCGAACAGCGGCTGCGTGCGGTCGTGGCCGCCGTCGTGCGCCCCATCTACGAACCCGTCCACGGCGAGGACTGGGTGGTGGCCGCCGCCGGACCGGCCGGCCAGGAGTGGGTGCAGCGCGCGGTCGCCGTGCGCGAGGTCAGCCGCCGCAAGGGCTACCTGCTGGACCCGGCCGACGACAACGTCCTCAGCTTCCTCACCCTGCCCCAGCTGCGCGAGCTGATGGTGCAGCACTGGCCGTGCTTCGAGCCGTACGTCGACGACCGCCGCGACGTCGAACTCGCCCTGGACGAGCTCGAAGTGACCCGGAACGTCGTCTCCCGCAACCGCGCCCTGTCCGAGGCGGTCCTCAACCAGGCCGAACGGGCCTCGGCGCGGCTGCTGGAGATCCTCGGCACGGGTGGCGACGTGCCCTCCGCGCGCCGGCTGCCCATCGACGCCGTCGAGGACCTGGTCGGCGACCGGTACGCCGACGTGGTCGCCGTGCACCCCGACCGGGTGCGGCTGCTGCGCCAGTTCCCGGCCGAGGACATCTTCGGCGGCGCCCGCCGGCTCGACGCCATCGGCATCGGCCTCAACCTGCTCGTGCAGAACTTCTCCGGGCGCCGGCTGGTGCGGCTCGCGGAGTCCGGCTGCCGGGTGCGGCTGCTGTTCCTGAACCCGGCCTCCAGCGCGGTCAAGCGGCGCGAACGCGAACTCGGCATCAAGCGCGGCGAGCTGAGCCGCGCCGTCGAGATGAACATCCTGCACATGCGCCGGGTCCGCTCCCGGCTGCGGGACCCGGGCGCCTTCGAGATCCAGGTCTTCGACGAGACGCCCCGCTTCACCGCCTACCTCGTGGACGGCGACGGCTCCGACGGCATCGCGGTCGTGCAGACCTATCTGCGCCGGATGCGCGGGCTGGAGGCGCCGGTCCTGGTGCTGCGCAACGGCAGCCGGGTACTCAAGTCGGACGAGATGGACGAAGGTGGCCTTTTCCCTACGTATCGCGAGGAGTTCGAGCTCATGTGGGCGGATTCGCGACCTGTGTCCTGACCCGTGTCCTGAACCGTCCGGTGGGGCTGAGCGGAACGCGGTCCTCTGATTGTCAGTGGCCCATGGGAAGGTGGAGACCACTGGGGGAACGCACCACCAAGAAGGGGGACCGCCCATGGGCTGGCACCGTGAGCTGCTGATCGGCTTCGACCTGGAGACGACCGGGACCGATCCGCGCGAGGCGCGCATCGTCACCGCCGCCGTGATCGAGGTCAGGGGCGGGCAGCCCATAGGGCACAAGGAGTGGCTGGCCGATCCGGGCGTCGAGATCCCGGCCGACGCGGTCGCGGTCCACGGCATCAGCAACGAGCGCGCGGCCGCCGAGGGCCGCCCCGCCGACCAGGTGGCCGACGCCGTCGCCGACGTCCTCGTCACCTACTGGAAGACGGGCGTACCGGTCGTCGCCTACAACGCGGCCTTCGACCTGAGCCTGCTCTCCGCCGAACTGCGGCGGTACGGACTGCCGTCCCTGCGCGACCGGCTGGGCGGCCTGGACCCCGCCCCCGTCATCGACCCGTACACCATCGACCGCTGGGCCGACCGCTACCGCCGCGGCAAGCGCAACCTCGAAGCGGTCTGCCGGGAGTACGGCATCGCCCTCGACGCCGCCCACGACGCCTCCGCCGACGCGCTCGCCGCGGCCCGGCTGGCCGGTGCGATAGGCGACCGCCACCCCAAGATCGCGGCCCTCGGCCCGGCGGAGCTGCACCGCCGCCAGATCGAGTGGTACGCCGAGTGGGCGGCGGACTTCCAGAACTTCCTGCGCCGCAAGGGCGACCCGACCGCGGTGGTCGACGGCACGTGGCCGCTGAGGGAGCCGGCGGAAGAGACGGTGGCGGGCGAGTCGGTCTGAGGAGCGACGGGCGCGCAGGACCGGCCCTATCGCCGGGCCGTCACACCGACGCCGGTGTCGCGATGCGCTCGACGCGGGGCTTGGCCAGCCGCTCGTAGTCGGCACCCGAGATGAGCAGCGAGCGGTCGAGCCGGGCCGCGTTGAAGTACAGCTTCGGCTGGGCCACGACGTCCGGGTCGGCGACCAGTTCGAGGTCGGGGTCGAAGCTGAACGGCAGGACGGTGCCGGGGACCGCACGGGCCAGCCGCTCGGCGGTCTGCGCATCGCTGAAGCCGACGTAGCGCGCGGCGAACAGCGCCCGGACCGCGTCCAGGTCCACTCGCCGGTCCCCGGGGACGACCGCGAGGACGTGACGTGTCGTGCGCCGGTCCACCTTGACCCGCAGCACGATGCACTTCGCGGCCTCGGAGGCCGGGTGGCCGCGCAGCGCACAGACGGCCTCGGTGGCGCCTTCGGGCTCGTGGTCGATGAGGCGGTGGTCGACGGAGGAGGAGTCGAGCAGGGAGATCAGGTGCTCGTAGGTGTCGGTGTGCTCTGGCATGCGGTGTCCTTGGGATCGTCTGTGTCGAGGGCTTGGTGTGAGGGGAGCCGGGACCCCGGTGCGGCGCGGTGCGCCCGTTCCACCGCCTGCCCCCAGTACGTACCGGCGACCATCAGAGCCGCTCCGAGGCCGGTCAGCGCGGTGAGGTGGTCGCCGCCGAGGGCTACGCCGACCGCGACGGCCCATACCGGCTCGGTGCCCAGCAGCAGACTGGCCCGGCTCGCGGAGGTGCGCTGCACCGCCCAGGTCTGGGCCAGGAAGGCGAACACACTGCAGAACAGGGCGAGATAGACCAGTTGCGCCCAGGTCGCCGGGGCCGCGCGGACCAGCGTCGGCAGGTCGAGGGCGGCGACCGGCAGGAACAGGGCCGTGCCGACGAGGGTCTGCACCGTCGTGAGCTGGAGCGGGCGGATCGCGCGGCCGGTGGTGAAGCGGCCGACCAGTGCGACATGCCCGGCCCGGATCACCGCGGCGCCGAGCATCAGCAGATCGCCGAGGCGCGGTGCGTGGAAGCCGTCGCCGGACATCAGCAGGCCGACGGCCAGGACGCAGACGCCGGTCGCGGCGAAGAACGAGGCGGGCAGTGCGCCGCGGTGGCCGCCGCGGTCGAGAAGCGGGGTGAGGACGATGGTCAGGCTGATGATGAGACCGGCGTTGGCGGCACTGGTGTGGGCGACGCCGTACGTCTCCACGACCAGGACCGCCGCCTGGGTCAGGCCCAGGGGCACGCCGGCCCGCAGCTCGGCACGCGTCCACCTGCGCGACCCGCCCCGCCGGGAGGCGACCAGACCGAGACAGGCGAGCGCGGAGAGGGAGTAGCGGGCGAACAGCACCAGCAGGACGGGCAGCGCGGCCGTCGCCGTCTGGGCGGACAGATAGCTGGAACCCCAGACGAGCGCGACAAGGAGGAGTACCGCATCGGTACGGCGGACGTCGGACACCCGCCTACGGTGCACCGGAGGGGACCATGAAGCCCAGTACCACCTTCTAAAACGATCATTTAGTGGCACTACATCGTCCCTAGACTGGGGCCATGGACGAACGGCAGCTGCGGATCCTGCGGGAGCTCGGCGAACTGGGCAGTGTCACGGCGGTCGCCGAGGCGCTGCTGGTCACGCCGTCGGCGATCTCCCAGCAGCTACGGCTGCTCCAGCGCGCGATCCCGGTGCCGCTCACCGAGCGGCAGGGCCGTCGGCTGGTGCTCACCGACGCCGGACAGGCGCTGGCCGGTGCGGCCGTGGAGGTGGAGACGGCGCTCGCCCGGGCGCGGCACACCGTCGAGGAGTTCCTCGGGCGGCCGGACGCGCAGGTGTCGGTGGCGGCGTTCCACAGCGCGGGCTCCGCGTTCTTCCCACTGCTGCTGCGCGTACTCGCCGCGCCGGGCCGGCCGGTGCCGAGGCTCGCCGACGAGGACGTACCCCAGGAGGACTTCCCCCGTCTCACCAGGGAGTACGACATCGTCCTCGGTCACCGGCTGGACCACGCCCCGCCCTGGCCGGACACGGTGGCCACGACGACACTGCTGCGCGAGCCGCTCGACGTGGCCATGCCCGTCGACCATCCGCTGGCCGCCAAGCGCCGGGTCACCCCGCGTGACGTCGCCGACCAACGATGGATCGCGGCGCACGACGGTTTCCCGGTGCTGGCGGTCATCGAGGCCATCGCCGCCGCGGCCGGCCGCCGCCCCCACCTCGCCCACCGCATCAACGAGTTCGCGGTGGTGGCCGAGGCAGTTGCGGCCGGGGGCGGGATCGCCCTGATCCCCCGCTGGACGATGCGCCCGCATCCGGCGCTGGTCCTGAAGCCACTGAGCGGAGTCCGGGCCAGGCGCCACATCGACGCGCTCTACCGTCCCGAGCGCACGGCCCGCACAGCGGTCCGCACCGTCCTGACCGAGCTGCGTCACACCGCGCGCGTCATCCAGAACGCGGGGCCGCCCTGAGGACCGCACGAGGAGGTGGCCGCTTTCCGTCGTAGGCTGAACACCGCACATGAGGGACAGGAGACCGACGTGGCCGAGACGGCGCTGACCGAGACGACGGTCGCCGAGGTGCTGGCCGAACTGGCCGAGCTCGACGACCCGAAGATCCGCGCGGTGAACGAGAAGCACGGCGACGATCACGGCGTGAACCTCAGCAAGCTGCGCGCGCTCGCGAAGCGGCTCAAGACGCACCAGGAACTCGCGCGCTCGCTCTGGGCGACCGAGGACACCGCGGCCAAACTGCTGGCGCTGCTGATCTGCCGGCCGAAGGCGTTCGAGCGCGACGAGCTGGACACCATGGTGCGCGACGCGCGCACCCCCAAGGTGCACGACTGGCTCGTGAACTACGTGGTGAAGAAGAGCCCGCACGCCGAGGAGCTGCGCGTGGCCTGGTTCGCCGATTCCGATCCCGTCGTCGCGAGTGCCGGCTGGGCGCTGACCACCGAACGCGTGGCGAAGAAGCCCGAGGGCCTCGATCTCCCCGGACTGCTCGACGTCATCGAGGCGGAGATGAAGGACGCCCCGGACCGGCTCCAGTGGGCCATGAACCACTGCCTGGCACAGATCGGGATCGAGCACGCCGAGCACCGCACCCGCGCCCTCGCCATCGGTGAGCGCCTCGAGGTACTCAAGGACTACCCGACGTCCCCGGGCTGCACCTCACCGTTCGCGCCCGTCTGGATCGCCGAGATGGTGCGCCGGAAGAACGACGCCTAGGCACCACCGCACGCACGCACGCACGGACGGTCGGGATCGGCGTCGAAGAGCCCGCGCTCAGAACGCGTACCACCGCACCGTCTCGTCCCCCTCCCGCAGCGACGCCACCCGCCGCCCGAACTCGGCCAATGCCTTCGGATTGCTGGGCGCGTGCTGCGCCACCCAGGCGCAGCTCGCGGTCTCGCGCGCTCCCCGCAACACGGAACACCCCTCCCACTCCCGCACATCCCAGCCGTACGCCTCGACGAACGACCGGTAGGCCGCCGCGGGCAACCCGTACCGGTCACGGGAGAGCGCCATGACCACCAGGTCGTGCTCGCGCAGATCGGCCGAGAAGGTCTCCAGATCCACCAGCACCGGCCCGTCCGGCCCGACATGCACATTGCGCGGCAGCGCGTCCCCATGGATCGGACCCGGCGGCAGATGAGGCGTCAGGCCGGCCGCGGCCGCCGCGAAACCGTCCCGGCGCTCCCGCAGATACGCCGCGTCCGCCGGATCGATCGCGTCCCCCGCCAGCCGCAGCCAACGCTCCACGCCGCCCAGCAACTCACGGCGCGGCAGCGCGAAGTCGGGCGTGGGCAGGGCGTGCACGACCCGTAGCAGTTCGGCCAAATCCCGTGGCTCGGCGGGCCGTACCGGATCGGGCAGCCGGTGCCACACGGTCACCGGGTGCCCCTCCACCAGCAGCGGCTTCGTCTCGGCGGCCCGCACCGCCGGAACGTCCGCCTCCGCCAGCCACACCGCGATGTCCAGCTCGCGCCGGGCCCGGCCCAGGAGTTCGGCGTCGCGGCCCACCTTGACGACCAGATCACCGGCGGCGAACACCGCGTTCTCGCCCAGGGCGAGCAGACGCGCGTCCCGCGCCGCGCCGGACAGTACTCCCGCCGCGATCAGTACGTCCCGCGCCCGTGCCTCGTCCATCGTCCGCCTCCGTGTCCGGCCCGGCCTGTCCGGCTCGGTATGTATTCCGGTCAGTCTCGCATTTCCACAGGTCGGACCGCGTGCGCGCGGTCTTGACGGGGTACGGCGCCTTCACGACCATGACGGGGCCCACCCGAGCCGTGCAAAGGGGCTGATTCCGTGACATCGGTGACCGAGGCGGAGAGGGCGGTGAGACGCACGCGGGGCGACGGGAAACAGCGGCGCGTCACGGATCACGGCGCCTGGTTCCTCGTCCTCCCCGCGCTGATCCCCATCCTGATCCTGAGCGTGGGACCGCTGCTCTACGGCATCCTGCTGGCCTTCACCGACGCCCAGTCCGGGCGCACCCAGCCCACCCAGTGGATCGGCGGTCTCAACTTCCGGGACCTGCTGCACGACACGCTGTTCTGGGAGTCGTTCCGGATCGGCCTGGTCTGGGCCGTCGGCGTCACCGTGCCGCAGTTCCTGCTGGCGCTCGGCCTCGCCCTGCTCCTCAACCAGGACCTGCGGCTGCGCTGGCTGGCCCGCGCCCTCGCGATCGTCCCGTGGGCCATGCCCGAGGTCGTCGTCGGCGTGATGTGGCGGCTGGTCTACAACCCCGACGCGGGCATCCTCAACGAGACACTCCGCGACCTCGGCCTCGGCGACGGCCGCGACTGGCTCAGCGGGCTCGGCACCGCCCTGCCCGCCGTCATCGTGGTCGGCATCTGGGCGGGGATGCCCACCACGACCGTCGCCCTGCTCGCCGGTCTGCAGAACACCCCGCGCGAACTGCACGAGGCGGCGGCCGTGGACGGCGCCGGCGCCTGGCGCCGCTTCCGCACGGTCACCTGGCCCGCCCTGAGGCCCGTCGCCCTCTCCATCACCGCGCTCAACCTCATCTGGAACTTCAACTCCTTCGCCCTGGTCTACGTGCTCACCAGCGGCGGACCCGGCGGCCGCACCCGGCTGCCCATGCTCTTCGCCTACGAAGAGGCCTTCCGCTACGGGCAGTTCGGCTACGCGGCGGCGATGGGATGTGTGATGGTCGCGGTGATCTCGATCCTCCTCGCCGTCCTCCTCGTCGGCCGGCTCAGGGGAGGTGACCGGTCATGAGGACCAGCACCGCGGGCCGCGTCGGCCAGTACGCCGCCCTTCTCGCCTACCTCCTCTTCCTCGTCCTCCCCTTCCTCTGGCTGATCTCCACCGCCTTCAAACCGCCACGCGAACTGGGCAGCCTGCACCCCACCTGGATCCCGAAGGACCCCACCCTCGCCAACTTCCGCCAGGCCTTCGACGAACAGCCCCTGCTGCACGCCGCCCTCAACTCCCTGATCGCCGCGCTCGGCGCCGCTCTGATCGCCGTACTCCTCGCCACCCCGATGGCCTACGTCATGGCCCGCCACCGCACCCGGCTCGCACGCGCGGCGACCGGCTGGGTCGTGGTCAGCCAGGCGTTCCCGCTGGTCCTGGTGATCATCCCGCTGTTCCTGGTCCTGAAGAACCTCCGGCTGATCAACTCGGTGCCGGGGCTGATCATGGTGTACGTGGTGTGGGCGCTGCCGTTCGCGCTGTGGATGCTCGTCGGGTACGTCCGCGCGGTGCCGCCCGAGTTGGAGGAGGCGGCGGCGGTCGACGGGGCCGGGCGCGTCAGAACCCTCGTCTCGGTCACCGCGCCGCTGCTGGCGCCCGGCATCGTGGCGACGGCGCTGTTCGCGTTCGTCACGGCCTGGAACGAGTTCTTCTTCGCGCTCGTCCTGCTGAAGACGCCCGAGAAACAGACCCTGCCGGTCGTCCTCACCCACTTCATCGGCGCGGAGGGCGTGGCGGACCTCGGCCCGCTGGCCGCCGCCGCGTTCCTCGCGACGCTGCCCTCGCTGGTGGTGTTCGCGGTCATCCAACGACGGATCACGGGCGGCATGCTCGCGGGGGCGGTGAAGAGCTGATGCGTACGAGACTGCTGCCGACCCTGGTCTCCGTCCTCGCCCTGCTGCTCGCCGGATGCAGCGGCGGCGACGACGGACGTTCCGGCGGACCCGTCACCCTGCGCTTCCAGTCCCTGGCCTGGCAGGAGGAGTCCGTCGAGGTCAACAAGGAGCTGGTGGAGGAGTGGAACGCGACCCATCCCGACGTCAAGGTCGAGTATGTGCAGGGCAGTTGGGACAGCGTCCACGACCAGTTGCTCACCTCCTTCGAGGGAGGCGAGGCCCCGGACATCATCCATGACGCCTCGGACGACCTCGCGGACTTCGCGTACGGCGGCTACCTCGCCGACCTGACCGACCTGCTGCCACAGCGGCTCAAGTCCGACATCCCGCAGCACAGTTGGGACACGGCGACCTTCGGCGGCCGGATCTACGGCGTGCCCTTCCTCCAGGAACCCCGGGTGCTCATCGCCAACGCGAAGTGGCTCAAGGAGGCGGGCGTACGCATCCCGACCCCGGAACGGCCCTGGAGCTGGGCGGAGTTCCGGGAGATCACCGATCAGCTGAGCGGGGACGGGAAATACGGCGTCGCCTGGCCGCTCAAGGAACCCGTCTCCGCCTCCCTCAACCTCTCCCTGTCGGCCGGCGGACAGCTCTTCCACCGCGACGCCGACGGCAAGGTCACCGTCCGCTTCGAGGCCGCCGACGAGGTGATGCCGCGCACCGTCCACGACCAGGTCAACGTCGACCGCAGCGCCTCGCCCACGACCCTGGGCAGCGGCGGCTCGGACACCCTGCCCGGCTTCTTCGGGGGCCGCTACGCGATGGTTCCGCTCGGCTTCTCCTACCGCCAGCAGATCGTGCAGCAGGCCCCGAAGGGCTTCGACTGGCAGGTGCTGCCCGCCCCGGCGGGCGCCGACGGCCTCACCCAGGGCGTCAGCCCGCAGACCCTGTCCATCGCCGAGGACAGCCCGCACCAGCGGCAGGCCGCCGAGTTCGTCGACTTCCTGCTGCGGCCCGAGAACATGGTCCGGCTGGCCCTCGGTGACTGGATGCTGCCCACCGGCACCCATGCCCTGAAGGACCCGGCCCTGCACACCGCCGAGAACGACTGGGCCACCGGCACCGCCCTCGCCGCACACCTGCGCTCGGCCCCCGCCCAGTCGGTACGCGGCTACCCGGAGTGGAAGGACAAGGTCGCCACGCCCGCCTTCCAGGAGTACTACAGCGGAGCGATCGGACTGGGCGAGCTCCGGGAGCGGCTGGAGGAGGACGGGAACCTGGTGCTGGCGCGCTACCAGCGCTGACGCGAGGCCGAGGTAATTCGGTTGTCCACCTCACCCAGCCCCGCCTAACGTTCCCTCCGTGGCAGCGAACAACGCGATCTCCATCACCGGTCACGGCCGGGGCTACGCGCACTCCGTACGGATGCGTCGTCGCCCCGGAGCCCTGACCGGCCCGGGGAACCACGCCCGCTGATCCCACGCGGAGCCACTGCTCCCCGCTCTCTCTCCTGTCTTCCGGTCAGGGCCCTCGTCTGCCCTTTTCCCTCTCCATGGAAGACAAGGACCGCAGGCCATGGCCCGCCCCACCCGCGTATCCCGCGCGCTCTCGCAGAACTTCCTCGCCGACCGCACCGCCGCCGGACAACTCGCCCGGCTCGCCGTACCACAAGGACGCCAGGCACCCCTCCTGCTCGAAGTCGGTGCCGGGAAAGGCGCGTTGACCGAGCTCCTCGCCCCGCGCTGTCAACGCCTGCTCGCCTACGAGATCGACCCCCGGCTCCTCCCCGCACTGCGTTCACGCTTCTCGCGCACCCCTCAAGTCCGCGTCGTCGGCGAGGACTTCCTCACCGCACGCCCTCCGCACACCCCGTTCTCCGTCGCCGGGAACGTCCCCTTCTCCCGCACCGCCGCCATCGTCGACTGGTGCCTGCGGGCACCCGCCCTCACCGACGCCACCCTCCTCACCCAGCTCGAGTACGCCCGTAAACGCACGGGTGACTACGGCAGTTGGACCCGGCTGACGGTCCTGACCTGGCCCCGCTACGAGTGGCGGATGCTCGGCCGCGTCGGGCGGCACAGCTTCCGGCCGGTGCCCCGCGTGGACGCGGGGATCGTACGGATCGAGCGGCGCCGCACCCCACTGCTCGACACCGCCGCGTACGCGAGCTGGCGGCCACTGGTGGAGCTGGGGTTCTCGGGCGTGGGCGGCTCCCTGCACGCGTCGCTGCGCCGGGCCCACCCGAGGCGACGGGTCGACGCGGCGTTCCGCGCGGCGCGCCTCGACACGCGGGTCCTGGTCGGTGAGGTGCCGCCGGGGGCTTGGCTGAGGCTCCACGAGGTGCTGGCGCCATGAATTCGACTTGCGGAATGCGACTCGCGGAACGCCACTCGCGGAATGCGGCTCTCGAAATTCAACTTGCACGAGACGTCTCGTCTCGTTTAGAGTCGGTCCCATGACCACCCCCGCTCACATCGCCATGTTCTCCATCGCCGCCCACGGCCACGTGAACCCCAGCCTCGAAGTGATCCGCGAGCTCGTGGCGCGTGGGCACCGCGTCACGTACGCGATTCCGCCGGCTCTCGCCGAGAAGGTCGCCGAAACCGGCGCCGAGCCGAAGCTCTGGAACTCCACGCTGCCCGGTCCCGACGCGGACCCGGAGGCGTGGGGGAGCACCCTGCTGGACAACGTCGAGCCGTTCCTCGCCGACGCCGTCCAGGCCCTTCCGCAGCTCATCGAGGCGTACGAGGGAGACGAACCGGACCTCGTCCTGCACGACATCGCCTCGTACCCGGCCCGTGTCCTCGCCCACCGCTGGGGCGTCCCCGCGATCTCGCTCTCGCCCTGCATGGTCGCCTGGGAGGGGTACGAGAAGGAGGTCGCCGAGCCGATGTGGGAGGAGCCGAAGAAGACGGAGCGCGGCCGGGCCTACTACGAGCGCTTCCAGGCGTGGCTGGAGGAGAACGGCATCACCCAGCACCCCGATCCGTTCGCCGGACGCCCCGACCGCTCCCTCGTCCTGATCCCGAAGGCGCTGCAGTGGAACGCCGACCGGGTGGACCAGTCCGTCCACTCGTTCGTGGGCGCCTGCCAGGCCGACCGCACCGCCGAGGGCGACTGGCAGCGTCCTGCGGACGCCGAGAAGGTCGTGCTCGTCTCCCTCGGATCGGCGTTCACCAAGCAGCCCGCCTTCTACCGGGAGTGCGTGCGCGCCTTCGGCGACCTGCCGGGCTGGCACCTGGTGCTCCAGGTCGGCCGGCATGTCGACGCCGCGGACCTCGGCGACGTACCGGCCGACGTCGAAGTGCACTCCTGGGTACCGCAGTTGGCGATCCTCAAGCAGGCCGACCTGTTCGTCACCCACGCCGGCGCGGGCGGCAGCCAGGAGGGCCTGGCCACGGCCACCCCGATGATCGCCGTACCGCAGGCCGCTGACCAGTTCGGCAACGCCGATGTGCTCCAGGCGCTCGGCGTCGCCCGGCACATCCCGACGGACGAGGCCACCGCCGAGCTTTTGCGCGAGACGGCCCTCGCGCTGGTCGACGACCCCGAGGTCGCCCGGCGACTGAAGGACATCCAGGCGGAGATGGCCCACGAGGGAGGTACCGAGCGAGCCGCCGACCTGATCGAGGCCGAACTGGCCGCGGTACGCGACGAGGAGCGGTAACCGCAGCAAGAACGGCCGGCGCGACAAGGGCCAGGTTCACCCTCCCGTGCCGAGAGCCTCCTCGATGGCATGGATCGCGCCGGCCGGGTCGGGCAGGTCGACCTTCCACAACTCGACGGAGCCGCCCGTGCCGACGGCCAGGGTCCGTCCGTCCGGGCTGAACGCCACCGCCTCGGGCTGGGGGGTCGGCAGGGTGACCCTGACCCGGCCGGTGGCGAGGTCCCAGAGGCGTACCCCGGCGGCGCCGGCCGTGGCCAAGGTGCGGCCGTCGGCGCTGAGGGCCGCCGACCGCACCTCGGAACCCGTGTTGAAGCTGCCCAGGAGCTCTCCGGTGCGCGCGTCCCACGTCTTCACGGATCTGCCGCTCGTGGTGGCCAAGGTGGTCCCGTCCGGGCTGAAGGCCGGGGGCAGCGTGCTGAGGGCACCCGGCCGGAGGGTACGCCGGGTGCGGCCGGTCGCGGCGTCGAGGAGAGCGACCGGTTCGTCGCCGTCCTCGATGCTCACGACGGCGAGTGTGCGGCCGTCCGGGGCGAACGCCACTGTCCTCAAGGGCTCTCCGTCGCCGGTGCGGACGGTGTGGACCTTGCCGGTCGCGAGGTGCCAGATCCGCACCCACCCCTCGCTGCCGACGACGGCGAGCCGCGTCCCGTCGGGGCTGAAGGCCACCTCGTCGGCGGCACCCCACGCACGGCTCAGGCGAAGTCGGCCCGTGGCGACGTCCCGGACCTCGATCACTCCCTTCCCGACGGCCCTCGCGGCCAGGGCACGCCCGTCCGGGCCGAACCCCACATCCCCGGGGCGGGAAACAGAAAGGGGCTGCCCCTGTCCCTGGAGTACCAGGTCGGTGTCGAGCGCCAGTGCGGCTTCGCGACCGCCGGTCCCGGCCTCCCAGAGCTCCACCGACGCACGGCCGGGCGGACCATGGCCCGCCGTGGCCACCGTGTGTCCGTCCGGGCTGAAGACGACATCGGTGACGGAGGTCCCCCCGCCGCCGCGCAAAGTGGTCTGCGGTCGATCGGCGGTCAGGCGGTGCACGCGGACGGCGGGGTCCCGGTTGCCGCTGGTGACCAGGGTGCGTCCGTCGGGGCCGAGGGCCACCGTCATGACCCCGCGCCCCTGGTGACCGGCGGTCACCGTGGCCCGCGCGGCGCCGGAGGCGGTGTCCCACACGCGCACCGTGTCCTGACGGCCCGCGACGGCGAGGGTCCGCCCGTCAGGGGCGAAGGCCACCCGGTCGCTCCCGTCGACGCCGTTCCTGATGGTGCGCCGGACCCCGCCGTCGGCCACGTCCCGCAGTCGCACCGAACCGTCGCCGAGGACAGTCGCGTACGTCCGGCCGTCCGGGCTGAAGACCACCCCGTCACCCTCGGCCCGGCTGTCGTGAGTGCTCCGGATACGCCCGGTGGCCAAGTCCCACACCCGCACCCGTCCGTCGAAGCTCACCGCGGCGACGGTACGTCCGTCGGGGCCGAAGGCGACGGCCTCCAGGTCGGAGAGCCCGGTGAAGCCGTGCCGCAGGCGACCGGTGGCCATGTCCCACACCCGCACGGCCGCCAGGGAGGAGACGGCCACCGTACGACCGTCAGGGCTGAAGTCCACGCCCCGTATCGAACCGTCGGGGACCGTGAAGCCGCGGACTTTCCTGCCGGTGACGGGATCCCACAGGTCCAGCCTCGCCGCGGCGCCGACGGCGCTGGTGACCGCGAGCGCCCGTCCGTCGCCGCTGAGCCCCATGACCTCGATGACGTCGTGGCCGGTGAACGCGTGCCGGACCCGGCCCTCGGGCAGGTCCCAGATCCGCACGGTGCCGTCCGCGCTGTGCGCGGCGAGGGTGCGCCCGTCCGGGCCGAGCGCGAAGGAGTGCACGGGCTCGGTGCCGCCGACCAGGCGCCCCCGCAGCGGTAGCGCCGCGGCGGCGTACAGGGCGGTGGTGGCCTCGCGGGTCGGGCTGGTGCGGTAGGCCTGGACGGCGAGCCGTGCGGCGCGGTCGGGATCCGTCTCCAGCAGTGCGCCGGACTGGGCGGCCAGTTGCCGGGACCGCGCCAGCTCCTCGGCGGTGACCGCGTGCTGCCACTGCCGCACGGCGAGGCCCGCGGCGACGAGGGCGAGACACAGGGCCGTCGTGACCGCGGTGAGCATCAGCCGGTACCGGCGACGGCCCCTCAGCTCGTGGTCGCGGCCGGCGTCCAGGAAGGCCCGCTCCAGTTCGGTCAGATCCTCGCGGAACGTCCCGCCGAAGTGCTCCCGGGCCACGGCGAGCCGGCTGCCCCGGTACAACGCGCCCTTCTCACGGCCCAGTTCCTGCCAGGCGTGCGCCGCCTCGGTCAGGTTCCGGTGCACCCGCAGGCGTTCACGGCCGTCCTCGATCCACCCGCGCAGCCGGGGCCAGGCCGTGATCAGGGCCTCGTGGGCCATCTCGACGGTGTCGCCGTCCAGGCTGAGCAGCCGCGCCCGGGCGAACGCCTCCAGCACCTCGGCGGTGTCCTCTCGGCCGCTGCCGGACAGTTCGGCGCGCTCTACGGGACGGCGGGTGTCGGGGGTGCCGTCGCCGGGGGCGACCAGGCGCAGCAGGACCCGACGGGCGACGGCCGCCTTCCCTTCGGTGAAGCGGCCGTAGACCTCCTCGGCGGTCCTTGCGATGGCGTCGTCCAGGCCGCCGGCCGCCTCGTAGCCGGCCAGGGTCAGGGTCTTGCCGCGGCGGCGGCGCCAGGTCTCCAGCAGCGCGTGGGACAGCAGCGGCAGCCCGCCCGGGGCGTCGGTGACCTCCTTGACCAGCCGGGCGGTGAGGGCGCGTTCCACGGTCAGCCCGGCGGCCGTGGCCGGCTTGACGACGGCGTCGCGCAGTTCCGCCGGGGTCATCGCACCGGCCAGGAGGTTGGCGTCGCGCAGCGCGTCGGCCAGTTCGCGGTGCTCGGCGCAGCGGCCGTAGAAGTCGCCGCGCACCGCCAGCAGGACCCGTAATCGGCTCTCCGGCCGTCGGGCGGCCAGCAGCAGGTCGATGAAGCGGGCCCGTTCGGCGGCGTCGTGGCAGAGGGTGAAGACCTCCTCGAACTGGTCGACGATCACGAACGTGTCCGCCTCCGCGCCGGCCTCGCCGGGAGCCGCGGGTGTCAGGAGCGGCGCATGGGTGCGGGCGGGATGCTCGCCCGGCGTCAGGATCCGGATCGCGGCCGGACGCAGGCCCGGCTCCCGGGTCTGCCGGAGGACGGGGATCAGCCCGGCGCGCAGCAGGGAGGACTTGCCGCTGCCCGAGGGGCCGAAGACCGCTGCGAACCGCCGTCCGCGCAGCAGGTCGACCAGGTCCGCGGTGAGCCGCTCCCGGCCGAAGAACAAGGCGCTGTCACCGGTCTCGAACCGAGCCAGCCCACGGTACGGCGCGACCGGTCCGTCGTCGTCCCCGGAGCCTTCGTCGGCGGACTCCGCCACCGCCTCCTTCCACCGCGCCTCCCACCGCGCCGGGTCCGCGCCGCACGCCCGCGCATAGGCCAGGACCACCGGCAGCGTCGGCAACCGCTCGCCCGCCGCGGCCTGCGACAGCGTCGTCACCGAGTAGCCCGCCCGCCGGGCCAGCGTCCGGTAGGTGATCCCGCCCGCCTCCGCCCGCAGCTCGCGCAACTCGAACGCGAACCGCTGCACCGGCCCCGCCGCCGGATCCACCGGCGCCTCACGACGACCCGCCACCCCAGCATCCCCTCCAGTCGCTTCCGCACCCGCCCCGCCCATTGTTCGGCCGCCGGAAGGGCCCTGCCGAACAATGCGCCGGCAGCTGAACTCGGTGACGTCTCACGGCAATCCCGACGCCCCCGCACCGAACAGGACTCCGCCCCCGCATGGAATCCCCACCCACCGTCCCCGCCGCACGCCTGGGCTGGCTGGACGCGCTGCGCGGCATCGCCGCACTCGTCGTGGTGTTCGACCACTCGTCGTACACCTTCATGGCGGACTTCCGGCGGGAGCTGATGCCGCAGTTCAACACCAGCCGTTACGGCATCATGGTGTTCTTCCTGGTGAGCGGCTACATCATTCCCGCGTCGCTGGAACGCCGGGGCTGCGTCCGGACGTTCTGGATCGGACGGCTCTCCCGTGTGTACCCGCTGTGGGCGGCCGTCGTCACCGCGCTGCTCGCCGCCGGCCTCCTGGGCATCGCGGAGTCGCCCGACCTCGGCAGGCAGAGCGCCGTCATGGTGGCGGTCGCGCACGCCACCCTGCTCCAGGAGTTGCTGGGCACACCCAATCTCCTGCTCGTCCTGTGGACGCTCTCGTACGAGATGTGCTTCTACCTGCTGATCGTCGCCCTGTTCACGGTCCGTCTGCACCGGCGGTCCGCGGCGACGGCCCTCCTCCTCGCCGTACTCGCCGCCGTGAGCGCGGCCGCGGGGCTCGTGCTGCCGCCCTCCGCCCTGTCCGGACTGATCGGCACCGGCCCGCTGATCGCGCTCGCGTCGATCGCCATGGTGGTCGCCGTGTGCTGTGCGAGCGCCACCTCGCCCGTACTCCGGTTGTTCGGTGGCGTGTTGGGCGGTGTGCTGGCACTGGCCCTGGTCGCCTTCAACGGCACGGTCCCGGTGTGGGAGGGCCTGGTGATCCTCGCCGTGATGTTCCTCGGCACCGCCGTCCACCGTGCCGAGAACGGCCGGAGCACCTGGCGGTGCGCGGCGGGCACGGCCGTCGTGGTGGTCGCCTGCGCCGTGGGCAGCGCCTACCGGTACGGCGACAGCGGCCACTTCACCCGGCGCGGCTGGATCGTCGCGTTCCTGCTGGCCGTGCTGACCTTCGGCGCGGGACTCGCGTCGCGCCACCGCCGTATACCGCGGATGCTGACCGGACTGGGCACGATCAGCTACTCGGTCTATCTGACGCATCCGCTGCTGCTGGCGGTGGTCGACGGCACGATCGGCCGCCGACGACAGGACGACGTGGTCCTCGAAGTGGCGTTCTTCGTCGCGCTGTTGCCGCTGTGCGTGCTGACCCACCGGTACGTCGAGGTGCCGGGCCAGACCTGGGGCCGCAGGCTGGCACGCCGTCTGCGGCCACCGTGACACGCGCGGCGGGGCCCGCCGGCTCCGGTGGGAGTCGACGGGCCCCGCGCGTGGGGCGGACGGGCTCAGACGGGCACCCGCTCGCCCTCGTCGTCCCGAGCCGCCTTCCGCGTCACGGCCTCCGGCGCCTCGTCGTGCGTCAGGTCCGGCAACCGGTGCAGCCACCTCGGCAGATACCAGTTGCGCTCACCCAGCAGCGCCATCACCGCCGGGAGCAGCACACCCCGGATGACCGTCGCGTCGATCAGCACGGCCGCCGCGAGGCCGACACCCATCTGCTTCATCGACTGCATGGACAGCGTCCCGAAGATCGCGAAGACGGCGACCATGATGACCGCGGCACTGGTGACGACCCCGGCCGTGGTGACCACACCGTGCTGGATCGCGTCCTTCGTCGTACGGCCCCGCAGCCGCGCCTCACGGATCCGCGAGACCACGAACACGTGGTAGTCCATCGACAGGCCGAACAGGATCACGAACAGGAACAGCGGCAGCCAGGTGACGATCGCGCCGACGCCCTCCGCGCCCACCAGGGACGCACCCCAGCCGTGCTGGAAGACCGCGACGAGGATCCCGTACGCGGCGCCCACCGACAGCAGGTTCAGGACGATCGACGTGACCGCGACCGTCAGTGACCGGAACGACAGCAGCATCAGCCCGAAGGCGAAGACCACGACGAACGCGAACACCGGGATGACCGCTCCGGCCAGCTGGTCGTTGAAGTCCTTCGACCCGGCGACCTGCCCGGTGATCGGCGCCTCGACACCCGCCACCTTGCCGAGCGTGGCCGGACGCACCTCGTCGCGCAGCTTGTCCAGGCTGACACCCGCCTTGTCGAGGTCGGAGCCGCCGACCAGCGGGACGTACACGAAGGCGATGTTCTGCTCGTCGTGCAGCTTGATCTCCACCGGGCCGCGCGAGGCACCCGAACTGATCGCCCGCTCACGGAAGTCGGCGAGCGCGGACTTCACCGCGGGTGCGTTGATGTCGTCCGCCCTCACGACCACCTCGGCCGGCTCGGAACCGCCCGGGAACGCCTCGTTGAGGCGGTTGTACGTCTGCACGATCGGCAGCGAGTCACCGAACTCCTTGTCCAGGGTGAGCTGCTCGGTCTTCATGCCGAGCGCGGGCGCCGCGATGGCCAGCAGCGCACCGGCCGCGACCGCGACCGAGACGACCGGCCGGGCGAGCACGCCCTTCAGTACGGCCGTCCAGAACCGGCTCTCCCGGTTGCCGCGCCCACGGTTGCGCCGGAGCTTGCTCTGCGGGTGCAGGAAGGGGATCTTGCCCTTCTCGACCCGCTCGCCCAGCAGCGACAGCAGCGCCGGCAGCACCGTCACCGACCCGACCATGGCGACCGCCACGACCATCAGCGACGCCAGGCCCATCGCCTCGAACTCGGCGAGCCCGGTGAACAGCATGCCCGCCATCGCCACGCACACCGTGACCCCGGAGACGATGATCGCGCGCCCACTGGTGGCGGCGGCGACCCGGAGGGCGGTCTGCGCATCGCGGCCGGCCTCCCGCTCCTCCCGCTCACGGCGCAGATAGAACAGGCAGTAGTCGACGCCGACGGCCAGGCCGACCAGCAGCATCACGGAGTTGGCGGTGTCGCTCATCGGCATCACATGGCTGACGATGCCCATCAGGCCCATCGTCGCCATGATCGCGGTGACCGCGAGGAGCACCGGCAGCAGGGCCGCCACCAGCGCGCCGAAGGCGATGAGCAGAATGCCGAGGGCCACCGGCACCGCCGAGTACTCGGCCTTCTGGAAGTCGTCCCCGAACGCGTCGTCGAACGTCTTCGTCATGCTCGCGCCGCCGATCTCCTCGATCCGCAGCGCCTCGTAGTCCTTCTGGACCTCCTCGACGGCCTTCAGCACGGGCTCCACACGCTCACCCGCGGTGTCCGCCTCGCCGCGCATGTCGAACTGCACCAGCGCGCTGCGGCCGTCCTTCGAGATCGTCTTCGTGTCGTACGGCGACGTCACGTCCGTGACCTCGCCGGTGCCCTCGACGGCCTTGACGACCGCGCCGACGGCGGACCTGAACTCGCCGTCCGTGGCCTTGAGGCCGCCGTCCTTCGCCTGGATCAGGACGGTCTCACCGGCCGGCTCGTCGATGCCGGCGTCCTCGACGATCCTGGCGGCGGTGTGCGTCTCGCCCTTCAGCTGGTCGCTGTCCTTGACGTCGACCCGGCCCGCCGCCGAACCGAGGCCCATCGCCAGGACGACGAACAGCACCCAGATGCCGACGGCCGCCCATCGGTGCCGGGCGCTCCAGCCGCCGGCGCGGGCGGCGAGCCCCCGCACTCGCGTATCTCCGTTCCCCATGACGGGCTTGCCCCCTTGATTGCGGTGGCGGCCCCCTGCCGCCTCCTTTCGTTTCGAAGGTATGGGCCGGATAAAGCCATCTCGTCGTGCTTCCCGGTGAAGTACGACGGCCGCAACTCATCCGCTCGGCCACCGCCCTCTCCCCACTGGGGAGGATGAAGGTCCCTTACATCTATCGGGCCGAAAAGGTTGTGCTCCGTACTGACCGATGAGTAACTTACGGCTCCGGGCCGTCGTGCCCACCCCCACGGGGCACGACGGCCGCGACAGCCGCGCCACTGTCAGTGGGCCGCTCTAAGGTGGCCGAATGACGACGACGTATGCGGCGCTGCTGCGCGGGATCAACGTGGGCGGCAGCAGAAAAGTCCCGATGGCCGACCTGCGCACCCTGCTGACCGGCCTCGGCCACGGCGGCGTTCGCACCTACCTCCAGAGTGGCCAGGCCGTGTTCACCGCCGACCACGGCGACGAGGACTCCTTGGCCGCCGAGCTCGCGTCGGCGATCGAGAAGCAGTTCGGCTTCGCCGTGGACGTGATCGTGCGCGACCACGCCTACCTCCGGGCCGTCGCCGACAACTGCCCTTACCCCGCAGCCGAGTTGGAGCCCAAGCAGCTCCACGTCACCTACTTCTCCGCCCCGGTCGAGGCCGACCGCTTCGCCGAGATCGACCAACCCGCCTACCTCCCCGAGGAGTTCCGCCTCGGCGACCGCGCCCTGTATCTCTACGCCCCGAACGGCCTGGGCCGCTCCAAACTCGCCGAAATCCTGTCGCGGCCCCGCCTCAACAGGGGTTTGATCGCCACCAGCCGCAACTGGAACACCGTCGTGAAGCTCGTGGAGATGACAGGTGACTGAACGCGATCCCGCCGTACAGGCGGCCATCGAAGGCGAGCTGAGACTGCTGGACCCCGAAGTCCGCCGCTCGGCCGATCTGCTCGGCTCGCTGCTGCACCCCGAGTTCCACGAGTTCGGTTCGTCGGGCCGGCGATGGGACCGGGCGTCGACCTTGTCCCGCCTGCCTGCCGAGACCGATGCATCCGCCCGCCACGTCGTCACCTCCGAGATCCGGGGCGTCCGGCTCGCCCCGGACCTCGTCCACCTCACCTTCGACACGCAGCACGGCGGCCGGTACGCCCACCGCAGCTCCCTGTGGCGCCGGACGGCCGACGGCTGGCAGATGTACTTCCACCAGGGGACACCCTTCAGCGCCGAGGAAGCGTGACCTCACGCAAACCGAAGGAGGGTGACCTGGAGAGGATCTGGCGGGGCGGCGCCAGCCGGGGTTCCGCGCACAGGCGCCGGACGTCGTCGTCGGCGTGCGCGGCGGCCACGGCGTCCAGGAGGGCGAGATCGTCGTCCGACAGCGACACGTCACCGAAGCCCGCGAGAGGCTCCCAGCCGTCCCAGGGCAGCGTCTCCACGCCACCCCGGCAGGCCAGGTCGAGGACCAGACTGCCCCGCACGAACCACATCCCGCGCAGCTCCCCGTCTCCCGACAACCCGAACGTCCCCGGATCCGCCTCCCCGCCCCGGCACGCCCGCCACGCGTCGCCCGCCACGAGAAACCGGTCGCGCGGCACGTCCAGCGGATCGAACCCCAGGTCGCCGTAGGCCGGATGCAGCACCTGCGGGTCGACCAGCCGCCAACTCCCGTTCGGCAGCCGGTACTCGGTGACCCAGTGGTCCTCGTGGAAGCCGTCCACGAAGTACGTGCCGAAGCCGCCCCTGACCCGGGCCGGCGTCCCCGTCGCCCGCAACAGCGACACATGCAGCAGCGCGAAGTCCCGGCACGTGCCCACGAACCGCTCCTCCGGCTTCCGCGCCTCGGTCAACGGGGCGTCCCGGCGCTCACGCAGGATCCGCAGGATCTCGGTGACATACCGGGACTCGGCGTCCTCGCGCAGCCGTTGTCCGGGTATGGCGTATCCCAACCGGGCTCCGTCCCCCTGATGGATGATCAAATCCCGTACCAGAAGGGCAAGTTGATCCGGACTGCTCGGCAGCCCTTTGACGTCCAGCTCCCCGGGATCACTGAAAGGCGTCTGCCTCACGTAGAAGTCGTCGTCCATGCGCGGACCCTCGAGCCTGCCCCAGGGGCAAGGTCAACCAGGCGGACGGGTGTGCGAGGCTCGTCGTATGCGCTACATCATCATCGGGGCAGGAGCGGTCGGCGGGGTCATCGGCGGACGGCTCGCGGGCTCGGGGCACGAGGTCGTACTGGTGGCGCGGGGCGCGCACCACGAGGCCCTAAGGGACCACGGGCTGCGGCTCAGGGTGCCGGAGGGCGAGCTGACCCACCGGCTGCCGGTCGTCGAAGGCCCCGCCGCGCTCGGGGAGCTCCGCCCCGACGACGTACTCGTGCTCGCCGTCAAGACCCAGGACAGCCTGGCCGCGCTGCAGACCTGGGGCCCGGCCCCGGTCGCGGGCGGCGGCACGGCCGCCGAGCGGCTCCCGCTGGTCTGCGCACAGAACGGCGTCGAGAGCCAGCGCCTCGCCCTGCGGCACTTCCGACAGGTCTACGGCGTCTGCGTCTGGCTCCCCTCGACGTACGTCGAACCCGGCATCGTCTCCGCGGCCGGCAGCCCCCTCACCGGCATCCTCCATCTCGGCCGCCACCCGCACGGCACCGACGAGACCGCCCGCCTCATCGCCGCCGACCTGGAGAAGTCGCACTTCGAGGCACCGGTCGTGGCAGACGTGGCCCGCTGGCAGTACGCCAAGCTGCTGGCCAACCTCGGCAACGCCCTGGAGGCCGTGACCGGCCCCGTCGACACCGAGGACGCCGCGGCGCTGTTCCAGCGCGTGCGCGCCGAGGGCGCCGCCGTGCTCGACGCCGCCGGGATCGCGTACGCGAGCGCCGAGGAACAGCAGGCGGCACGCGGCGACAAGATCACCCTCGTCCCCCTCGCCGGCACACCACGCGGCGGCTCCTCCTGGCAGTCCCTCACCCGAGGCACCGGCACCATCGAGGCCGACTACCTCAACGGCGAAATCACCCTCCTGGGCCGCCTCCACGGCGTACCCACCCCCCTGAACGACCTCCTCCAGCGCCTCGCCAACACCTTCGCCCGGGAGAGGCGGGCGGCGGGGTCGATGCCGGTGGGGGAGTTGGTGGGGCTGGTTGAGGAGGCGGTCGGGGCGACGGATCCCGCGTGAACGGCGGACTCTAGGTGAGCAGCGGATCCTGTGTGATCCCGGGCCGTCGCCCTCAGGCGCCCACGGCCGCCAGCACCGGCACCCGAGCCGCCTCGTACCGCTCCACCAGCACCCGAGCCACCTCCGGCGCCGCCCCGAGCACGTCCGCCAGGACGTCCGCGTCGGCCGCGCCCCGCGCGATCCGGTCCGGGAGGAAACCCGGGGCCAGTACGTACGGCGCCACGGCCACCCGCTCGCAGCCGAGTTCCCGCAGCTCCCGCACCGCGTCCTCGGTGCGGGGAAGGGATGCGGAGGCGAACGCAGGTCGCACGGCGCACCAACCGGTGTGCCGCCACTCCCGCGCGATTGCTGCGATCACTGCGTTCGCCTCCGGGTCGGAGGACCCCGCCGAGGCCAGCACGACCCCGGTCGAGGACTTGTCGGCGGGCGTCAGACCCGCCTCGTACAGACGTCGTTCCAGAGCGGACAGGAGCAGCGGGGACGGGCCCAGCACCTCCGCCTGGCGGATGCGGAGCTGCGGTGGTGCCGCCCGCAGCACCGCCGGGATGTCCGCCTTCGCGTGGAAGGCGCGCGTCAGCAGCAGCGGAAGGGCCACGACGTCACGGACACCCTCCGCGGCCAGCGACTCCAGCACGCCCGGCACGGACGGGACGTTGAAGTCGAGGAAGCCGATCTCCACCCGTACGTCCGGGCGCAGCGAGCGCACCCGGCGTACCAGGGCATGCACGGTCGCGGCATGCCGCGGATCGCGACTGCCGTGGGCGATGACGAGAAGAACCGGCTTCTTGAACACGGGGACCACGGGGACTTCAGCTCCTTGCCAGCAGACCGCGACTGCGCAGCACCCACCGCTCCAGCGGGCTGAAGATCAGCAGGTCGATGGCGATGCCGACGATGAGGATCAGGAAGATGGCGAGGAACACCTGGGACATGCTGCTGTTGGTGCGGCCCTGCTCCAGCAGCTGGCCGAGGCCGATGCCGAGGTCGGGTGAGGTGGCGATGATCTCGGCGGCCATGAGCGAGCGCCAGGAGAAGGCCCAGCCCTGCTTGAGGCCCGCCAGATAGCCGGGCAGCGCAGCCGGCATCACGATGTGCCAGGTGCCCTTCAGACCCGTCGCGCCGAGCGTGCGGCCGGCCCGCAGGAACAGCGGCGGCACCTGGTCGACACCCGATACGAGACCGTTCGCGATCGAGGGGACGGCGCCGAGCAGGATCACGGCGTACATCATCGAGTCGTTCAGGCCCAGCCAGATCACGGCCGGCGGCACCCAGGCCACCGACGGGAGGGACTGCAGGCCGGAGAGGATGGGGCCGATGGCGGCGCGGACGAACCTGACGCGTGCGACGAGCAGGCCGAGGGGTGTGCCGATGGCCAGGGCCAGCAGGAAGCCCATCAGGCCGCGTGAGACCGACGTCCAGATGTAGTCGAGGAGGGTGCCCTGGAGCCAGGACTGGCGTACCTCGCCCCACACGTCGGAGGGCGAGGGCAGCTTGTAGTCGGGCGCGACCTCGGCCCACACCAGGATCTGCCACACCGCCAGCACCAGCGCGACGGCGACGACCGGCGGCAGGACCTTCTGGGTCAGGGTCTTCCGGAACGGCGTACGGCCCGTCTGGACCGTGTCCAGGGCGTCCAGACCCGCTTCGAGCCCGGCGAGATCGTTGCCGTACCTGCCATCCTTGCCGCCCTTGCCGTCCTTGGCGACGGTCGTCTCAGTGCTGGCCATGGCGGCGGATCTCCCCACGCAGTTCTTCGGTGATCTCCCGCGAGAGCTCGGCGACCTCGGAGT
>NZ_JAKEIP010000059.1 GCF_021474425.1 Streptomyces muensis | reverse complement strand
GGGGTGGTTGGGGTCAGGGGTGGAGGTGTGAGAACGAGTGGCGTGGGCTCCGTCGAGGGCACCCGTCGGCTGCGGCCTGCTCGGGGTGTCGGGCCTGCTCGGGTTGTCCGGCGGCCTGTTGGGGTCGGCTGGCCCGCCCGACGCCTCCGGCGCGCTCAGGCCGCCCTCCGGCCCGCCCACGTCGTACAACGCGTCCGGGGAGGCGAGGACCCCCGCGAGTTCCGGAACACGGCGGGTCAGCTCGCCGAGCGGGTCGGCGCCCGGCACCAGTTGCACCACCGGACCGACGGGGCCGACCGGGCCGCCGTTCTCCTTGCTCAGCGCGCCGTTCCGCAGGGCGGGCACCAGGCCGGCGTTGAGGAGGGAGGACTTCCCGGCGCCCGAGGCGCCGACGAGCATGACGAGGCCGCCGGTCTTCTCCACGGCACGCAACTGGTCGACCAGGGCGTCGGTGCTCCGCTCCCGGCCGAAGAACCAGCGGGCGTCCTCCTGCCGGTACGAGGCCAGCCCCCGGTACGGACACACCCCGCCCGACACGGCGGGGGCCTCGGCGGCGGTCGGAGCCTGCTCCTCCTCTTCGCCGGACGTCGCCCGCTCCCACAGGCGCTGCCACTGGCCCAGGTCGTACAGCCCGGGGGAGACGGGCGTGGGACGGGCGCGCCGGGCCTGCGGGATCAGGACGTGCAGGACGGCGGACAGCGCGGCGAACTGGGCGGGCACGTTCCTGGCCCGGCGCCAGTCACTGATCCGCTGCGCGGACACCCGTACGGGCCGCCCCCGCTCGTCCACCCGCTGCAGTCGTACGACCGCCTCGGCCACGCTCTTGAGGGGAGGGTTACCGGCCTCCTTGTAGAGCAGCGCAAGCCGTTCAGCGAAGGCTGTGCGCGCCGCCGAGTCGGAACTCAAGGCCTCCACTCCCTTACTCCGCCGCACCTGGACATCCGGACCGGAAAACTCACTTTATACGGCTGACCTGCGGTAAGAGTCTCCTCCGGAGACCGGATGCTCCTCGCGCGCACCCTTCGACTGGCAGGATCACGACGCAAGTGCGCATCCGTCGCGCGTCACCCAGGCAGGCCACCAGCCCAGAGCCCGGAGAGACCACCCATGGCGCCGCATGTTCTCGGACACCTTCCGCAGGACCACCTCCCGCAACCGTCACCCGCACCCGGCGCCGCCCCAGTCCTGCTCGATCCGCGCTGACCCGTACGCCCGGGACATCACGGATCGACACCTCGCCGCCGTCCGGCACCGGTCCCCACGAGGGGAGGGACCGGTGCCGGACGACGCGGTCAGCCCGACAGCGATGCCGCGAGGTTTCTCCCACGCCGAGTGCGCGTCGGTACCGACGCTTCCGAACCACGTGATCAGCGCGACGCAGCGCCCGTCCGCGTCGTCGAGGTCGATCGCCGGGGTGGGGTTTGTGGGGTGTCGTGGAGTGGGCGGGGTGGCGGGTTCTGACGGCTGACGGCCGCGGGTTCGATCGCCCAGGTGGGGCAGCTCGGCGTCGTGGGGCGGATGGGGTGGCGGTCCGGGTCGGCCGTGGGTTGGATCGCCTAGGTGGGGCCGTGCGGTGTTGTGGAATGGACGGGGTGGCCGGCCCTGACGGCTGCGGGTTGGATCGCCGTGGTGGGCCGTGCGGTGTCGTGGAGCGGACGGGGTGGCAGGTCCGGGACGGCCGCGAAGTCGATCGCAGAGGTGGGGTTGTGCGGTCGGTGAAGCGGACGGGTGGCGGGTCCGGATCGGCCGCGGGTTCGATGGCCGAGGTGGGGTCGTGCGATGTCGTGGAGCGGACGAAGTGACTGGCCCTGATGGCCGCGAGGTCGTTTTCCACCGAGCGCTCCGCCACCGCCGCTAACACCGCCCGCCGCCGATCCGGTCGGTGACGTTCACGCGCCCGGCACACGTCTGCATGGCGCCGGGACGAACACCGCGACTCCGATCGGCAGCCCCACGGAACAGACGCGATCGAGCACCGCGGGCACGACGCCGGCCTCGCCGGCCCGGTGCTCACCCCGGCACCAGGCGAACGCCCCGCGCCGGGCGGCCCCGCCGTCCGCCAGGACCGCGTCGAGCTGGGCGAACTGGTCGCCCTACTCCCACCCGGGCACATGGGGCGCCGCCGCCGGGACGGCTGTGTCGCCCTCGCATCGACCGTGCGGGCGAGCCCGACCAGCAGACGGTCCCCTTCGGACAACAGCCGCCCCTGACGCACGGTCCGGCCCGCCGCGTCGAGCAGACGCAGCGCGATCGAGCCCGGACGAACCGCGCACGCCTCGCGCACGCTCGGGACCGCGTAGCTGCCGGCCTGGACGATCCGGGCGGGCCGGCCCTGGCCCGGAACCCCCACTGCGCTACGGGCAGTTGACACCGCGCACCGGCACGCCGCCCGGCGTCGGTCGGCACGAAGCAGTTCGCCACACCGAAGTGCCCGGCCCGCAGGCTCTCGCCGGTGAGCGCACCGAAGAACTCCCCCGACGTCGCGGCTGGCGTCCCGTCAAGCCGGGTGACGAAGCCGAAGCCGCAGTCGCCGTGGCCGCGAGCAGGGTCGTACAGACCGAAGGGGAGCGGCAGCGGAACGGCCAGGCTGCGTCGGTGAAGAGCTCGCCGCGAGTAGATGAGGAGCGTCGGAGCCGACCGTAGGCGCCCCTTACGCACCTTTCCTTCCCTCGTCAAGTCCCGAGTCCTCGGAGCATGACCCAGCTCCGAGATTCCGGCTTCATTGAAGTGCGGGCCTCACCGGAAACACCGCAAAGAGAACGAGGCCCCGGGCGTGAGAAAAGCGCCTTTCACTTCACGAGGAGAAAATCATGAACCGCATTACCCGCAAGCGTGACGGCGTCGTAAGCAAGCGAGCCCTGAGCCTGGCAACCCTGACTGCATCGGCCGTAGTCATAGGCGGCGCCGTAATCCTCCCGGCCAGCGCGGCATCGGCCACCACCATGCCCGACTCGGGCGTGACCAAGACCGTGGACCAAAAGGGCAAGGGCAAGGACAAGCACAAGGGGAAGGGGAAGAAGGACAAGAAGAAGAACAAGAAGAAGTACTGCTGGGACAAGAAGTACTACAAGGACCACTTCAAGGAGGACAAGGACGAGAAGTACTCGTGCTGGTGGAAGGAAATCAAGTTCTACTGGGACGACGACCACGACTGCTTCTACGCGATGAAGGACGGCCACCCCCGTTACTTCGTCGAGAGCCACAACAAGGGCAACTTCTTCGTCCAGAACAACATCAACATCATCAACATCAATATCAACATCAACAACAACAACCAGTTCAAGGACGAGAAGAAGGTCGAGGAGATGGAGAAGGAGGACAAGAAGGACGAGGACAAGAAGGACGAGGAGAAGAAGGACGAGGAGAAGAAGGACGAGGAGAAGAAGGACGAGGAGAAGAAGGACGAGGAGAAGAAGGACGACGAGGCGAACCAGGAGGACGAGAACAAGGAAGACGACGCCAACCAGGAGGACCAGAACCAGGAGGACGAGCAGCCGGCGGACGAGGCCCCGGCGGACGAGGAGCCCGCGGATGAGGCCCCGGCGGACGAGGAGCCTGCGGATGAGGCCCCGGCGGACGAGGAGCCCGCGGATGAGGCCCCGGCGGACGAGGAGCCCGCGGACGAGGCCCCGGCTGACGAGCAGCCGGCGGATGAGGCCCCGGCTGACGAGCAGCCGGCGGATGAGGCCCCGGCCGACGACGCCCCGGCGGACGACGCCCCGGCCGTGGACGCCCCGGTCGCCGAGGCCGTGGTGTGATCCATCCTCTCCCTGGCGATGGGGTGAAGGTCTTCCGGGACCTTCACCCCATCGCCGTCTTGGCCGTCGTGCCGTCGGAGTACGCACGTCGTACGTACCCGAGACGGCCGCTGCACGCCGCCGTGCAGGAGCCCCGCGCCGGGCGACGAGGCGGCGCCCACGGTGCGCACCTGGCCAGAGTCCGCACCCAGGGCCGCCGCGGGGACCAACACCAGCGAGGAAACCGACCGTCGGCTGGAGGCCATCGCCGACCACCCACCTCCGACGCTTCCACCACCCTCGGCCGGCCGCAGACCGAGCGCCACCCCTCCGACTTCTAAGCGCCCGCATAGAAACCACTCAAGGGCCTGATCCATTCACTGGATCAGGCCTTTGACCTGGTACTGCACTGTCGGGGTGGCGGCATTTGAACCCACGACCTCTTCGTCCCGAATGAGGTTCGGGCGTGATCATCACCGGTTGGTTTGCTGTTTTGCCTGGTCAGGGCGTTGGAGTGGGATGGTCTCGGGTGGTGTCGGAGGGGCTTGGGGAGCGGGTCGGCTCCCAGACGGCTCCCAGCGGGGAGCGGTCAGCGTGTGTCGTCGAGCCTGCGCATCAGCTCGGTGACAAGCACGTGATCGCGAGAGGCGTCGGAGCGCGCGGACGGATCCCGCTGTATCTGGTACTTCTGGAGCCACTCGCCTCGCTCTGCTTCCCGGAGCGCGAACACGCGCTCGGCTCTCTCATACACGACGGCGAACTCCGCGGGCAGCTCGTCCTGAGCCCGCTGCTTCAGGAGGAAGTCCACCAATTCCTCCAACCGTTCCAGGTAGCCGATACGTGGTTTGCGCTCGGGCTCTGCGGCGAGCCGGCGCAGCTCCTCCAGAGCGTTCCGGACCAGCCCCTGGGCCGCCTGTTCCCGGGACGCTCTGGACGGTGTCCGGCGCAGCTGGTGGTACAGCGCGATGGACCAGTACCAGTCGCCGGCCTCGACGCTCTCCAGCAGTTCGCTGTGGAGGGAGTCGGTCGCCTCTTCCCGGAATCGCTCGGCGTACGTGCTCGGCACCAACGGGCTGGCGTCGAGTGAGCCGGCCAGGCTCTCCAAATGGGAGAAGTACTCGTAGTGGATGAACGGGGGGAGAGCCTCCCGCATCACGTACGCCGCCAGCGTCGTGGAGTCCAGCAACTCGGCCGTCTCCAGCACCCACTCCAGACGGGTCGGCTGGCTCTCGTCCTCATCCCACAGCCGGGTCTCCACGTCGGCTCCCATCGCCTGCACGACGGCGGCCACGGTCGGCTCGTGCTCCCGCAGCCGGGCCAGGATGCCCGTCCCGTCGGCCATACGGGCCGCAGCGACGATCCGGCGCACCTGTGCCTCGTGGACGAGCGCCTTGAGCAGCTCCGGGAAGCGGGCGCGGCCATTGTCGAGGTGGAAACGGACGTAGTCCTCGATCGACGGGTTGTGGAACGCCACCCGCCCTTGTTCGACAGAGACCATCGTGCCGTCCGCCAGCTGCAGCGCCCTGCGGAAGCTTCTGCCGTCCGCCGCCCGGTCCATCTCCTTGCGGTACGAGCGCCAGGACTCTTGCAGGTCGTCCAGATCGGCGGATCCGAAGGTGAACAGCACCTCCAGCAGGTGGACAGCCTCGTCCGTCAGCTCGTTCTCAACGATGCGTTCCCATACACGGCGCGGGTCGTCCAGGTTCTCCAGCATCGCCGCGGCGACGTCCTGGCCGCGGCGCGCGGACAGCCGGAGGGTCTCCTCGACCAGACGAGGGTTGAAGTTCTTGTGCCGGACCACCGGACGCCACACCTTCGGATCGGCGAACCGGCGCTTGTCGTCCGGAGGCAGGGATGAGTGGTGGACGTGGTTGTAGAGGATCTGGCCCCGGACCCGCCGATGCAGGTCGGTCAGCCGGATCACGCTGACCGCATCCGACACGTCCGGCGCCGCCAGCCGGTCGTGCCGGAGACGGGCGTGCTCCAGCAGATAGTCGCGGGTCGTCATCACAAGTGCCTTGCCAGGTGTCTCCTGGATCTCCCGGATCACCGACAACAGGCGGTTGTCCTCGTTCTTGTTCAACGGTGCGTCCAGGGTCGTACGCCCCAGGAAGTCGTCGTAGAGGAACACCTGCCGAGTGCCCTCGCGCCACAGGGCGCCGATCTCGTCGACGTCCTCGGTGATCTCGTGGACCTCGTAGCCGTTGCCCATCAGCCAGGCCGCGAGCATCAGCGCCACCGTCGTCTTGCCCACCCCGGGGATGCCGGCGACGACACAGACCTGCTGGGTGTCCAGAAACTCCTGGGCTCGTTCGAAGCCCTCGTGCGGGACGAAGGTGTCGGCGACGCCTGGCAGTCGCTTCTGAAGCCACGACGAGCGCAGGTACTGGTCCTGGTTCAGCACGGTCTGAAGAACGGCGGTGCTGCTCAGCCAGAGCCGGAAGTGTCGTCGGACCAGGTCTGGACGGCGTAGCAGCTCGGCGACGATCTCATCCACTCCATACAGGTCACCGGTGTCGCCCACGAACGGGGCGAAGGCACTGCGGAGCTTTTCCTTTCCCCCGACGGTCAAGCCGACCGTCGAGGCGACGATATAGCGGTCGGGTGCCAGCACGCGGACCTTGGGCAGTTCGTCCTTGATCAGGCGTCCGATCAGCGTCTTCTGGGTCGCGCGCGGCCAGTGCTTACACTGGACGATGGTCGTCCCGGCGGGGCCGGTGTGCCGCAGGTCGATGCCAAGGTCCCGGCCGCGCGGGAAGATCTCCAGTGGGATACCAAGGACATCGCTAAACAGATCACGACAGACCACCTCGAAGTCGTGGTCCGTCAACCGTGCCAACTCGAAAGAGTCCATGCTGTGTTCGCCCCATGAATATGCCGTCAGCCTCCATTCTCCGCGCAGCGGTCCGGGCCTCGGCCGGAGGACCAGGGTCTTCCCTTCGGATACTCTCCGGGACCATGTTCGAGGGAAGCGGTCAGCCGTCGAGTAGACGCCCTCAGGAACTTCTGGCTTGGCGACGGAACGGGAGGGTATACCCGAAACTGGCGATGAAGCGCCCACCTGACGGCGGCGCTGACGCGCCGATCGGGCGCACCCGCCATACGGCGGGTGTGCCCTTCGGTTATGACAGACGCTGGGCTGTTGTACACACAGTGTGTTCGCGTCATGAGCTTGCGTCACTGAGTCCACTCGTGTACGTTCAATGACGTTCAGACGTCTGGACGTCTTTTTCACGGGGAGGCAAAGTGAGTCAGGAGCGTAGGAAGCCGGGCCTCGTTCGCGATGCCATTCTAAGCTACTTGCGAAGCATCCACCCCGCTGCAGGCAGTGTGCAAGCGATTCATGCGGCAGTCTGCAGGGAATTGCAGAGCGAGGTGCCTCCATCCTCGGTCCGGTCGTACCTGCGGCTAAACACTCCCGAGACTTTCCAGCGCACCGACCGGGGAACCTACAAGTTGAGTACAAAGTGAGCAAGAAAGCATCCGTTGCTGAACAGGGGACGATTTTTTCGTCCCCTGCATACGTCTTTGGGCAGGCGAAGCTCTACAATGCGGACTGCCTAGATTGGCTGGCCGAGCAACCCGAGAACAGTATTCATGGGTGTGTAACCGATCCGCCGTATGGCCTGGTTGAATATACCGCGCACGAGCAGCGTAAATTGCGCTCCCGAAAGGGCGGCGTTTGGCGTATTCCGCCGTCCTATGACGGCCATAAGCGGGCGCCATTGCCGCGCTTCACGACACTCACCAGCGCCGACTTGGATCACTTGCAGAAGTTCTTCCAGGAGTGGGGTGAAGCTCTGAAACGGGTGTTGGTTCCTGGTGCCCATGTGATGGTTGCGGCTAACCCTCTAGTTTCGCACCTTGTCAGCGTTGCGCTCTATAGAGCAGGGCTTGAACGCCGTGGTGAAGTCGTGCGCCTCGTCCAAACAATGCGGGGAGGTGACCGGCCTAAGAACGCTCATGAAGAATTCCCTGACGTTAGCGTAATGCCTCGCTCCCAATGGGAACCTTGGTTGCTCTTCAGGAAACTGCCTGAGGGGACTATCGCGGACAATCTGCGCAAGTGGAAGACCGGTGGCTTGCGACGAGTGAGCGGCGAACAGCCCTTCGGGGACGTGATTCGTTCGGCGCCCACAAATCGTCGCGAACGTGCGATTGCAGCGCATCCCAGCCTCAAACCGCAAGAGTTCCTGCGTCAAGCTGTTCGAGCCATATTGCCGCTCGGTGAAGGCGTCGTCCTGGATCCATTTGCCGGCTCCGGCTCCACTCTTGCGGCGGCGCATGCGGTAGGGTACGAAAGCATCGGCGTAGAGCTGGATCCGGCATATATTGAGATCGCTCGCCAAGCGGTGCCAAAGCTAGCTGAGATTTCCCCTACCGCACGGAAGCCGATCAACGGTCGAGGTAAACCCAATCCTGGCGAAGCTTTTCAAGGCCCTCGCGATTAAGAGTTGCCGTACGGGTCCCTAGCTCCCCTCGGTTGTTTCGGCGGAAATCCTCGGCCTCGACATGTCCGAGATAGACTTCGGTGAACCGCAGGGGCTCCCTATCCCAGGCAGGCTCCGTCTCGTTGTCTACTCTGTAGACAAAGACGCAGAGCCACTGGGAGCGGGCTCCGTGCATGTCGACGGCTCCCCCCGACTTGCGAGTGCTTTTAACTTCGACCCCTTGTTCGCCAGCCGCTACCGAGTCGTTGCTGTAGATGCCTTGCACGATTAGGTCAGGATGCCCATTGAAGTAGTTGTTCTCGCGGAGGACCCGCGAGTGCTTCGCAAGGCTGGCGGTGAGCATGTCCGAGATTAGACCCGAGCATGCCGCTGGTCGAAGCATGTCCTCAAATCGGCGAAGACCCTTCTCGTGCAGGCTTATGTTTACGTCGTAAAAGAAGTCGTAAACATCCTGCATTGCTGACTCGAAGTCAATGATGCGAAGTTGATACGGCAGTGAGGGGGCGGGATTGAAGGCTGACTTCTCCACCTGGTTCTTGATGAGGGACATAGCCCCTGATCTTACGGCACCAGGTCGACCGGGTATCAGGGCAGGCGCTCGTGCAGCGCATCCCCCGAGCCCCACGTCGCGTTAGACCCCTTCGGCTAACTATCGTCTGACTTCACCTGAGCGTTCCGGCTGCCAGTCCCGCCGTGCCGGGCGGCACGAGGATGTGCAGATTCCGGGGCCGAGATCACTGGAACGGCCACCGTAGCTCGCGTGGCCAGGCCCAGGCGCCCGAAAGGCCGGTGAAGCTCCCAAAGCTGACCCTCGCGCATTAGGGTGCGGGATGTGCAGCGCCCTCTGGTTCTCTTTGACCTGGACAATACCCTCGTGGACAGGCGGGGAGCACTCGACGACTGGGCTGCCGAGTTCGCCTCTCGACATGGCCTGGAGGACGAGGGACGGGCGTACGTCCTGGGCGTGTTGGCTGAGCGGGCCTATCCGGCCACCTTTGACGTGATCCGCACCCGGTACGGACTGCCCATGTCGACGGCAGAGTTGTGGCGCGTGTACTGCACCGACATCGCGGCCTTGGTGTCGTGCCCCGCCGAGGTCCTCGACGGTTTGGTCGAGCTGCGGGCTGCCGGCTGGCGAGTGGGGGTAGCGACCAACGGTGCTGTGGACATCCAGCGCGCCAAACTGCGAGCTACCGGTATTGCCGAGCGCGTGGATGGCGTCTTCGTCTCCGAGGAGGCCGGCGCGCGCAAACCGCAGACCCGGCACTTCGCCATGGCAGCGGCTCGCTGCGGCACCGTGCTGGGCGACGGCGGCTGGATGGTCGGCGACAACCCGGTCAATGACATCGGCGGCGGACGCTCAGTGGGGCTGCACACCATCTGGATCGGCGACGACCGCTCCTGGCCGCCGGACCATCCCGGACCGGACCACACGGTGCCGCGTGCCCGCGCCGCCATCGACCTACTGCTTCTGCACGCTGCCGACCGCACGAGGACCACGACATGACGGACACCATCGGGCTGCTGCACCCCGGCAGCATGGGATCCGCCTTCGGCGCCCAACTGCGCGCCCGCGGGCACGTCGTGCTGTGGTGCCCCGACGGACGCAGCGACACAACCCGCCGCCGGGCCCAGCGGGCGGGCCTCGAACCCAAGACACTGCCCGAGCTCATCTCCCGCTCCGATGTGCTGCTCTCCCTGTGCCCTACCGCCGCCGCGGAGGAGACCGCCGCCCAGGTAGCCGAGCTCGGCACGGCCGGCGTCGGCACGATCTATGTTGAAGCGAACGCCGTGTCGCCGGCGCGCGTGCAGCGCATCGCCGACCACCTGGCCCCAATGCCGGTCATCGATGCGGCCGTGGTCGGATCGCCTCCGGTGGGGGGCAAGTACCCGACGCTCTATCTGTCCGGTTCCAGCCAGCAGGCCGAGCGGATCGCCGAACTCTTCGTCGGCACCGATGTGCGGCCCCAGGTCTTGGGCGACAGCATCGGCAAAGCCTCCGCACTCAAGCTCGCGTACTCCAGCTACCAGAAGGTCTCCCGCGTGCTGGCCGCCGTGGCGTACGGGGCAGCCGCAACGTACGGCGTCGCGGACGAACTGCTGGAGATCGCAGCCAAGCGCACCCGCAGCTACCTCGTGGAGACCGACTACATCCCCAAGACGGCTGCACGAGCCTGGCGTTGGGGCCCAGAACTTGAGGATGCTGCGGCCTTGCTCGCCGACTCCGGGCTTCCGGACTCTCTCATGCACGCCGCTGCCGCGACGCTCGCGCGGTGGGACGACAACCGAGACGAGCGCCTAGACGTCGCCGGCGCGCTGGAAGCCTTGCGGGCACAAGGGGACCCGGACAATCCGAGTTGAGTGGTCGCGTCCGCTGCGTCGATGACGTCTTGGTCGTCAGGAGCGAGGTGACGACGCGCGAACGATCGCATCGATCCTGTCCGCGGCTTCTTGGGGTGCCATCGCTTCCGTGTCCACGCGCAGCTCCCACTGAGCTCGCGGATGAGACGCGAGATCGGCTTGGGTGGCGTCCCACGCGGCCAGTCGAGCCGCCGTGTCGGTGTCGCCCCGCTGCGGTGATCGTTGGGCGGTGGTCTCCTTGGAGCACCACAGCAGAACGCGCACCCACTGTGCCGGGAAGAGGGCGGTCACCTGGTGCATCCCCTCCATCTGGCCGAGGTGGACGACGGGGGTCGTGCCGCCCTCCATGGCCTGGTCGAGGCCGGGTCGGTCGACGACGTAGATGTTGTCGTACCGCTCGTTGCGGTAGATGACGTCCCCGCGTGCCTCCAGGTCGGCCAGCTGCTCCGGTGTGCCCATTCGGTAACCCTGGGTCTTCCCCGTCCCGATCTTCAGCCGAGTGAACGGTACGTACCGCGCGTCGAGTTCGGTGAGTGCCGCCGTGATCGTGTCCTTTCCTGCCGCTGGCGGCCCGTACAGCAAGATGCCTTGCCTCACTGGAACACCGTCCCGAAGACCTGGCGCACCTGGTCCGTGAGTGAGATCGCGGCGCCGAGCCGGTTGTCGACGACCAAGTGAGGCACGACAGGCCGCAGCTCAAGATCGATGCCAGCGGCGTAGGCGTCCCAGTTCTGGAGTTTCCAGCTGTCCCGGGCGGCGGACCGGAAGCTGATGTACTCATGCATCGTGTCGACGTCGCACTGAATCCAGACGACGGCCACGGTGACACCACGCGCTTCACAGCGGTTGATCAGGCGCCGCATCCAACGAGGGTCGGTGGCCTCGGCGATGAAGGGCGCGCTGAGTACGGTGCTGATTGCGCAGTCGACGTTCGCGTACGCGGTCTCCAGAAGGCACTGGTATTCCAGTGGGCGGACCTTCTCCCGGTAGAGGTCGGTGTGCCGGTCGTTGGGCTCGCTGCCCATTTCGATGAGGAGTCGCTCGACGAGGGGGCGTGTGATCGGGTCCTTATCGAGGACGGGCCAGCCGGTGAGCTGGGATATGAAGCGGGCGAACTCCGATTTCCCGCTGCCCGCGTAGCCGCCGACCATCAGCAGGGTCGGCTTGTTGGGGTCGCCGCCTGTGTGGCGGCGTTTCCAGGCGTCGAGGATGCGCTGCTGCATGCCCTGCCCGTCAGAGTCCTCCGTCCCGGGTGCGAGTTGGAGCAACGCGCGCTCCACGGCGAGGACATGGGCTCCGTTGTGAGGCTCGGTCGACGAGGTGAACTTGAGCTTCGTGGCCTCGTCGGGCAGAGCATTGCGGAAGCCGAGCTCGGGCTCGGTCGCGCGGTACAGCAGGCAGTACGCGCGGCGGTAGTGCGGCCCGGGGTAGACCTCGCCCTGCTCGTGCTGCCACAGCGTCTGGAAGTTGGCGGCCGGCACTGCGAGCCCCGCGGCCCGGGCCACTTCGCGCAGCTGCTCGCCCGCGCCTTCGAGGGTCAGGCCGTGGGCTTCGCGTTGCTGCCTCAACCTGTCCGGACGCCAACCCGGGCGACTCTTCCCCACCGCGCCTACCGCCTGCCCATTCCTGGTCATGATTCGGAGCCTAGGTCAGCCTCTCATGAGCGCGTGTGTAAGCGGATGTTGAAAAGTCAGACCTACCAGCCATGAACCGCTGATGAGCAGCATCGGCAAGAGCTCGTGATACTCCGAGAGCCTCCGGACCGCTGTCATGGTCACACCGACGCGGTCACCACATACCGCCTCGGTCTCCACTGTCAGTACGAGATCGGAAGGGGCTCCGCGGTGGCTGTCGATGTTGCTGTCCTGCTGCTCCTCGGCATCGTGATCGTCTTCTTGTGCCGGGGAGGTGGGCTCAAGGCGGGTCACGCCGTGGTGTGTGCGGTCTTCGGCCTCTACCTCGCCGGCACCGACAACGTCGGCCCGTTCGTGAAGGACGTCACGGCGTCGATCGCGGATCTGCTGTCGGGGCTGAGGCTGTGAGCGCGTCGATGTCTCCGCACCCATCCAGCTCTTGGAATGACTCCACGGAAAGGAGGCAACCTGTGATCGATGGCGACGTGACGGTGCATGAAGCCGAGCTCCTGTACGGTCCGTTCGTCCGTGCGACCGTCAAGCCGTACGCCATGACGCAGCGGGCAGTCGACGGTGGTTCTCTGCTGAAGGTCTACGCGGGGGTGGATCCCGAGGGCCGGCGGCACCGTGAGGCGGACGCGGTTCGGCGTGCGGCTCACTGGGGTCTTTCGGTGCCAGAAGTCCTGGCCACAGGCAGGTGTGACGCAGGATCTTGGTCGGTGTTCAGCATGCTGCCGGGCGTGCCGTGTGGCGTGCGCACGGAGCGGGCGATCAAGGAGTACATAGATCACGTCATTCGCCTGACGGACAGGCTTCACCAGTCTTCGCGCGATCTCACACCCGGCTCCGGCTGGGGCGGTGAACGAGAGAGCCCGGCGACGCAGCCCCAATTCCTGCTCGACCAGCTCTCCCCGCGCTGCCGGGAACGGCCGTGGTGGGCAGCGCTGGCCGAGGCCCTCCAACCGCTTGAGTCCCATCCCGTGGTCTACCTTCATGGCGATCTCAAGCCCGAGCACCTCTTGGCCGACGACTCCCAGCTGAGCGTTGTCGACTGGGAGGCCAGCGCCCGCGGGCCCGCCGTCGCCGACTACGCCGACGTGGTGTTCCACCTTGTACGTGACCTGCTGTACGGGGGCGTGAAGCCTGGCTGTGGCCCGATCGATCTCATGACCCGGCTGCCGTTCAGCGGTCCTGTGCTGGCCTGGCGCCTACTGCTCTGGCTTGATCGCCGTCGCCCTCAGGACATCGACCTCATCGCGGCGCGCGATGTCCACCAGCTTGCCGCCGAGGACCACGCGCCAGCTGCCTACGCCTCGCTGGCTGCGGCCGTCTCAGCCCTGCGCGCCGCCGGCGTCCCGCGCTGAATCCTCGCCCCTTGCTCGCCCAGGCGTGTCAACGCCTGCACCCATCCACCTTTCGTGCACACCAAACGGGAGTTCGTCATGCCTCGTACCAGCACGACCATCGGCAACAGCCACATCGTCATCGACACCGCCATGGCCCGACCGGACGCGACGACCATCGTGGAAAGGAAGGGCCTCGGTCACCCGGACACCCTGGCTGACCACCTCGCCGAGCGGCTTTCCCGTGCCTACAGCCACCACACCGTCGAGCGCTTCGGCGCGGTGCTGCACCACAACTTCGACAAGCTCGCCCTCCTTGGCGGCGCGAGCGAGGTCCGGTACGGCGCCGGCCGGATGACCGCCCCGGTCAGGGTGCTCGTCAACGGCCGTGCCGCTCCCATGTGTGGCGGGCAGCGGATTCCCGTCGAGGAGATCGTGGAGGCCGAGGTGCGGGCGTTCTTCGGCGAGCGACTCCCCGAGGTCTCGGACCATCTCGACATCGTCTTCAACATCACCAGCAATTCGAGCCCGGGTGCCGTTCTCACGGGTGACGAGGTGCCCGACCGGACGCGTTGGTTCAACCCGCGGTCGATCGAGGACCTGCGGGAGCGGCGAGTTCGGCTGTCCAACGACACGTCACTGGGAACCGGTTGGGCACCGGAGAACACCTTCGAGTCGTTCGTCCGCGAGTTGGTGAACCACTTCTCCGGGGACAGCGAGTTCACCCGCGCCCACGCCTGGTGCGGGTCGGACGTCAAGCTCATGGGTTACTGGGATGGAGAGCAGGCCGACGTCGTGCTCTGCGTCCCGCAGAAGTCGCGGTTCGTCGCCAGCCGGGCCGAGTACGTGCGGAACGCGGAGAGCGTGCTCGCCGAGTGCCACAGGCTCGCGGAGCTCCGGCTCCCCGGTGGCGGGGCGCGGTTCCGACTCAACGCGCGTGACGTCCCGGAGAAGGACGAGCTGTACCTCACGTACACCGGCAGCTCGATCGAATCCGGCGACGAAGGCGTCGTCGGTCGCGGCAACCGGGTCAACGGGCTCATCACGCCGCTGCGGCCGATGAACCTGGAGGGCGCCAACGGCAAGAACCCGGTGTACCACGTGGGGAAGCTCTACAACATCGCCGCCCGACGGCTCGCCGAGCGGCTACACGAGGCGACCGGGGAGCACGCCGAGGTCCACCTGGTGAGCGCTACCGGGCAGCGCCTCGACCAGCCGTGGCGCGTCCTCGTCCGTCTGTCGTCTCCGGACGCAGAGATGGACAAGGTCCAGGCATTGGTAGAGGAAACGCTGGGTGAGTTTCCCGCCCTCACCGACGAGTTGGTCTCCGACGGGATCGTGCTGAGCTGATGTCGAAGCGGACGCTTGGAGAGGTCTCCACGGAGTGCCGGGAGCGCTTGATCACGCACTATGGCTCCGAGATCTCCGGATGGCTCGACACCGTGCCCGATCTGCTGGACCAGGCAGCCGAGCGCTGGAAGCTCACGCTCGGCGTGTACCACGACGCCGGACACGCTTCCGTGGTCGCCACGGCCGTCACCCTCGACGGGCGTCCGCTGCTCCTCAAGGCGTGGGCTGACCCCGCCCGGTTCCGCAACGAGGTGACCGCCCTGCGCCTTTGGGCGGGTGGTCCCACGGCGGACGTTGTCGAAGTTGCGGACGACCTCGCCGCAGCGGCACTGGAGATGATCGGCGGCGAGCCGGGCGGCGGCGAACGGCCGTCACGGGAGCTGCAAATGGTGGCTGCCGCCCTCCATGGGCTCCACACGTTCGGTCGCCGCCGTCCCCGACCGTGTGACCTCCCGCCTCTGACCACATACCTGGATGAGGAAATACGCCCGCGGGTGCGGCGCAGACTGGAAACGGTCGACCTCGGCTCGTGGCACGAGCTCGTCAACGTGGTCCTCCCCGAGCTCCTGGCCTTGGAGGAGGACGACGGCCGCGCGACGGTCCTGCACGCGGACCTCTACCGCGAGAACGTGCTCTTCGACTGGCTGGGGCATCCGCGGTTCATCGATCCTCTTCCGATGGCGGGCGACGCCGCCTTCGACTGGGCTTTCTGGACCGTGTACTACGACCTTGGGCACGGCACCGACGCTCGCCTGGCTACAGCCTCCCGCATCGCGCGTATCCCCGTCCCCGTGCTCGCGCCGTGGTGCCGAGCCCTGGCAGTGGACGGTCTCCTCTACTACCTCGAAACCGCTGATCCACGCGCACCACGGATGGCCGACGTCCTCGCGCGGTTGTCGGCGCCGATCCAAGGGAACCGACCATGACGACTTACGTGCTCCGCCACGGACCGACCGACTACAGCCGGCGCTACCTGGTCAACGGCGACCCGGCCAAACCCATCCACCTGAATGAAGACGGCCAGCGGGCGCTGACCAGGGGATGGAACAGCTTGCCCCTCCACAGCGTGAGTACGTGGGTGGCCAGCGATTTTCCCCGTGCACAGCAGACCGCGAACTTGCTGATGGGAGTCCCTGGACCGGAACTGATCACCGAATCGCGGCTGAACGAACTCGACTACGGGAAATTCGAAGGAGGTCCGTTCCTCGAATACGCCGCCTGGCTCGACGGGCACGGCGCCGACGAGCGACCGCCCGGGAGCACCGAGTCGCAGAGCGAGGGAATCCGCAGGATGCTCACAGGGGTCCTCGCGGCTCTGGACCATCCCGGCCCTCGCGTCCTCGTGGCCCACGGCCTGCTGGTCTCCGTACTCCTGTGGCACCGCGCACGGACTCCGGACGAGGTCATGCCTCTGTTCTTCCCCGAGGCCCCCTACGTCGAGCCCATCGCCATCCGTGACGACGAGCTGCCGGAATTCATCGGGACGCTGATGCGCGATCTTGAAACTGGCGCCGAGCGTCGCGCCGCTGACAACGGTGACGGGAGGATATTCCGGAACGGGAACGGTTCGACGGTTGCTACCGTCGATTCCGCATCCCCATCCCACTCGCAGGATCAGAAGGATCTTCCTCATGCATGATGCCCGCGCCCTGATCGACATGGGTGCCGAAGCGGTTCGTCGGCTCGCTCGTCGCGGTTACTCGCTGGACCTGTCCGAGCTGGAGTCCCTCCACTCTCGGCGCAACCAGAACATCCGCTCGGCCGACGAGCTGCGGGCAGAGTCCAAGCGAGTGGCGAGCGAGGTCCAGCAGACTGCCAAGCAGGGCGGTGACATCACCAAGCTCAAGGAGCGCGCCCGCGAGCTGAAGGACCAGATCCGCGAGATCGAAGCTGGCCAGGAGGAGATCGAGGCCCAGCTTCGCGACCTGCTGCTGAGCATCCCGAACCTGCCGGACGACTCGGCCCCTGACGGCGACTCCGAGGAGTTCGCCGTCGAAATCCGGCGCGTCGGCACGCCTCCCGCGTTCCCGTTCGAGCCGAAGGACCACGTCGACCTCGGCGAGGCCACCGGCATCCTCGACTTCGGCAGGGCGACGAAGCTGTCCGGACCGCGTTTCGCGGTCTCGCGCGGTGCGGGTGCCGCCCTGGAGCGCGCTCTGGCGACGCTCTTCCTCGACCTCCACACCCGTCGGCACGGCTACGTCGAGTACGCGGTCCCCTACCTGGTCAGCCGCAAGACCATGACCGGTACCGGACAGCTCCCGAAGTTCGAGGAGGACCTGTTCAAGACCGGCGTCGCCGACCGCGAGCTGTTCCTCATCCCGACGGCTGAGGTCCCGCTGACCAACCTCTACGCGGACGAGATCATCCCTCCGGCGGAGCTGCCGCTGGCGCTCACCGCGCATACCCCCTGCTTCCGGTCCGAGGCCGGTTCGTACGGCCGCGACACCCGGGGCCTGATCCGCCAGCACCAGTTCGCGAAGGTAGAGATCGTCCGGCTCGTCGACCCGGCGGACGCCGACGCCGAGCTGGAGAAGATGATCGGCCATGCCGAGGCGTGCTTGAAGGAGCTCGGTCTCGCCTACCGCGTCATCAAACTGGCCGCCGGCGACACAGGCTTCTCGGCCCAGCTCACCTACGACATCGAGGTCTGGATCCCGAGCCAGAACACGTACCGCGAGATCTCCTCGGTCTCCAACTTCGGCACTTTCCAGGCCCGTCGGGCGAACATCCGGACCCGTGGCGAGGACGGCAAGCCCAAGCTCGTCGCCACGCTCAACGGCTCCGGCCTGCCCGTCGGTCGCACCCTGGCCGCTCTCCTTGAGCAGTGCCAGCAGCAGGACGGTTCCATCCTCCTGCCCGAATCCCTCGTCCCGTACCTCGGCTTCCGCCGGATCTCGGCGGACGGAACACCGGAGGCATAGTGCTCGTCGGCGTCTGCGACTTCCCTGGTAGCTACGCTTTTCCACCTGCCGGATACGGCGGAATCGAACGATGGCTGTGGGCGGTCGCCACAGGCGCCCGAGCCGCTGGCGCCGACGTACACCTCCTCGGGCCGGGCTGGCTCACGGACCTGGAACACGACTGGGTCCGTAAGCCGGTCCGCCTGGAGGACGTCAAGCCCGGAACCCTCGCCGAGCGCGAACTGCGCGACAGCGGCTACGACCTCCTGGTCGTCGGCCATGAGTACCCGTCGCTTCCCGCCTGGTTCCGCACATGGAGCGAGCTGGACTGCGACGTCGCCACGTTTCAGCACTCGCCGGTCTTCCAGCACACCGCCACCGCCTTCGACGGCCAGCGGTCGCGGCTCTATTGCTACTCGCCTGAGATGACCGAGCGCTACGCCGGCCACCGGCCGATACCTGAACTCGCTGTTCACCTGGGCCTCCACGAGGAGGAACCTCCGGCCACCGCCGGTACCGACCTCGTCTGGCTCGGCCGGATCGACGAGGACAAGGCTCCGCACATCGCGGTGCGGGCGGCACAGATCCTCGACCGCCGGATCCGAATCGTCGGTCCGGTCTTCGACAAGGAGTATGTGCGCTGCCACGAGGACCTCCTCGGCGCCGAACACGTGGAGTGGGTCGGGGAACTCGGTGGCTCCGCCAAGACGGCCGTGATCGCCGAGGCGTCTGTCTTCGTCTATACGTACGCCCGTGGGTACGTGGAGGCCGGTGCCGCTGTCTTCGGTGAATCTCTTCGCGCCGGCACCCCCATGGCGGCTCTGACCTGGCGGGAAGGGACATGCGCCCAGGCGGCCCTGTGCAACGAGACCGGTGGGGTCGCCGTCGTTGACCCGCTGGAGGACGACGAGACGGCGGCGCGAAGGCTCGCCGACGAGATCCAGCAGGCGGAAGACCTCGACCACCGCCGGGTCCAGGCCATCGGGATGCAGCGCTTCGACCCGGTCCGCCACTTCCAGGCGATGGCGACGCGATCGTGCTGACGCGCGTGCTCGGGGAAGACTTGGCCCGGCAGATCCCCGGCGTACTGCGTGCTGCGTTAGGCCCCCACTGGGAGTTCACGGTCGACGGCCCTCACATCCAGGTCCGCCACCCGAACCGCGGTACCCCCTACAGGCCACCGCGCAGACCGCCCTCATGGAGGGAGCTGCTCGATTCCCTGGAGACGGGCTTCGCGCGAGTTGGGGCCCCACGCGATGCCTGCCTTCCCCTCCGATGGGGGCGGGAGACCGAACTGACCATCTCCGCGGTCCAGGCACTTGACCCACTTCTCAAAGACGGCCAACTCCGCACGCACCGAAGCGGGTTCCTTCCCCAGCCAGTCGTCCGCTTCACAGGCCAGCGCGACACCACCGGCCACTTGAAGGACGGCTTCCTGACCTCCTTTGTCAACGTGTCCAGGGTCCAACCCATAGGCGGCCTGGACGAGTACGGCGCCATCCTCGATGGCTGGCTGACAGTCCTTTCTCAACTCGGCTTCCACGCACGGCACCTGAGTATCAACGGCGACCTGGTCTCGTGGCGTCGGCGTCAGGTGGAGGGGATCACGCTGCGCTTCCGCCATCTGGACAGCACCCTTGGCGACATCGTTCTCCTGTGGAACACCGAACACCCAGGCCGGATAGCCGTAGACCTCGGCAGCGGACTGGAACGCCTGGCATGGGCTCGCACGCAGGAGCGCTGGCACCAACTGATCTACGGCAGCTTCGCCGGGACTGCGCCGCCGGCCACGCTGGATGCCATCCGTACGGCCACGCTCCTCCTCGGACACGGGATCACCCCAGCTGCCCGAGGAGCGGGAGGAATCACCCGGCGTGTCGTTGGCGCCATCGACCGAGATGCCGCACGCCTTGGCGTTGGGGCCCTGGTCCGGGACATGTATGCCTATTGGTCGCTCGTTGGTGCGCTGCGCGCACCGTGGCCAGAGATCGCCCGTGCCATCGAGGAGGAGATGCGTCTGTAGGGGCGAATCCCAGTGCCTGTCAGCCTGATGATTGAGAAGTACGAAGGCGCGCATTCTCCGCCTCCAAGGCGGCCACACGACGTTCGAGCTCCGCTCGTGTTGGCTTCCTCGAAGGCGCACACAGGCCAAGTACCCCCGCGACAGGGCGAAGGGCTCATCTCGCCTTCTGCGGGACCGACACCCTGATTCCACACTGCCGCGGTTGAACACCGAACCGAACGGTGCGCACTATCCAGAACGGCGCCATCGCGAGCAGGCCCGTGGACATCCACCCCAGTCCGCGCAGGTCAGCGGGCTACCCACGACTGACTTCGCTGTCAAAGGGCAAGTTCGCCGGGGGCAGACAGGAAAGACCCCCTGAAGGGGTGGTGCACGGGCGGCTAGCCATGTCAACGTACAACGCCCTGCTGGAAACCACCCCGAGCCTACGGAGGCGCCCCTGCAACCGCACGATCCCAGTGAACCCTCCCATCTTGACTCGCCTGACCCGGTGTACTGGGTCACTCCGCGCCACCTGGCGGGCGACGACGACGCGCTCGCCGAGCGGATCGGCGACACCCTGGCCGGCCTCGGCTGGCGCATGTGGCCCACCGCCCGCCGCACCCTGCTGTACGTGAGCTCGGATGGGCTGTGCGGCGCCGAATGGATCCTCGCGGCCTACCCGTTCGAGCTGGGCGGACTGCCGGTGGCCTGGCAGTTGAGCACCCGCCCGCATCCCACGTCCGTGATGACGGAGTGGAACGCGTACTTCACCACCGGCGTCCCGTACGAGGCGCTCGCCGACCTCCTCATGGAGATCGACAGCCGCAAGACGCCCGACGTGGGCTTCGAAGGGCCCGAGACCGTCCTCAACGCGCTCTGTGCCCGTGGCTGGATCCGTGACGTGGATCGGCCTCGCACCACTGCGGTGGACCCCGGGTTCTCCTCAAGTGTGTCCCTGGAGATGCTGCCACTGCTCATCGAGGACGCAGACCCGCGCCCCGACCTGGTGGGCTGGCAGGCGTGGGCGGAACCCGTACTTGGTGTCCCGTATCTGTGGTGCGCCTGCTTCAGCGCCAGCGTCCCTCACGGCCTGGTTGCCGCGTTCGCTTCCTCGCTCGCCTCGCCGGTTCCGGTGCCTCGCCGCACTGTGCCCGAGAGCGCCGAGGGGCGGCTCACCGTCGTCCGCCGCAGCTGACGACCTCCGCCCCATTGGAGCCGCTGGTGTGCGGCTCGTTCGCCAGTCTTTCCCAGCAGCCGCACGTTTCCCGTGCCTGCCACATAACAGAGAGGAAGAGATCTTGTTCTTTCGACGCGCTCGCGAGGACCGCGCATTTCGTGAGGCCCAGCGTGCGGGCTTTGCGCTGCTCCAGCAGCTGCAGGCCACACAGCCGTGGCCCTGTGCCCCCGAGCAGAACGCACCCGCTCCGACTGAGGAGGAAGTGGTGGCGCCAGACTTCCTGCCGCCCGACTTGCGGGTGCCGTCCCGGCAGGAGGTGGCCGGACTGATGATGCTCTGGAAGCAGCCGCTCGTCATCGACGGAGAGGTCCGTACATGCCCCGGGTGCGGCGCGTACCGGGACTGGATCATCTTCTGCATGCGCGACGACTCGATCTGGCTGCGATGCCGCGCCGGCCACGAGACGAACGAGCCCCGTCTGGACGCGGTCTGGTACAACCGCCACTCCGGTCCCGTCGACAGGTTCCACCCCACTCTCGAAGAGGGCCTGCGCCACCTCGGCCACTGAACCCCCGAAGCCCCTCCATCTCTTCGCGTTGCCGGCGCCCGGAGGACCGGCCTGGTCAACCTGTCCGCTTCGCAGACCACCAGGGGTTCGCATGCGCTTTCACACCTCGACCGTCCTCAGCCTGAGTGCCCTTGCCGTCCTTGCCCTGACCGGCTGCTCGACCGGCAAGGCTGATTCCGGCGACCCATCGTCCTCGACGACCGTCTCGGTGCACCCGGACGGCGAGAGTGCTCCGGCGTCCGCTCCGCTTTCCTCAGCCGCACTGGCCAAGCGGCTCCTGGACGAGAGCGATCTGGGCGAGGGCTACACCCGCACGCCGCAGCGCGCCGCGCAGCACGACGGTGTGACCGTGATCGGCTGTCCGGCGCTGGAGAATCTCGGCAGCGAGGCAGCGATCGGCGGCAGCCTCGACTTCCCGCACAAGGCGAAGGCGTCCTTCACCTATGCGGGCGCCAGCGACTCCGAGGTGGCCGAGGAGCTGTACAGCGACGCCGAGGACAAGCTCTCCCGGAACGTGGGCCGGATCTTCGAGGCGATGACCTCCTGCCCCACCTACCAGGTCCTCACCGGCAGTACGCCTGTCACGGTGACGACTCAGACGGTGCTCGTCGCCCGGCTGGGCGACGAGCAGTGGAGCCAGCTGCTGACCTTCACCACTGGCGGGCGAAGCAGCATCGTCAAGCAGACGGCCGTCCGCACCGGGACGGTGGTCGTCGTCGTCTCCGGTAGTCCCGGCCTGGTCGATGCCCACGTGCGCAAGGCGGTCACCAAGGCCACGGTGGTCAGGTCTGCGGGGTGAATCGGCAGCCGCTTCAGCCCTGCCGCAACGGCGGCCCACCCAGTGGGCCGCCGTTGGTGTGCGTACGGTCAGCTGTCTTCGCGCTCGGTGGGGAATTCGATGCCTCGTCGTGCGGCGACGATCTTCGCCAGGCGCTCGCATTCCGCGTAGTCCTCGTCGGTCATGGTGGCGTAGATGTTGCTGCACAGGGAGCCGTCGGGGAGTTGATCGATGTACTTCGTGACCAGGTCCACGAGGGCCTTCTCTATCTCGTGGGTTTCACGTGCCCACTCGTTCTCAAGCCACCTCTGCTCGTTCGCGGCGTCTATCTCTTCCGGGGTGCAGGTGCGGATCAGGTCGTGCTCGGCGTCGGTGAACACGGTCCCGTCGTGGCGATACAGGCGCGAGCGGTCATCGCGGGGCGTGCTGTCCACTTTGGTGAGGAGGACGACGACGTCGGGGCGGACAGAGGGCTGGGGCATGGGAGGTTCCTTGTGTGGTGTCGTGTGATCGGTGTCGGTGAAGGTGGCGGCCGGGCGCAGGGGTGATCAGCGCCGCCGCGTCTGGGGTTCCTGCGGGCGTGGTGCGGTGGGGTGCGCTGAGGCGTGGCTAGCGTTGGCTGCCTGGGCTCGTGGGCCGGGTGCGTGGCGTTCGCCGAGGCGGCGGATGCGCCAGGTCAGGGCGCGGGCGGGGCTGTGGGCGTCGTCCAGAGTGCGCTGGCCGAGCGCCTGGTCGAGGACGGTGGCCGGGTTGTGTCCTGCTGCTTCTGCCTCGGCGAGCACGGTGGCGAGTGCGTCCCAGGCAGGGTCGTTGAGGATGCGCTCGGCGTGTTCCGGTACCGCCTGTTGGAGGCGCTGGGCGAAGCGTCGCTTGGTCTGGAGGCCGGGGGAGCGGCGTGCGAGGTCCGTGAGTACCGGCCCGGCGACCTGCGCGTACGCGGACTGCAGGTGGACGAGGGCTTGTTCCGCTGCTGCCTCCTGTTGGGCGTGCTGACGGGTGCGGTGCCAGTGCATCGCGTAGGCGACCGCGGTCAGCGCGACGTCCAGCAGCATCGCCAGCCCGGCACCGTCCCTGTGCCATGTGGGGTCCTTCCAGATCGCCTGGACGCTGCGGCGGAGGACGCGGGTGCTGTCCAGGTCGGCGGCGATGCGGGAGCGGGTAGCGCGCTCGAAGACGGCGGCGGCCTGTTCGAGTTCGGCCTTGAGCGCGGCTGGTGCGGTGATGGGCAGGAGGTCCAGTGCGGCGCCGAGCGCGACCAGCTGTCCTTGGGCCGTGGAGTCGTCGCTGTGAGTGAGGTGGTGGGGGATGCGCTCGGTGGCGGCGGTGGCCTGGTGCCAGGGGTTGCCCGGCCGGACGGCGACCGGTTCGGGGCTGGTGGTAGCCAGGCGTCGGCGAATCTGGGGGAGGGAGAGGTCGGGGGCGAGGGTGGAGCCCGCGTAGAACACGGGCTCGCCCTTGTTGTTGGTGTCGCCGGGCAGGGCGAAGTTGCAGCCGAGCGCGTCGCCGGAGGGGCCGTGCTTGAGGCGCACGGTCACGCCGGTGGCCTCCAGCAGGGCGAAGAACTCGGCCTCGTTCGCTGCTGCGGCGACGGCGCGGCGGACCCGCAGGCGCAGTACATCGCGGGTTGCCGCTTCCTGACCCAGGCGCTTGGCCTTGAAGTGCTCTTTGCTGGTGGGGCGCTTGGCGGCGGTGCCGTCGCCCGGCTTCAGCCGCCTGAGCCCGTAGTCGACTTCGATCTGGCGGGCTTCGCGCTGGACGGCGCGCTGGTCGTAGTCGCGCTGGGGGCGCCGGCCGTCCTGGCGGACGAGGGTGGCGGCGATGTGGATGTGGTCGTCGGCGTGGCGGACGGCCACCCAGCGGCAGGCTTCGGCGTCGCCTTCGGGGGCGATGCCGGCGACGGCCACGATCCGGCGGGCGATGTCCGCCCACTGGGTGTCGGTGAGGATCGGGTCTTCGGGTGCGGCACGCACAGGGCAGTGCCACACGGTGTACCTGGGTGCTTTGTCGCCCAGCATCCTCACGGGCTGGTCGAGCTGCGCGGCGAGCTGGGCCTCCACCTCCTTGGGGTCGCGGTGGGGGCTGCGGCCGGGGTCGGGGGCGAAGTCGTTCCAGGAGGCCACCAGGTGCGGGTCGACGTGCTCTTTGGCCCGGCCCTTGCCGAAGAGGTAGCCGATCGTACGGCGCGTGGCCTGGGGCCCCTTGCCGAGGATGATCTTCGGGATCAAGGGTTCACCGCCCCTCTGTGATCTGGGCGACGGCGGTGTCCACCGCGGCGATGGACGCCTCGACGAGGTCCAGGAGCCGTTGGACGGTGTCGGGATGGGGCCAGGCGCCCTCCTTGTTGAGGTGCCACGTGAGCTGGTTGAGGTTGTTGCCGATGCCGCCGAGCTGCCGGTTGGCGGCCATCAGGGTCTGCACCATGGCGCGGTAGTCGGCGACGGCTGCGGTGGGGTCCTCGGCACGGGCGGCGGCGAGCGCGCACTCGGCGACGTAGCCGCCGGGCTTCATGCGGCTCAGGGCGGCGGCGTTCTTCACGAGAGTGATCTCGTCGTCGTTGTAGCGGGGATGGACACGATGCTCGCGCAGCTGCTTGTCACGCAGACGGCGACGCGGCGCAGACTGCTGCGGCACGCTCGACGACAGCTCAGTACCCCCTCCCTCGGTCGGCTCCCCCGGGCCGGCCGACCCCGGCGCCCCTGCGCCGGGCGCCTCCGCACCCTCCAGGGCGGGGGGCGGATAAGGACTCCTTATCCGACAACTTGCTGCGCGTGTGAAGGGAGTGGTGACCATCTGCTCTTGGGGGATGGGGAGTTCGGGGTACTGGTCGCGCACGACGAGATGTCCTTGTGTCGGGATTGCGGGTGGTGGATTCAGGCGGCGCGCGGTTGCGTGCTGAGCTCGGCGAACTGCTCGGCTGCGAGGTCGAGCAGATCCACCAGGCGCCGCTCCGGGAGGCGAGCCGCGGAGGCCAGGACTCCGTCGATGCGCGGGTCGAGGGTGCTGACGGCATCCAGTCCGGCGGCGCGAGCGACAACCAGGCGCAGCTCGGCATCGAGCCAAGCCCACTGCTCGATGGCGAGCACCGGGGTGTCGTCATCGATCTGGCCCAGGGGGCCGATCCTGAGTTGGCTCAGGTAGTGGCCTCCGGCAGAGAGGATGTCGGGAAGGGAGATCTCGTCCTGGGCCATCCACCGTCCGTGTTCCAGCAGAGTGAGGATGGCGCAGCGCAGCAGGGTCATCTCGTCGCGCTCAGGCGCGGTGCAGATGGGGCAGGACCAGTCGTGGCAGTCCCAGGCGGGCGTGGTCGAGCGGGGCATGGCAGAAGGGCCTTTCAGATGTGAGCGGTGCCCGTGCTCCGTGCTGTCTGCACGGAGCACGGGGTGAGCCGGGGAGGGGGGTGATCGGTGCGTTTGCGGGGGTCAGGTGGTGCCGACGGGGACGGTGTCGAGTTCCCTCTGCCGCTGGGAGGCGGCTTCGTCGAGTCCGTCGAGGTGCTCCCCCTCGAAGCCGTCGTGCGTGACAGGCTCGGCCTGGCTGGTGCGTTCGGCCTGCAGCTGGTCGCGCAGGGCGCGGGCACGTTTCTGGCCGATCCGTAGTTCGCTGCGCAGACGCTCGGCACTCAGCCGGTCGTCGCTCCAGTCGGCGGTCAGAAGTCGGGCCTCGTCGAGGACTTCGGCGTCGGTGCGGGTGGGCGTGCGGTCGGCGGTCGACTTGGCGGCGGCGCGGACCCGACCGGTCGCCCGACGCGGGCCGGCTCCGGTCGACTCCACCACGGCGGTCGACCGGGGCGGTCGGGCAGCGGGGGCCGACTCGTCGGCCTCGGGCGGCCTCGTCGCGGGCGCTGCGGCGACCGCCACGGGAGTCGACTCGGTCGGCTGCTCGGGGGCCGATTCAGCCTGGTCAGACATCGACCGTGCGGTCTGCTGGCTGACCGACTGGGCAGAGGTGGCTTGGGCAGAGTCAGCCGACTCGGGGTTGTGGTGCAGCACCTTCGCCACGAGGTCCGACCCGAAGTAGATCGACCCAACCGGGAGCGAGGTCGCCAGCAGCACAAGAGCCCAGTTCGCAGGGTCCCAGCCGACCAGTTGGCCCCACCGGACCGACGTGGTGTGCAGGGCCGGGACGAGGCCGTGCACGTAGTTCAGCAGGAGGCTGGCGATCGTGTAGGTCGCCAGGACGCGCAGCGCGAACTTCCGGTCGTTACCGGTCAGCACGAGTGTGGCGATCAGTGCGAGGGCCATGAGCCCGTCGACGACGATCGGGTAGAGCAGGGCGGCGGTGGAGTCGGCGCCGATGGCGCGGGCCACATCGGACAGCGCGTTCCACGAGACCCGGAAGGCCATCAGGACGACCGCCACCAGGCCGAGGACGAGGGTGGCACGCCCCTTGTGTTTCACGTGACGGCCCCCAGTGGGTGCGAGTGCCCGACGGCGGAGGCGAGCGAGGCGGCGCTGGCGTGGGCGGGCCGGCTGCTGCGAGTCGTGGCGCGGGGTATCGGGGGTGGAGAAGTGCAAGGCGAAGGGCTCCAGGGGCAGGGAGAAGTGGGGCTTGTGGCGCAGGAGTGAGGGGCGTTCACGGAGGGGGCGTTCACGCGGGCCCCCTTCTAAAGGGGGCCCCGCGCGTGATCGCTCCGGCGCGTGTACGGCGTGGACGCTCGCGTGATCGCTTGACCTGCGGTTTTGCGGTGAGCGTGGACGCCGTGAGCGGTTCACGGCGGGGCCTGTACGCGAAGGCCGCGTGGACGGTCGCGTGATCGCGTCCAGGCGCTGCCGCTGGGGCGTCAGCCAACGGCCGTGAGGTGGCGTGCGGAGGCGTAGTAGCGGGTCTGCTGTCCGCCTCCGGCTCCTCCGGCGGTGCCGTCGACCTTGGTCGCCAGGCCGCTGGCGACGAGGCTTTGCAGGCGGCGCCGCGCCTTTTCCAGGTCGCCGCGTTCGGGGTCGCTGCTGCCGAACAGTACGGCCGCCAGGTCGCGGGCGGTCAGGCCGCCTGGGGAGTTGCGCAGCAGGACGGCGGGGTCCTTGCTGGGGTCGAGCGTGGTGGTGCCGCGCACGTGGTCGTGGGTGACGTCCAGCGGACCGATCTCCCCGGTGGGCGTCTTGAGGTGGTGCAGGGTGACCGCCGGGTCGCCTGCCCGGCCGGTGATGAACAGGACGCTGCCCGCGCCGGCGGTGATCCAGGCGGAGCCGTACACCTGGTCCAGAGCGGGACGTTGGCCGCGCGGGGCGTCGGCGGTGGCCTTGCGCTGGTGGTGCAGCTCCAGGATCTCCACCCCGCCTCGCAGGGCGCGCATGCGGGCGTTGTGGAAGGCGACCGCGAGGCCGTCGTCGACCATCGTGCTCACCGCGTCCTTGAGGCTGTCGATCACGATCGTGTCGGCCCGGTGAGCGGCGGCGAGGTCGGCGAGGAGATCGGGCTCCTTGTCGAGGGTGGCGGGCAGCGGGCCCTCCCAGACCACGAGACGCTCGCGCAGGATCTTCTCGTCGGTGGGGAAGACGCGGCGATCCATGGCCCTGGCGATCTGCCGGGGCCGGTCCATGGCCAGGTAGAGCACCCGCCTGCTGGGGGCGACCGGCATCTCCAGGACCGTCTCCTGCAGGCCGAGACGGGCGAAGACGACCTGGTGGGCCAGGGTGGTCTTTCCGACCCCGGGTGCGCCGACGATCATCAGGCTCTCGCCCGGCGCCCAGACAGTTTTCTCACGCGTGCCCCACAAAGGCTCGGCGTCCGCGCCGGTCTCCTTGACGAAGGACCACCCGTCCTTGGCGAAGCGGTTCAGACGCCCCTGGCCCGAGGCGAGTGCCCGCTCGCGCTCGGCCCGCATCTCCGCTTCCACCTCGCTGCGTATCGCCTCGGGGTCGGCACCCGGCTCCTGTGCGCGCTGCACGGTGCGTATCGCGGAAGCGAGCAAGCGGCGGAGGTTGGCCTTCTCACGGATGATCTCCGCGTGGTGCTCCGCGCTGCCGGTGCCGTAAGAGGCATCGGCGAGTTGGTGCAGGTAGGGACGGCCACCGACGCGCTGCAAGTCACCTTGCTGCTGGAGCAGCTCGGTCAGGACGATCGGGTCGGTCGGCTTGCCCTCGCGGTGCTGGCCAAGCAGCGCACGCCAGATGGTCTCGTGCGCGGGCCGGTAGAAGGCGTCCTCGCCCAGGACGGACCGTACGACGTCGATGACGTCGCTGTCGTGCATGCAGGCACCGAGCACCGCGCACTCGGCCTCCAGGTTGAACGGAGCCTGCCCGGGCTCGTGCGGAGACGGCGGCTGGCCGTATCCGAAGTGGGATGGCGTATTCGGTTGGGCGTCGGTCATACTGGGCATCAGCTCCTCTGCTCGCGGGCCATACGGGACGGCAATCCCGGCCTCGCGGGTCGATCGCTAGGGATGGCGGTTGAGAGGTTTGCGCTTGGCCCCCGGTGACAGCCGGGGGCTTTTTGCATGCGGTGCTACGTCGGGTGGGCCGCGGGGACTCCTTGGGGGGTGTTGGAGGTGGGGCTACCAGTATGCCACATGAATTGCAGATTGCAGAAATGTTCTGCATCTCGCAGAAGGCGTGCTACTGTTTAGGGGTCGCTGCATTTGGCAGCGGCTTGCTACGAGAGGAAGGGGGTGGCCGTGCCCGACGAAGACACTCCGCAGGGCGTGCTGCTCAGCGGCGAGGCGAACGTCGCGGTGCGCATCAAGCTGGAGCGCGAGGTGCGTGGCTGGAGTACCAATGCCCTGTCCGACCGCCTGAACGAGGCCGGCCACGAGATGAACCCGTCCGCGGTCTGGCGCATCGAGAACGGCAAGCGCCGCATCAACCTCGACGAGGCCATCGGATTCGCCGAGGTCTTCGGCATCGACCTGCGCAACCTCGTCGGCCCCCCGCAGCTCGCCGCCCAAGCCCGCGCCATGGAGCTCATTGACGTCGTCGTGGACGCGTTCCGCGAGACTCAGCGGGCCAACGCCGCCTACGCCCAGGCGCGTGACGCCTTGGACGCGTACCTCGCCGAACACCCCGACATCCGCGAGGAAGCAGACGTGATGGTCTCCAACGCCATGGCCGAGGCGTCTGCCAAGCACTTCCTGGAGTCGTACGGACCCCCGCCTACTCGGCACCTGGACGACCCCGGCACTTCGGACGGGGCATAGCCACCGCCCTCCGCCCACTCCCGTCCTGGGTCCGCAAACCCCCAGCACGGGCACCTCATCCCATCCCCAGTGATCGACCGGCAGGCCGGTGTTGCCGCACCCACGCCCGCCAGAAGAGGACCCACCCCTTGCACCAACCCGCAATACCCCCTGCCTCCGCACCGACCCCGCACGCCGACTCCGCCCTCCCGCGCCTGTACGTCCCCGACGAGGTTGCGGCCGTCCTCGGCTGCTCCGCCTGGTGGGTCAAGGACCGTGCCCGCCGACGGCTCATCCCCTTCACGCGAGTAGGCCGCGCCTACCGCTTCACCGGCGAGCACCTCGCGGAGATCATCCGTATGCATGAGGCCCGACCTCTTGCGCCCCAGCAGCACCGGGCGGCGGCTTCTGCTTCCAAGCCGCCAACTCCCCAGCCCTCCCCGCCGTCTGCCCCGCCCGCGGCTCGCCTACGTGCCCGGCCACCGCGCCGAGCACGCCAGGGCCAGTTCGAGACCGCCGCTTAGGGCGACGACGGGGAAGGGGAAGTACACGTGGGTTTCGCGGAGAAGCGCGGAAACTACTGGCGCGGCCGGTACAAGACCGCGCCCGGCAAGCACCTCACGGTGGTCGACGGCAACGGCAAGGCGATCCGGTTCGCCACCAAGGGCGAGGCCCAGCGCGCCGCGAGCGAGGCCGAGAACAAGTACCGGCGCGGCGACTGGCGCGACCCAGCACTCGGCCAGGAGACCTTCGGCGAATACGCCAACCGCTGGTACGAGGCCCAGGACCTGGCCGCCTCGACCATGCAGAACTACAAGCGCCACATCGAGGAGCACCTGCTCCCCGACTTCGAGGACAAGGCGCTCGCCGGCATCCTGCGCACGGACGTCGACCTGTGGGAGAAGAAGGAGAAGGTCGTCTACGCGGCCTCCAGCGTCAAGACCTGGCGCTCGACGCTCCACCTGATCTTCGAAGACGCGATCGACGAGGGCCTGATCACCTCGAACCCGGCAGCCAGGCGGCGCGGACGCGGCAAGCGCGCCGGCCGCTCCCGTGACCGCGGCCCGGAGAAGGTCGTCACCGACCCGCTCGGCATCCTGCTGACCGCGGAGCGCGCCGCCCTCCTCTCCGGCCGTGACGACGAGTTCGTCGCCGTCGTCCTCAAGGGGTACACCGGCATGCGCTGGGGCGAAATCGTTGGCTTGGAGACGGAGTTCGCCCGCCCCGGGGCCGTCCGCGTCGAATGGCAGCTATACGAACTCGACACCGGCGAGCTGGTGCGCTGCCCGCCAAAGGACGACAGCTACCGCACTATCGACGCGATGGACTGGCTGTCCGCCCTGGTCGCCAACCACGTCGCCCGCACGAAGCCGAAACCTTGCCCGTGTCACGGCAAGACCTACGTCTTCCGTGGCCAGGGCGCGGCCCGCACCGGCGGCCACCAAGGCGCGAAGCTCATCGACGTCGCACGCCGTGCCGAGGTCTCCACGGGCACAGTGTCCAACGTCCTCAACCACCCCGAGCGTGTCACCGAAACTAAGCGGCTGAGGGTGGAGCAGGCCATCGCGGACCTGGGGTTCGTGCGGGGCGGCGTGGTGCCGGAGCACGCGGCCCACTGGCGCCGAAACGGCTTCGCGACCTGGCTGTTTACCCCGGCGGTCTCCGGCTGGTACCCGAAGAAGGCGCCGCAGGAGGCCCGCCCCGTCCCCCTGCTCGGCGAGCCGTGGCCTGGTATCCCGGCCCGGGGACGTGGCGCCAGTGACCGGGCCGACGCGAGCTGGCTCCCGATCGCCAAGGCCCTCACACCCCACGGCCTTCGCCACACCCACCGGACCGTGATGGAGGACCTCGGCACCGCGAAGGTTCTCATGGACGACCGCATGGGCCACATTGACGGCTCGGTCTCGGCACGCTATGCCCACGTCACAGTCGGCATGCGCAAGCGCCTCATGCTCGGACTCACCGAACAGTGGGAGACGGCGCTCGACGCCCGCTTGGTCATGAGCCCCACGTCACCAGTACGAGTACTCGACGATCTCCTGCGTGCACGTAGGGAGTCACGTGTGCCCGTAGAGCCCCGGTGAATGCTGCTGTGCCCCTGGTGGTCACCGCCAGGGGCACAGCTATGTCCCTCGATACCTTGCCAGGGCGGCGTCAACCTCGCGAGAGGGCGGTTCGGGATCTACGGGTGTGTTTGTTCCTGGCTTCACGGGCCGGGACTCTTCCGGCCCGAGCGTGATTCACCTAGTCGGGCCTTTCCGTGAGACGCAGCCGCACTTTGGGAGGCCCGCTCGCATTGACCCTCTCGAGGACGATCTTGCCCTCGTCCTGCATCCTGCGCAGAAAGCTCTGCCAGGTGGCGGGCGGGTACTCGCGGATCCAGTCCAGCCGCTTGTCGCCAGCTGGCGCATGGTCTCGCGCGTTTATAACGATCGGCCCTCGGACAAGGGAGATGTTTGTCAGGTAGAAGTTGTCGATCTCGTCGACGTCCTCCGTCGCGTCAGTGGGCAGTCCGAGCGCGTGCCTGATCCTCGTTTGTCCGGTGGCCAACTCGCCGTGCACCAGCATCTCGAGCACCTGCTGGTATGAGTCCCCCACCAAGGCGGCACCCGTCGTCTTGGACAGGTCCAGTCGATCGATGCGACTTGCCGTCAGCGCAAGCTCGACACCGGGACCCACGGCCAGGTTCTGGATGTGCGCCTCCTGGAGAGAGACTCTGCCTGATCCGCCGATTTGGAGGTTCTCGACTTTGATCCGTCGCGCTGTGCGGGGAGTTGTCGCAGTTGCGTGGACGTGGGCCCACAGCTCGCCGAGGCTGATGGCACCGGGCAGATCTGAGGCATAGGGTTCCACCGCGTTCAACTTCTGCTGGAGTGCCGCGATCAGTGCGGTGGGGGCTTGACCATGCTCCGTCTGATATAGGGAGACGATCAGCTGCGCGCAGAGTGCCGATACGGGAACGGTGAAGAGCAGAGCAGCTGCCTGATCGAGTGGCAGTCGTGTGACCTGACGGGCGAGGAACTGCTCAGCAATCGCAAGGTGAGTGAACCTGAACGAGAGCTCCTCCTCAGCCCATTCGGCACTCATCCCGCACAGTGCGATTAGTCGACGTTTCTCCTCTTTGGTGAGGTCACGCCCGAGAGCCTGGGAAGCGGCGAGTTCCAGGTCCTCTTCGGATACCTCGGGAAGAGCGTTCCGTGCGATCAGCTCTGCCACTTCGGAGAAGATATCGGCCAGCACGTCCGAGCCGAAGAGACTGCCTCCCAGCCCTGTCAGCTTGCGGCGTTCGCGCTGCAGGTAAGCATCGACGACAAAATGCAGGAATTCGGAGGTTCCATCAGATCTCGCCCAAGCAGCGAAGGCCAGGCAAAAGAACGGTGTCGTCAGGAGCCGCTGAACCTCCGCAGGCACATCCGGCCGCACGGCATCGATGGACAGCTGACCAATAAGCGCCTTCAGTTGCTCGCGCTTCCAAGGCAGCAGCTCGAGAGTCTGAACGTCTGGCGGCCATTCCAGCGCGTTGCGCCGCTCAAGGTTTTGCCGAAGCCTGGCTTCTGAGTAGCTCGACCGTGCCGACAGGATGACTGTCCCTCTGCCGCGCAGCGCGTCCAGGATGGGTTTCAGGCCGGTGAGCGGGTTGTCGTAGGTGCGGAATCCCAGGAGCTCGTCGAAACCGTCGATCACCAGGATCGCAAGACCAGCGCGGCACAGTGCGAGCACGGAGCTCTTGTCGAGGATTCGGGTCCGCGCCATACGGGCATCGAGAAGCGTGTCCAAGCTGTTTGCACTGGCTCCGCTGGACGAGATGTAGATCGCCAGGGGGTTGAGCCCTCCATCCTGGGAGAGCGATTCCCGGGCGAACTGCAGCAGGCTGTGGGTCTTGCCCGATCCGGCTTCGCCGGTCAGCGTGATGAGGTTCGTGTGCGAGTTGTACAGACCGGTTTGCTCGGTGATTCGTTGGCAAGCCTGGGTGATGGTGGCCTCGCCGCTCTCCCCGGCGAGACGGACCTGAGCTGGGACATGGGGGACCTTTTCCTTGAGCTCCGGAAACAGCTCCTCCTTGATCAGCCCTTCGAGCGCGACCTGCTCCTCAAGCTGCTCTAGGAGACGCTCTTTGAGGAGCTTCCAGTTGCAGATCTGTGCAAGGAACGCCTGGTACGGCTTGGGTCCTGATTCCGACTGCCAGATGCGCGCCTGATCCGCTGTGACCACGAAGCGGTCGACCCGTGGAACCGTGCCGTCTGAGGTACGCAACTCCCATCGCACCATGATGGGTTCGGGCGGTTCGACGAAGGCCAGGATCGAATCCCGCTCGGCAAAACCGCGGAGATCCTTTTCGATGTCCATCGCGAAGTTTTCCAGTACACGGTCGTGGCTCTGCAAGCCCAGCTTCTGAAGCTCCTCAAGGACTTCAGTGCGGGTTACATCGGTTGCAGGCCCGCGCCGCGGCCAGTAGTTCGCGCACGCCTCGGAGTAGTCGTGCAGTGCGCCTAGCTCGCCACTGATCGGGAGGAAGAAGGGCTCCAGCCGGTCGATGTGTCCATGCTCGTGGATCCCCACGATGCGCTCCGCGTTGGCTGAGACCACTGCATGAAGGGCATCAAGATCGACATTCTGTGGCGTCGGGCCGCCGTGGAACACCTGGTTACGCATCTGCCGGATCGAGGTCCCCTCGGCCACCAGGGTAGCGATGCTGTCGGCGACATCGAGGGCGGCGGACTGGCACGCATCACATTGCAGAGAACTACGTTGCAGGGTGATATAGCGCGCCCAAACATCGAGCGATCCTGGGGTCTTCAGCTTGGTTGGCCCCCCGGCCGCCGCGGCGCAGAGCAGCCCCAGTACCCGCAGCTGGAACTCGACGTGCGCCAGAGTCTTGAGGGGCGCTTGCTGCCGGTCTGGCGCTGCGACAAGGTCCGTGATCGTCACGTCGTCTCCAGGGGGCACGGGGCGGGGCAGCATTCTCACACGTCCGAACACCCCCTCGGATCACCTTCCGCATGACCTCCTGCGCTGCCAGGTCCAAGTCGTGCGGGGGATACGACAACTGGCATCCGGTCCGGCTCTGGTAGAGGATCGCGTTCACGATCTCCCGCATCGCGTAGGCACCCTGGTAGCCGCTGACCGAGCGATGCCAGCCCTTCCAAGCCGTGATCACCAGCTCGATCAAAGACCATTGCCCGTCACCCCAGCAGACCACCGGTCTGCGGACCAGTAGACGCCTCTGGCGCCCACACCATCAGGCTATTGCAGAACCCTTAAAATACTCACGAACTGCCCTCTGGGGAGTCCACTCTGGCAGTTGTGGCAAACGCCCGGCGATGGGTCCAACAGACCTGGCTCAATAGGCACATGGAGATTGGCGAGCACTGGACATACCGCGCGAGGCCGAAGGATCTGGGTGCCGCGGTTCGCCAGGTGGAGGTCGTTCGAGTGGGCGGCCCTGGCAGGTCTGGCTGGATCCACGTGCGGTTTCTCGAAGGCGATGCCGCTGGCCTGCAGGACTGGGTCAGTTCCGGCTCTCTCGTAGCACCGTGGGCGGATGTCGATACGTTCCGCGCGGACGACGCGGCGGAGTTGGCGCTGGTGGAGTCCTCTCGCCACGTCCGGGGCAGCACGGATTTCGAGGCCGCGCGGCTGATCCTCGGGTTCGTCCGCCCGAAGAACAGGCTGCGCCTGCGCCGAACGGTGGCCGACGCCGGGGTTCTGGAGCTGAGCCGCCTCGATGAGACGGCACCGCTCATCGGCATGGACGCAGCCGAACTCCGCAGCGACGCCATGGTCTACGAGAACCGCCACGGCATGTGCCTGGCAGGGTGGCCGGTCACCGAGCGCGTCGCCCGCCACGTGGCCAGCCGCCTCGCCGACGAGATCCTTCCGGAGGTGGACCGCAAGCAGCAGGGCATCGAGCAGGAGCGTGCCCAGTCCTCCTGGTACTCCTACAGTCGGCGGGACGACCGGAAGCTGGACGCGGAGGCAGCTGTCCTGCGAACCGTCCGGGCCTGGTGCGGCGAAGACAAGGCCGACCGCTACGACGAGTTGGTCGCCCTGCGCGCCGAGGTCATCCGGCTCGGGGAGCTCGTCGAGAAGGCGGTCAAGGCCCTACGCGACCGAGGTCACGGCGTCATCGCCTCCACCATTGAGCGCGACCTTGGCGTCCATATCGCCACCCTTGATCCTGATGTGCGTCGATGACGCCGCGCCACGGGTCTGGCTCCGGCTTGGGAGGCGCTGGCTGCGCCGGAGGCTTCTCCTTCTCCGGCCGATCTGGGTGCCAGCCGTCGAGGAACGGTCGCAGCTGCTTCTTCGTCGGCTTCGCGTGGAAGTCGCGGGCGGCCAGGCCCTGGCCGCTCGTGGTCGGGTCGAGCCGATCGGCCTCCGCGTTCCCCCAAGCCGACCAGTCACGCAGCCTCTCGACTTCGAGGGCATCTTCCGATGTGGTGGCGACTTCATCGAGCGCGGCACAGAACGCCCGGATCTCACCCGCGGCCCGCCACTGCTCAAGGGCCGTGCCGAAGTGCTCGGCCCGTACCGCGTGAACCGCCTTCACCGAAGCCGCACTTACCGCGGCCTCCCACTCCCGCCGCTCTCGCTCCTCCCGCTCCGCCGCCAGCCGCCGGCGCTCGGCCTCCTGGCGTTCCCGCTCCTCTCGCAGACGCCGCTGCTCCGCCTCTCGGTCCAGTCGGGCCCGCTCCTGCTCTTCCGCGCGTGCCTTCAACGCCCGGAAGATTGAGGCGATCTGCTCCTCCAACGGCTTCTTGGCCGTGTCGGCCCATTCCTTCTTCCAGCCGTGGTTGTAGCTGTAGCCCGAGTTCTCGCTGACCAGCAGCTCCAGTTCGCCGGACGGCTCGAACTTGTGGGCGGGGGTGACCCGCTGCCAGTCGTAGGTGCGGCGGCCCGGCTGCTTGGGGACGTACCGGACCTGCTTCTGGCGCTCACGGAAGCTGATCTCGTACGTCCTGCCGTGGACGGTGAGCAGCGGCCTTGGCTGCCTGCGCTTCTTGGACACCGCGATCTCGCCGTACCGCGTGAGAGCCTGCTCGGCGAGCAGCCGGATCAGCGTGAGCACCCTCGGCAGGGCCTCTTCGGAGATCTCGAAGGCGCTGTGGTCCTTGGTGACCGCGGCGAGTACGTCCTCAACGTCGGTGATCACGCGGCTGCGTGCCAGGCGGATCCGGTTCCATTCGGTGTCGTCTTCACCAGTTACCCGAAGCAGACCGAGGAAGAAGTCTCCCTTCGCCCGCCCGCTGTACTTCAGGTGGTACCCCTCCGGGGCGCACTGCCGCGCCGCGTCGAAGGCTCTGCGATACCGAGCACGTTCCTCATTGCTGGGGTCCGGGATTCGAAGGAATCGTCCGGCTTCCTGGACCTGCGCGATGAGCGCTGGTCCTACAGCCACTCGTGACGGGCGCGGAGGTTTCACGGCACGCTTTGGGGCGGACTTCGTTTCGGTCGGGGGATCGGCATCCTGCTGAGGACGAGAGGCAACTGGCACCTCGGCATTAGATGCCGCCGCGCGAGGCTTGCGTGGAGCCAGCTCTGGACGGTCGGGATGATGCCCGTGCTCCAGGTAGAAGCGCCCCGCGTCAGTGATCTCCGCCTGCCACCTCCCCTTCTTCCTGGGCATGGTCACCAAGCCCCGGTCCCTGAGCGCGCGAGCCGTGATGGCGAGCTCGGGGCTGTCCGACGTGACGGGGTCGGTTCCGCCCCCGATGCGGGTGAGGAGTGCGAGCTGCCGGTCATTTAACGGAGACCAAGGGTGCATGGCGATCGTCGTACCGTCTCAGGTCTCCTCGGCACAAGCCGTGCAGTGACTCATTGGGGGCGCGAGGCGTACATCGCGCTGGGAGGAGGCGGACGCCACTCCTCGGGGGAGCCAACCTGGGAGCCGGATCCCGAAGATCACACCCAGTTGGCTCCCAAATGGCTCCCAAAACGGGGCCGCAACACAAATCAGGCCCGGCGCTGATCTCTCAGCACCCGGCCTGACCTGGTGTTTCACTGTCGGGGTGGCGGGATTTGAACCCACGACCTCTTCGTCCCGAACGAAGCGCGCTGCCAAGCTGCGCTACACCCCGATGTCGCTGCTTGTCGCGGCGACGACGTTTACTTTAGCCCACCGGTGGCTGGAGACGAAATCCGGTTTTCGCGCGGTGGCGGAGGCGGTGGCGGAGTGGGTTGGGGCGGGCGTGGTCGAGGGCCACGAGGAGGATGGCCAGGGCGTAGCTGGTGAGGCCGATGAGGAGGGCGTTCGCCAGGATGCTGCGGTAGCCGTGCCGGGCCACGTCGAGGAAGGGGTAGAGGTAGCGGCCCGGCGTGCCGGGGAGGAGGAGTTCGCCTCTGACGAGGGTGAACGCCAGGTAGGTCACCGGGTAGAGCATCCAGGTCGCTGCCGGGCGCAGGTGCAGTTGGCCGGGGGCCGTCAGGAGAAGCCAGTCCAGCAGGGCCGCGATGGGTGTCACCGTGTGCAGGACCTGGGTGGTGATCGCGTGCCAGCCCGTCGGGCCCGCGGCCTCGCCCGTGAGGACGCCGGGCAGCATGTAGGGGCTCGCCTCGTTGGCCAGGAGCACGTGGTAGGTGAGGCCCGTGACGATGACGTAGAGCAGGGTGGCGCCCGTCAGTGAGGACGGGACGGGGCGGCGGGCGGTCCAGGCGCGGCGGGCCGAGAGGGTGAGTACGACGGCCAGCAGGATGTTGCTCTGGATCGCGAAGTGGCTCAAGGTGCGCAGGGGGCTGCCGAGGGCCAGTTCGATTGTCACTGCTGCCGCCGCGGTCAAGGCGACCAGCACGCGGTACGTGGCGGCCAGGGGCCGGCGTACGGGGGGCACCACCGCCGTGGCGGGGACGTGGGAGGGCAGCAGTACGGGGATGCCCGGTATCGCGGGGAGGTCCGGGATGTCCCTGGGTATCGGGGCGGTCATGCCCTCACGCTAAGCAGGGTGGGCGAAACGGGCGATATGGGTCGTCCGTGTGGGTTATGGGGCTGCGGGGCGCACGAGGGGGAC
>NZ_JAKEIP010000058.1 GCF_021474425.1 Streptomyces muensis | reverse complement strand
AGTCCACACAGCAGCCTCGGCTATCGCAGTCCCGCCGCATACGAGACCGCACTCACAGCCTGACCACCACACCGATGGTCTCCGCCAAAGCGGAACAAGCTCAGACCCCTATCTGGACGGCTGGCTGCGCGCCCTCGACATCGCGCAGTGGCGGTTCACGGGCAGCGGGGACATCTCCGCGGCACTGCGGGAGCTGTGGTGCCAGCTGGAGATGGGATCCGAGGTGGCCGAGGCCGTGATCGGAAGAGCCTCTCGGCGCCGCGGCGGTCCACTTCGGGTTCTCCTCCTGTATGCGGCTGCGCACCTGACCTGCCGGAACACCGCCCAGAACGGTCAACGCATGCACATGTCCCTCGAATAACGCCTGCTGCCAGCAGGAGCGGGAAATCCGGTGCACCGCCCGGCCCGAGTGTGCCAGGCGGAACGCGAACAGGTAGCACTTCACCCGCTGCCCGGCCAGATCGACCCACACCTCCCCGAAATCGACCTCGGCGTCCGCGCCCTGGACGTTGTGCCGGGTCACAAAGCCCTCGGCCTGAATCCCGCCCTCCTCGGAGATCGCCCGACGGAGGGCGGCGACGAAGTCGCGCACCGTGCTGTACGGAAGCGTGACCCCGAACTCCTCCTCCAGCCGCGTACCGATCCGCTTGGCGGTGTGTCCTGCTCGCGCGGGGCCTCCAGATCAGCACGGAGACACTCGTCGACCGTCTTCTTGTACGGCTGCATGCGCGGCGAGATCCGCGCCGGATGCTGACGCGGCTTGGGGACCGGCGAGGCCAGAGCTTCCCGCACCAGACGCCGATGCACGCCCGTACCTCCTCGGCAACGCCCGAATCGACAGCTGCTGCCAGCTCTGTCGAGGCGGATCCGGTCAGACAGCTCCTGCTTGGACAAGGACATCCGCAGCGCCCACCCTCGGCGGACCACATCCACCGTGGCATCGCATCCCGAGGTGGGGCCACTTCGCCTCGCCACCACCCCTGACGTCGTTCTGCGGATCACTGCCCTGTTGCGCGGACCTGGTCCAGGTAGCCGACCGCTGTCATGGTGCGCAGGGTCTCCAGGGTGGCGTTGTCCGCGGCTCCAGTGGCCTTCGCCCAGGCCAGGCAGAGCACGGAGAGGAAGAGGCCGTCAGCCTGTACTTCCGGGCGGGCGGACCCGGAGCGTTGAGCGTGCTTCAGCAGGCGATCAGTGACGTCGATCAGCCTCTGGCACGGCGCCGAGAGGGGGGAATCCTGCTCGGGCAGAGCCCTGATCACCGGGTCAGGCAGCCCCTGAAACAGGCTCAGGTAATCCTCCATCACCCGCATCCACCGCTGCAGCGCACAGTCGGGGTCGGCCGACCGTTCGATCTCGGTCACGCCGGCGAGAAGTTCTTCGCCACGCACGTAAAGAGCGTCGGCGAGTAGCGCCTCCCGAGTGGGGAAGTGGCGGTAGAGGGTGGCGGGGCCTACGCCGGCCTCCTTGGCGATCCCTTCCAGGGACGCGTTGATGCCTTGTTCGGTGAAGTGCCGGAGGGCCGCGTCGACGATCAGGGCACGGTTGTGCAGGCCGTCGATTCGTGGTCGGCGTGCCTTCGAGCCCTGCTCAGCCATACTGTCCCGCTTCTTTCACCTATGTGCCGCCAACACGAGGTTGCCTCCTGTCCATACTAAAGGGGACGCTCCCTCCGGTTGGATGCTGCCTGGAGGCCACCCTCCGCAAGACGGCAAAACCCCCGGCGCCGCGAGGAGCCGGGGGCAGGGGGAATGGGAGCTCAGTGCTCGCTTGCCTGGACGCAGACAGCGATCTTTCCGTGCTTGCTCGCCCCGAAGGCGCGCATCGCTTCAGGGGCATCGTCCAGCGTGAAAGTCTGCATGATCGGTACGTCCAGGCGGCCTTCCGCGACCTCGGTGGCGAGGTGGTCCAGCCTCTTGGCGCTGGCGTCGGCCATGACCTGAACAATGGTCAGTCCGCGGTCGGCGTAGGCGTCCGGCGCGGGCTGGGCGGCGGCGCTGGCCAGCCTGCCCCCCTGCTTGACCAGGCCGGCGACGGTGTCGAGGTCTCCGCCCAGGTGGAGGGCTGCGTGAACGCCATCGGGGGCATACTGCCGCACGGCCGCGGCGAGGTCGCCCGTGGCGTCGACCAGTTCGTGTGCACCGAGTCCGATCAGGTGTGCGGCGTTGCCCCTGCCGCGGTGGGTGGCCAGGACCCGTGCCCCGGTCGCCGCCGCCAGTTGCACGGCCAGCGAGCCCACGCCGCCGGTGGCTCCGACGATCAGGACAGTGTCGCTGGGCTGCAGCGACAGGGCCTCGATGGCGGTGTGGGCGGTGGCACCCGCCACGGTCAGTGCCCCAGCCCGTGCGATGTCGAGTCCAGCCGGGCGGTGAGTCAGGCCCACGGCGGTCTGAGCCACCGCGTACTCGGCGATCGCGCCCCGGCCAATCGCGAGCTCCATCACCGCGCCGAAGACCTCGTCGCCCGGGGCGAAGCCCTGAACATCGGCGCCCACCGCCTCGATCGTCCCAGCGAAGTCCTTGCCCAGCACGGCGGGAAACGTGTGCGGGAGCATCCCCTTCAGGTAGCCGCCCGCGACCATGGCATCGAAACCGTTGACCGAGCTGGCCGCGACCTTCACCAGCACCTCGTTCGGTCCGAACTCGGGACGCGGGATCTCGGCGACCTCGGGAGCGGCGGCGTAGTCCGTGGTGATCAAAGCGCGCATGGATGATGTCCTTTCCATTTCTTACTTGTCGGTAATGAACGGTGCCCGGCCGACCTGGGCGGAGTCGCCGGCCTGCTGGAGGAAGTAGGCGGCAGCGTTGGCACGCGAGAGACGGAGGCCGCCCCTTTCGCCCACGGTGCGGACGTTGATCGAGGGGGTCCTCGGGCCGTTGGTGAGCAGCGGGAACCGGACGATGGTCCACTTCAACCCGGATTCGCGCACGATGCGGCCGATGGTCACGATGGTGTCGTACGCCACCGGCTGGAAGGTCCGGATGCCCGCGACCATGAGCCTGACCCTGGCGTCCTTGCCGTCCGCGGAGTCGGTGATGCTGGGGGTGCCCATCGCCACGAGCCGATCGACGCGGTGCTCGCGCATCGCCGCGACGATGTTGCGGTAGCCGGCGATCAGCGGTGGGGCGTCGGCCTTCTTGGTGCTCGGGCCGAGGAGGCTGAGTACGACGGCGCTGCCGGCTACCGCTCCTGTGACGGCCCCGGCGTCATCCAGCTCTCCCCGGACCGCAGTGAGACCCTCCCGGACAGGCAGCTTCTCGGGGGAGCGGGCGTAGGCGACGACCTCGTGCCCTTCCGCCAGGGCCTGGTCGATCAGGAGACGGCCCGTGGGGCCGGTACCGCCGAAGACAGTCAAACGCATGGATGGACGTCCCTTGTTGCCGGACTGGGGCGAGGGGTCAGAAGGAGTAAGGGCCGAAGCGGCCCCAGGCGACTACGACCGCCAGCGCCAGCAGCACGACGTTCACAGGGATCGAGCCGGCCTCCTTGCGGCGGGCGTGCACGATCGCGGCAAGGATCATCACCACGGCCAGGCCAGTGGCGGCGAGCGGTGTCAGTACAACGGCTATGCCGGTGGCCGCCGGCAGGATCAATCCGAGGGCGGCCAGGAGCTCCACCACTCCTATGAGCCGTACCGTGCCCAGCGACAAGTCCTCCACCCAGGGCAGGGACTTGGCGAGCTTTTCCCGGGGCTGCGAGGACTTCATCAGTCCGGCCATGCCGAAGACGGCCGCGAGCAGTGCCTGCAGAACCCACAGGACTACGTTCATCACCACACTCCAACAAAAGTCGAGGGGAACCTCATGTTCTGGATCCTAACAGAGAACATGAGGGTCCCCTCCGGTTGCTAGGGTGGAGGCCATGGCCATCTCGCCCGACGCTCCTCAGCCCGCCGCCGATCGCCCGCTTCGGCGTGATGCTCAGCGCAATCGCGACGCCCTGCTCGAAGCGGCCCGGGCGCACTTCGCCGAGCATGGGCTCCACGCGCCACTGGAGCAGATCGCCAGGCAGGCTCAGCTCGCCATCGGAACCCTCTACCGGCACTTTCCCACCCGCCTGGACCTGATCCAGGCGGTTTTCACCGAGAAGGTCCGGGCCTGGCTGGAGGTCGCGGAACGAGCGGTGGCCATGGAGGAGGCGTGGCAGGGCTTCCAGCTCTTCGCCGAGACGATGTGCGCACTTCAAGCCGGCGACCGCGGCTTCGCCGACCTCGCCTCCGTCCGCCTGCCCGACTCCACCAGTCTCGAAGCCGCCCAGACACGTATTCACGACCTCGGCGTGGAGATCGTCCACCGAGCCCAGGAGCAGGGCAGCCTCCGGGCGGACGTCACTCCCGAGGACCTGGCCTTCGTGATCTGGTCTCACAGCCGGATCGCCGAGGCCACTCGAGGCATCGCCCCTGTCGTCTGGCGGCGCCACCTCCACCTCATGCTCGACGCCTTCCGCGCTGACAGGGCACATCCTCTGCCTGAGCCGCCCATGACAGCCGACCAGGTGTACGAAGCCATGGTCCGGCTCGGTGGATACGACAGTTGCGCCGGGTCGTGAAGGGCGTGCACCGCAGTCGTACCCGATCTTGTGAGGCTGAGCGTCGAGGGTCCTCGCCGGACCGACGACTTGGTGTGGCTGCGACGCTGCGGACCTTCGGAGTGGCATCCGCACCGGTTGCCGGTGCGGAAATGGTCACGTCTGGGAGGCTGTGCGCGGCGTCGCTGGGGCGATCGACTGTTCGGCCCAGATGGTTTTGCCCTGTTGACCGTAGCGACTGCCCCAGCGGGTCGTGAGCTGGGCGACCAGGAACATGCCCCGGCCTCCTTCGTCGGTGGTGCGGGCACGGCGTAGGCGAGGCTGTGTGTTGCTGGGGTCGGTGACCTCGCAGACCAGTGCGTTCTCGCGGATCAGGCGCAGGCCGACGGGTCCGCCTGCGTAGCGGATGGCATTGGTGACCAGCTCACTGACGATGAGTTCGGTGGTGAAGATCAGTTCGTCCAGACCCCAGTGGGTCAGCTGTTGGCTCGTCGCTTTCCGTGCCTCGGTGACCACCGCTGGATCCGCCGGAAACTCCCAGCTCGCGGTGTTGTGCGGGGGCACCGCTCGGGTGCGGGCGAGGAGCAGAGTGGCATCGTCACGGGGTGCGGCCTCGCTGATGTCGGCCATGAGCGTGCGGCCGATGCCGTCCAACGGGCAGTCGGGGCGGCACAGCGCGGCGAGACTGCTCGTCAACCGCCTGGTGCCGGCATCGAGGTCGTGGTCGCTGCGCGCGATCAATCCATCGGTATAGAGAGCCAGAACGCTGCCAGGGGCAAGTTCGATGCTCGTTGTCTCGAACGGCATCCCCCCGACGCCGAGCGGTGGGCCGGGGGAGACCTCGAGCACTTCGCAGGAGCCGTCGGGCCGGACCAGCAAGGGTGGGAGGTGCCCGGCGCTGGCCATGGAACATTGGCGGTCGACCGGATCGTAGACCGCATACAGGCAGGTCGCGCCAACGGCGTCCCGGTGCTCGGGTGCTGCTTCCTCGGCGAGCTGCTGTACGAGGCCGTCGAGATGGGTCAGAAGTTCGGTGGGATCGAGCTCCAGGTCGGCCAGGGTGTGCACGGCGGTGCGCAGCCGGCCCATGGTGGCGGTGGCCGCCAGACCATGGCCGATCACGTCGCCCACGACCAGGGCCACCCGAAGGGAGGGCAAGGGGATGACGTCGTACCAGTCTCCGCTGATCTCGGCTCCATCGGCGGCGGGCCGGTAGAAACGCGCGCTCTCCACCGCGCTGGGGTCCGGTGTGGCGCGTGGAAGAAGCCTTCGTTGCAGGGCGACGGTTGAGCGATGCTCGCGGGTGTAACGGCGGGCGTTGTCCACGCTCACAGCTGACCGCGAGGCGATCTCGGCCAGCAGGTCCTCGTCCTCCTTCTCGAACGGATCACTCTGCTCGGTGCGCCAGACCGCAACCTGCCCCAGCAGCAGTCCGCGGGCGAGCAAAGGAGACGCCACCAGCGAGTGCGCCCGCTCGGGAACCGTCATGGGAATGAGTTCACTCGTCTCTGGACGACGCATGAACGAGTTGATGATGCCCGCCCGGTCGGTCACGAGGGCGGTTCCGCCTCGCAGAAAGAATCTGAGGTCAGGCGTATCGGGGACCTGGGGCAACACGTCGCCAGGCTGCAGGAGCGGTGCGGGCCACGTGCCGGAGGCCGACGCGACCGCAGCCCGGCGGAGGTAGAGCCGTCCTCCGCTGTAGACCTTCGGTGGCTCATCCCCTTCCCGCACGGCCTCGGCGAGATCCACATATGCCAAGTCACCCAGGGCGGGAACAAGAACGTCTGCCAGTGCCTGGGCCGTGCGCATGACATTGAGAGAGGCACCGATGCGATTGGCCGCCTCTCGCCTCAGATCCAGACGCAGGCGGGCCCGACGACTCGCCGTGGCATCGGTGAACAGCGTGCAGATACCGGCAGGGCGGCCCTCCGCGTCCTCCAGCCGGAAAGCGGACAGCGACAGAGCCGTCTGCCGTGCGTGCTCGTCACTTTGGCGCACCCGCTGTTCCCGCCCGATCAGCGGGACTCCGGTGTTCAGAACCTGCAGCAGCGCGGCCTCCGTGTCTTCCACGTCTTCGGCGTTGAGAATTTCGCGCAGACACCCTTCGACGGCCGGCGCATGCCCGTCAAGCATGGTTGCGGCGGCATTGGTCTGCACCACGGTCAGGCTAGAGTCATGGATGCTGACCCCGACTCGGTCTTGGGTGAGCAGGGCTTGGAGAAGGGCCGTGCCCCGCTCCCAGTCGGCCACCTGCCGGCTGGGAGCTGCCAGAAGCAGTACGTCGGAGGAGTCGTCCAGGGGCATCGAGTGAAACGTGACCTCGACCGCGGCACCCGATTTGTGGCGGAGCGCAGTCTGCCCCTGCGTCGGGATGCCGCTCCCGCAGTGTGTGGCTCCGACATCTTGGCCTGGCGCGTCGGCGAACAGCTGTCCGATCGGTCGACCGCACACTTCCGCAGCCGCCCGGCCAACCAGTTCGGCGGCTTGACCGGACCAACGCAGCACGGTTCCTTCGCGGTCGATCAGGGCGGTCGCGATGCCTCCCAGCGAAAATGCCGAGCCGCTGATGGGAGTCCTCGACGTGTTCATCTTGCTCCTCGCCGGTGATGGAGCCACACCTATGTGCCTATTATGGTCTGATATCACCTGCTGTCCGCTGGGTAGCCTTGTTGATGTACAGCCCCGCCTCAAGGGCTGCCTCCGGGGTGCTGTTGCCTGCCCTACAGCGGATCGATGCGACGGCTCAGTACGACCACGGCAGCCACGCCGGCATCACACCCTTGATCTTCAGCCTGGGCCGATCGGTGTCTGTCGGTCATCCCGTTCGTCGGGACGGTCGTGCTGCGCGTTGCCGGGCAGGCTGCGGAGAGCGGCCGACTCACTGCGCTGTTGGCAGGCGGAGAGGCGGGGCGGAGATCGCCGACACCGGTTACGGTGCTGGAAACGACACACTCCCATGTGCGGCGCGGTGGTCCAACCGTGGTCGGGCCACCGCACCCTGGTGGTTCGGCTTCTCAGGACGGCTCGGGCATCGGCACGTGGTCTTCGATAACGTCCGAGCGGCATGTTCCGAGCAGCCTGAGCGTGCGCACCGGACGTTGTACGGCGAGTCCGGGCGCGGGCACGGCTCTATGCCGCAGGCGTCTTGTGCGCGTCCCGCAGGACGGTCAGGACCTCGTCCCGCCATGCCCGCGACGCCGCCATGACCTTGGTGAAGGTCGCCGACACATGGATGTGGCCCCGCTGGAGGGAGAAGGTCGCGGGAACCCCCGCGTCGGTGAGTCGCTTGGCGTACAACTCGCCGTCGTCGGACAGTGGGTCGTACTCGGCCGACATGATGTGTGCGGGCGGCAGACCGGAGAGGTCCGGCGCCAGCAGCGGCGAGGCATAGGGGTTTGTCACCTCCTGCGGGTCGGGCACGTAGTAACGGACGCACATCTCCGCCATGGCGAGGGTGAGCCCGTATCCGGTGGCGAACCGCTGGTAGGACGGCTGTCCGCCGGTGAGGTCCAGCGCCGGTACCTCCAGCAACTGGAACGCGATCCGCGGGCCGTTCTCGTCACGGGCCTTGAGCGCGAGAGCGGCGGCGAGGTTGCCACCGGCGGATCCGCCCCCGATCGTGATGTGGTCCGGATCGATGCCGAGTTCCTCAGCGTGCTCGACCACCCACAGCAGAGCGGCGTAGCAGTCGTTCAGCCCGGTCGGGAAGGGATGCTCGGGCGCTTTCCGGTAGTCCACCGCGACCACGACGCAGTCGGCGCCGGCGGCCCGCTCGGCGCAGGGGATGTCGATGAGCTTGTCCTTGGCGGATCCACCGACCCACCCGCCGCCGTGGATGTAGAGGTGCACCGGGTGCGGGCCTTCGCCGAAGGGATGGAAGACCTTTACGTCGATCGTTCCCCCGTCGACCGGGATGCCGACCACCCGACGGGAGGCGATCTCGGGAGCCGCTTCCATCAGGGGCACGTACACAGCCTCGCCGAGCTGCTGCTCCTGGGCTCGGAAAGCGGGGAAGTCGGCGATCTCGTCCGGCGTCGGCGGCATGGAGGCGACCAGCGGCTGGAGGAAGGGGTCGAGTGGCATGGCATCTCCTGTAGTGATCGGTTGGATCTTCGTGGTGGTCAGAGGCAGGCGCGCAGCGCGCGGCAGAGAGCTTCGGCACGATCGTCGGGGATCCCGCCGGGGCGGACCGTCTGGTAAGCGAAGGCGATCCGTGATTCGGGGTGGGCGAACGCGAGCTGGCCGCCGAGTCCGTCGTGGCCGAAGCTGCCGGGACCGGCCATGCCGCGCAGGGGCGAGTCGAGCATGAATCCGGTGCCCCACCGGTTGCCGTCGGCGGGGCCGATGAAGGGCCGTCCGGTCGAGCGGGGGAGGCGAGCGTCGTCCACGGTGTCGGCGCCGAGGAGCCGGGTGCCGTCAACGGTGCCCACGGTGGCGGCGTAGAGACGAGCGAGGCTGCGGGCATTCGTGACGAGGTTCGCGCCGGGTATCTCGGCGGCGAGGAATGCCGTTCCGTTGGCCGTCTGGGGCATGTCGGCGGCGTCGAAGAGGCCACCGAGGCTCATCGCACGCACGGCCATGGGGACGGCGAGCATCTCGGCCAGCGCCGCGCCCGCGTCGGGATCGCTGATCGGGAGGGCCTCCAGCAGCGGGTGCATGTCCTCGGCGTCCGAAAGGGCGCCGAAGGTCATGGCGAGACCGAGCGGTGCGGCGACGTGGTCGCGGAGCCACTCGGCGGGGCGCTGCCCGGTGGCTCGGCGAAGGACCTCGCCCGCCAGCCAGCCGAAGGTGAGCGGGTGGTAGGCGAAGGAGGTTCCAGGGACCCACGCGGGTGCCTGGCGGGCGAGCTGGTCGACGACGGGCTGCCAGGCGAGCAGGTCCTGGGCGCTCAGGTCCACCTCTGGGGCGAGCAGACCCGCCTGGTGGGTGAGCAGATGGCGAACGGTCGTCGCCTCCTTGCCGTGCTGGGCGAAGTCCGGCCAGTACTCCCCGACCCGGGCGTCCAGATCGAGCAGGTTTCGCTCCGCGGCCATCAGGACGCAGATGGTGGTCACGCCCTTGCTGACGGAGAACACCACATTGCGGATCTCGGGTGTCCACGCACCCCTTCCGGTCTTCCCGGCCCAGATGTCGACCACAGGGACTCCGTCGGCATACACGACGCACGAGGCCGCCGTGTCGCCGCGGTGGTCGAAGTTGTCGGCGAAAGCGTCGGCGACCGGCTCGAAGCCGGCGGTCACCAATCCTTCGGGGAGCCGATTCACTGGGTGTCTCCATTGCATTCGACGTGGCTGTCAAGACGGAAGGTGAGGGGTTCTCGGGCCCCTCGGGTTGCCATTGCGGGTGGCGGTGCCAGGCCATGACCGGTCCGTGGTCGAGCAGGTGTGGTTACGCCCCCCGGTACTGCGAGCACGGCTTGTGCGACAGGCAGTCGCCGGTGAGCGGCGGGCCCGCTCACCGGCGCGGTGAGCAGCAACGATGTGGTGGACAAGTGGGCTGGTGCGGATGGCGCGAGGCAGCTGAGTCGGGCTTCGACGACCTGGCCGAGGCCGTCGGCAGTCTCGTCGCAGATCACTGTCCGGGACGGGACCATCAGGCCGCGCGACGGACATTGGCTGGCGCTGCCTTCTCGGAGCAGCCGTGTGGGTAGCGCGGTGGAGCCTCGGGTTGAGGCCGACGCCCCCAGACATCGCGGCACGCAGGAGATGTCGAGTGAACTCGGGGGGTCCTGGAACGCCACCCGCAGTCGGTGGCCGAGCTCACGCCGCCGCACAGTGTGAGGCGGGTGAGGTCCTTACCGTCCCAGCGCATGGCGCGCGAGGTGACCGGTACGAGGCCGAGGACAACTCTGATACGGATTTTGGACTTTCCCCATCCGGATTCGATGGCCGGCCCCATGGTCGTTGCTCGCTGGACCGTGAGGCTGACGTCGTCGAGGGTCCAGAACGTTCGGTTCGCCCCGACGGTCGAGGCCGACGTGGACGTTACGGACTCCAGGGCGTCGACAGAGCCGACAGGAGCAGCCCTCATTGCCTGCCAGGGCACTGGACAAGGCCGCGCACAGGTGCGCACCTTGTATCCGCCATGGCGGCGGTGCTGATCATGGGTATCAGCTCGGGTGCCTGCCGGTCTTGACCGCGGCGCAGCTACCCCGCTCCCCGGTACCCCGCGAGCCATGATCGGGACGCCGGAACGTGTCCCGAGGCATGGAAGCTCGACAGCAGGAGGTGGTGAGGATGCCCCGGGCGGGCAGGGACCGGCGGATAAGCCGCCGCGCGACCTCGTCGAGGTATCGGCCGACGGAGGCGGATACCCGGGCGTTTGCAGTGCACCCGCCGACGATTCAGAATCGTGGCTGGCATGGTTCGGAGCCGCGGTGCCCTTGGCAGCAGGTGGCTCGGCGGTCGTACACGCCGTGGCGGACCACTTCTCCGCGATCATGAGCGCCCCTTCTCCGGCTGACGTCGTCCGTGCCTCGGGACGTTTCCGGCCTTGATTAATGCTTTTAGCATCGAACGCTCTCCATGCATACTGTGTCAAGCGACCTTGCTTAAAGGATTAATCACAGGATGGATGTTCCCGAAGACCGCATCAAGCCCGCGTACGATGGCGCCGCGGGCAGCGCCACTTCCCGTGAGTATGAGGGGGAGCACATGGCTCAACGCAGAGTGACGCTGGCCGACGTGGCCCGGCATGCCGGGTTGTCGACGACGGCGGCATCATGGGTTCTCAATGAGCGTGAGGACGCCCGGCTGTCCGAGGACGCCCGCAGGCGTGTGCTCGCCGCTGCCCAGGAACTCGGATACCGGCCCAATGCCGCGGCACGCAGTCTGCGTATCAGGAAGACGGCCACGATCGCTCTCATCTCGGACACTGTCGCCACCACCCGCTTCGCCGGTGGCATGATCCGCGGCGCGCTCAGCGTGGCACGTGACCGTGAGCACGTGTTGCTGATAGCCGAGACGCAGGGTGATCCCGAACTCGAACGGCACGCGATCGATGCCATGCTCCACCGGCAGGTCGACGGGGTTGTCTACGCCGCGATGTACAGTCGGCGCCTGACCGTCCCTCAGCGGTTGCTGGATACGCGCACAGTCCTCCTCAACGCCACCAGTGCCCATGGCCTTCCCGCTGTGCTGCCCGCCGAGGAGGACGCCGGATACGCGGTGGCTGCCGCGCTGCTCGGTCAAGGCCACCGCCGCATCGCGGTGCTGGGGCGTATCGAGTCGATCGAACGCAGTCCACGCAGGTCGCTCGCCGCGGGGCTGCGTATGCGGGGCATCCGCCGGGCACTGGCTGACCGGGGCCTTCGTCTCGCCGTGTCGGAACACACACGGGACTGGGAGGCCCGTGACGGGCATGCCGGTATGACATCCCTGTTGGAGCGGGGCAGCATCCCGTCAGCGGTCATCTGCATGAACGACCGGCTCGCCTTCGGCGCCTACCAGGCAGCAGCCGACGCGGGGAAGGCGATCCCCGACGACATCTCGATCGTGTCGTTCGATGACGATCCGATCGCCGAATGGCTGCGCCCGGGCCTGACCACCGCCGCGTTGCCCCATGAGGAGATGGGCCGGCTCGCCGTCGAACTCCTCCTCGACGAGACCGCCGAACCCGGCACTCGCTGGGTGCCGATGCCGCTGAGGGAACGCGGCTCGATCGGACAACCCGCCACCTGACGAGGCAGCCCATCGCGCATGAGACTGCGAACGGCTGAGTGAGTCGCCTGCTCAATCGATTAATCATCACCTGGAGAGTGATACATGTTGCACTTGCCCGACGCCTGGGTGTGGGACAGCTGGTATGCCCGCGATGACCAGGACCGCCATCACGCCTTCTTCCTGCGGGCGTCACGGTCGCTGCTCGATCCCGAACGACGGCACGAACGAGCCCATGTCGGTCACGCCGTCTCGGCCGACCTGCGAACCTGGCAGCTGACCGCGGACGCGCTCGTCCCGGCCGACGGTCCGGCCTGGGACGATCTCGCCATCTGGACCGGAAACGTCGTCCGGGGCCCCGACCGCCGCTGGTACCTCTTCTACACCGGAGTCACCCAGGGCGACGGGCGCCTGGTCCAGCGGATAGGTCTGGCGATCTCCGACGACCTCGTCACCTGGCGTCGTCACGGGAACGCCCCTTTGGTCGAGCCGGATGCCACCTGGTACGAGGACTGCGATGCGACCGACCGGGCGGGCGAGGCATGGCGCGACCCGTGGGTCTTCCCCGATCCCGGCGGATCCGGCTGGCACATGCTCATCACCGCCCACTCCAAGGCCGGCCCTTCCGGTGCCCGTGGAGTGATTGGTCACGCTCAGTCCCCGGACCTTCTCCACTGGGAGGTCCGGCCGCCTCTGACCGAACCCGCCGGCTTCGGTCACCTGGAGGTTCCGCAGGTCGCTGTCGTCGACGGCCAGCCGCTGCTCCTGTTCTGCACCAATCTCTCCGAAAACGACACCAGCAGTCGGATCCTGGCGGTCCCGGGCCCGTCCGTCACCGGCCCTTGGGACATCGCACAGGCTCGACCGGTCCCGGTACCGAACCTGTATGCCGCCCGCCTGGTACAGGACGTCGACGATTCCTGGCACCTGATCGGCTTCCTCGAAGAACGCGAGGGCCGGTTCGCCGGCGAACTCAGCGATCCCGTGCCCGTTCGCTACTCCGCCGGCACTCTCACCCCCGCCACCCTGTGCCCCCGGTGACGACAAGGATCGCGACGCGATGCGGGCCGCGCGCGGCCGAAGCAGGTCGGCGCGGCCCGGTCTCGTTTCACCGGCCCGGTCTCGTTCAAGGGTCAGGAGTGGCCCCTGCGGTGAGCGGCTGTGGCGATCACTCGGAGGGGAGCAGGAGCCGTCTCATGAGGGCTTGCTGCAACTCCACAAGGATGGCGTCGTCCTCGGCGAACGGGTGCGGCAATGTGTGCCAGAGTGCGAACTGGCCGTGCATGCCGGTCCACAACAGGGTCGCCATCGTCTGGGCTTCCTCGCGCCGTTGTGGGCAGGCGTCTGTCAGATACCTCTCGACAGCCTCGGTCCACGCATGGAGTACCCGGGTCAGTGGATGGTGCTCGGTGGCGTGCCGCTGTACCGACGCCTGCTGTTCCAGGCTGAACATCAGCCGGTACCTGCGTGGATTGTCGACGGCGTACCTGCGGTAGGCGTCGGCGGCGGCACTCAGCCGTTCCCATGCGTCCGCGCCGGTGCCGGCGGCCTGACGTTCCGCCTCGCTCATGAGGGACGCCAGGGCGGAGTAGGCGGTGTCGAGCACTGTCCAGATCAAGTCCGTCTTGTTCTTGAAGTGCAGATAGATGCTCGGTGCGGCGATGCCCACCTCACGGGCGATGCCACGCAGGGAAAGGGCGTCTTCGCGGCCTGACTCCTCCAGGATGCGGGTCGCCGTGTCCAGGATGTCCTGCCGCAGACGTTCGCCTTCACCAAGCCGGTTGGGCACGCGCTGCCCATGTGCTGCCGAGCCCAAGGTCTCTCCTTCGTACACGCGTCGCAGGCTATGAACGGATCCTCCATCATCGGCCGTCGTCGGCGGTGACCCGCGTCACAAGATCTCTCTGCCGACAAGTGCCTAACGCTGTTAGTATTCCATGCAGGTCGCCTAACACCGTTAGGCGCATACGGATGGATCACGCCATGACCTCTGCCACGAGTTCCGAATTCGTCCTTACTCGGCCCGCGACGGCTCCACTCGATCCGCCGCCCGTCTACTCCCGGTTGCGTGACGAGGAGCCGATCACCCGGGTCTCCATCTGGGAAGGCCGGCTCAGCGCCTGGCTGGTGACCCACTGGGAGGACGCCCGTGCGGTGCTGGGCAACCCGGCGTTCAGCAGCGACACGTCGCGATCCGGGTTTCCGACCTTCATAGAGGATTCGCGGCCCGCTCCGCGCGGATTCTTCGCGAACTACGACCCACCCGTGCACACCACGATGCGGCGCACACTCACCCGCGAGTTCATGGTCAAGAAGATCGACGCGCTGCGTCCGGCCATCACTGACATCACTCGCGAACTCCTCGACGAGATGACCGGGGAGAAGGGGCCGGTGGACTTCGTGGAGCGGTTCGCCCTGCCACTGCCCTCACTGGTGATCTGCGAACTGCTGGGTGTGCCGTACGAGGATCACGACTTCTTCCAGTCGCACTCGAAGGTCTTCGTCGACCTGCAGTCCACGGGGGAACAGTTCACGGCCTCCTGGGAAGCGCTCAACTCCTACCTGCTCCAGCTGCTCACGGCCAAGCGGAGCAAGCCCGGTGACGACGTCCTGACCCGCCTCGGCGAGCATGTCGACACCGGCGCCGTCAGCGAGCGGGACGCTGCCGATCTGGCGGCGTTTCTGCTGTTCGCCGGCCACGAGACCACAGCGAACATGATCGCGCTCGGCACCATCACCCTGCTGCAGCACCCGGATCAGATCCCCTACCTGCTGGCAGGCCCGGCCGAGGCGGCGAACGCCGTGGAGGAACTGCTCCGGTACCTCGCCATCGTCCACGGCGGGTTGCGTCGCTACGCCCTCGAAGACGTGCGCATCGGCGATGTCACCATCCGTGCCGGTGAAGGTGTGATCGTTCCCCTCCACGTGGCCAACCGTGACCCGGAAGCCTTCGCCGACCCCGACCGCCTCGATCTCGGCCGGGCCAACGCGCGACAGCACGTGACCTTCGGGTACGGCATCCACCAGTGCCTCGGTCAGCCGCTGGCCCGCGCTGAACTTCAGATCGTGCTCCCCGAACTCTTCAGGCGGCTGCCGGACTTGCGGATCGACGTTCCGCTGGAGGACATCACCTTCAAGCAGAGCACCACGGTCTACGGGGTCCACGAGCTGCCCGTCACCTGGTGACCCCACACTCCTCAACACTGGAACGAAGCGGAGAATCTGTGATGAACCTGAAGGTCGAAGTGGACGTCCCCAAATGTGTGGCGTCCGGCCAATGCGTCATGCTCGCCCCGGAGGTCTTCGATCAGCGGGACGACGACGGGATGGTCATCCTCCTCGACGACACCCCGCCCGCGGAACTCCACGACGCGGTCCGTGAATCGGCCACGGTGTGCCCGGCGGCCGCGATTCGTCTGGCGGAGTCGTGAGCGCATCTTCGGCCGACACGCTTCGCCGTGTCGTGATCGTCGGCGCCTCCGCGGCGGGCCTCACCGCCGCCGAGACCCTCCGTCGGTCAGGCCACACCGGCACCATCACCCTCATCGGCGACGAACCCGCCGCGCCCTATGACCGGCCGCCCCTGTCGAAGGAGATCCTCAACGGTGCCTGGGGGCCTGACCGGCTGCCCCTACGCACCGAGGCCGACCTCGACGCCCTCGGTCTGGACACCCGGTACGGCCGCACGGCCGCCAGCCTGGACCGCGTCGCCCGGACGGTGCTGTTGTCCGACGGCACCGAAGTCCCGTACGACGGCCTGATCGTGGCCACCGGAGTCCGCCCCCGGCGGTTGCCGGGGGCTCCCGCCCACACCCTGCGCACCCTGGACGACGCTCTCGCCCTCAAGGGCCGTCTCGGCCCGGGCCGTAGCCTGGCCGTGGTCGGCGCCGGCTTCCTGGGCGCCGAGGCCGCGGCGGTGGCGGCCGACCTGGGCACTCGAGTGACCCTTCTCGAACCCGCATCCGTCCCGCTGGCCCACGCCATCGGCGAGGACATCGGACGTGTCCTCGCCCAGGCCCACCTGGACCACGGCGTGGCCCTGCGCACCGGGACGGGGGTGACCGAGGTCGTCTCAGGTGGCGTACGGCTCGACGACGGCAGCGTGGCCGAGGCCGACACGGTGCTGGTGGCCATCGGCTCCCGGCCCAACACGGAATGGCTGACCGGCAGTGGCCTCACCCTCGACGACGGACTGGTCTGCGACGAGTTCTGTGCCGCTGCCCCCGGGGTGTACGGCGCAGGCGACGTGGCCCGCTGGCACAACCCGCTCTTCGGCACCTCGATGCGCGTCGAGCACCGCACCAACGCCGCCGAGCAGGGCATGGCCGCCGCCCGCAACCTCCTGGGAGCGCGCCAGCCCTTCGCGCCCGTACCGTACTTCTGGTCCGACCAGTACGACATGAAGATCCGCGCCTACGGCTACCTGCGCGGTCACGATGAGGTACGGGTCGTCGAAGGAAGCCTGACCGACCGGAAGTTCCTGGCTGTCTACCGCACCGGAGAGCGCCTCAGCGGTGTACTGGCCATCGGCATGCCGCCCAAGAGCATCCGTCCCTGGCAACGGTCCATCGCCGCCGGCGCCCCCTGGGGCGGCGCGCTCTCCGCACTCGCGCCCTCGGCGGAAGCGACAGCGTGAACAGCGCGACCGGACTCGAAGTGCTCTGACTTCATCGAGGCGAACTCGTGATCGGGGAGTGGCCGTGGACTTCGGTATTCGAGCGTTGCGGCGTTGTTCAATCGCTCGGAGAACAGCAGGGGTCGGAGGTGAAGCGGATGTGCATGTGCGGTGAAAGTGGCCGAAGTTGAAAGGGGGTGTGTAATTCGCGCGATTAAAATTTCCGATGGAACGTTTCCCTGAATGGGAGTTCCTCGGTGGCTGTGGGAAACAAGAGCGGCCAGGCTTGTCGCAAGGCCAACTGCTCCCTGATGCAGGCCACTTGAGATCGCGTACGCTGGAGAGGAACCTCGAACACCATGAAGCACCTCATTCGCCGAACGGGAGCTGCCTGTCTCCTGGTCGGCTCGATGCTACTGGCAGCGGCACCCGCCCAGGCCGCGACCAGAGCGACCTTCTACTACCCACACATCACGGCGCCGAAGAATTTCACTTGTGTGCAGTGGCAGTGGATGGGAAATTATCGGCAGGGTAGTGTCTGGTCAGAAAATCTCCAGGGCAAGGCGAACCAATCCGTCCGTGTGGGCGACCCGGATCAGAAGAACGGCATCATGGCTATGCCCGGGGAGCAGATGAACTTCCTGGTCACCGATGGAAATGCTTTTCCCGGCCAGCCGTGCACGGGATCCCGGGTGATCGGTTACGCCACTGTCACCGTTCCTGCGCCGGACGACAGCATGGACATCACCCTCGGTTCTCGGTGAACCTTCGACCTGGGCTGTAGGGCTGCAAGAGCCTGGTAGCGTCGTCTGATTCGTGCCGGGTGGGGCGCTCTGATGCGTCCCACCCGGTCGTATTCGTCGACGGAATACCACCGACGGCGACTTATGGTTTCTTCGGTCGCCGTTGATCAGGCGAGGGTCGTGACGACGTCCACGGGGTTGACCAGGGTGTCGCGGATGGGCGAGCGACTCTCGACCAGTGCGACGAGTTCCTCCAGCCTCTCACGGGGGGTGCCCGGGGCGTCGACGTGGAGGCGGACACGTACCTGCTGCAGGCCTGGCCGGACGGAGGGGTCGAGGCCGAGGAAGCCCCGGTAGTCGACATCGCCCTCCAATTCCACCTGAACACCCTTGAGTTCGATGTCCTGCGCGGAGGCGAGGATGGCGAGGGTGGCGGTGTAGCAGCCGGCGAGTGCCTGCAGTATGTACTCCCCGGGGGAGACCGCGGTGTCAGTGCCCAGCAATCCGGCGGGTTCGTCGCTGCGCATCGTGAACTTCGCGGCGCGCGTCTCGTCGCGCTCGCCGCCCTGGGTCATCGCGCCGGTCTGCGCGGCAAGCCGGAGACCGCCCTGCCAGGAGCCGTTGACGGAGAGGGTGGCCTGGCCGAGTTCGGGCTCGGCCTGGACTGCGGTGGTGATGTCCTGCAGAGCCTGGACGTCGATCTCGTTGATCACAGACATGGGAACTGGCTCCTTCAGCGGAGTGCGGGATGGGAAGTGCGGCAAGAACCGGCGCCGATGCGGACGCGGTCGTGGTGTCCCGGTCGCTCGCCGCCGGCCTGCCGAGAGTCATGTCGCGCGGGAGGAAGGGCCGTTCCGGTCAGGCGTTGTCCAGGCTCTTCATGGCCATCCAGCCGTGGGTGAACGAGCCGCCGGCTCGCAGCGCGGCACTGATCATCACGGCCGCGGCGACCTCTGCCTCGGTCGCGCCCTCCTTGTGGGCGTTCTTGACGTGGCCATCGATGCAGTACGGGCACTGCGTCGTCGCGGCGACGGCGATGGCGATGAGTTCCTTGGTCCGCCGGTCGAGTCCGCTGTCGGTCTCCTCGAAGACAGCCTTGTCGAAGTCCATCAGGCCCTTGTAGGCGGTGGGGGCGGCATGGCGCAGGTGTCGGTTGTAAGCCGCGTCGTCACTGTCGTGGTAGTGCATCGCTGAACCCTTCGAGTCTGTCGAGTTGGCCGCTCCCCTCTACGGGAGCGGCGGTGCGTTGAGAGTAGACAGACTTGTCTGTCTACGTCAAACGGCCGGATGCTGGAGCGGGTAACGCTCTGGGCTCGGCCTCGATCGCACGGTGGTGCAGCGGTGCGTGTTCCGCGGAAGTGTCAGGGCATGCGGCGGCCCGGGCGGTTGCACCGCCCGGGCCGCGGGGTGGGGGTCTGGTTACGCGGTTCCCAGGGCGGTGCGCAAGGTGGCGACGGCCTGGCTGATGGCGGCTTCTGCGGCGTGAGTGTCGCGCAGGGCGTTGAGCATGACGAAGTCGTGGATGATGCCCTGGTAGCGCACGGCCGTGACGGGGACGCCGGCGCTGCGGAGGTTGTTGGCGTAGGCCTCGCCCTCGTCGCGCAGCACGTCGGCCTCGGCGGTGATGATCAGGGCTGGGGGCAGACCCCGCAGCTGGTCGGCGGTGGCGCGGAGGGGGGAGGCGGTGATCTCGGCTCGCTGGTTCTCGTCGGTGGTGTACTGGTCCCAGAACCACTGCATGGCGTCGCGACGCAGGAAGTACCCCTCCGCGAACTGACGGTACGAGGGTGTGTCGAAGGCGGCGTCGGTCACCGGGTAGAACAGCACCTGGTGAACGAGCTGCACGTCTCCGCGCTCCTTGGCCATGAGCGTCAGCGCGACTGACATGTTGCCGCCGACCGAGTCGCCGGACACCGCGATCCTGGCGGCGTCCAGGTCATGGGTCGCGCCCTCGCGGACGATCCACTGGGCGACAGCGTAGTTCTGTTCGATGGCGACGGGGTAGCGCGCCTCGGGGGACAGGTCGTACTCGGGGAAGACGACGGCCGCCTTGGCGCCGACGGCCAGTTCACGCACCAGCCGGTCGTGAGTGTGGGCATTGCCGAAAACCCAGCCGGCTCCGTGGATGTAGATGATCACCGGCAGTGACCCCTCGACGCCGGCGGGGCGAACGATGCGGGCCCGCACCGATCCGGTGGGGCCGCCCTGGACGGTCACCCATTCCTCGTCGATCTCCGGCTTGGGGATCTCGCCGGACTGCACCTCGTCGACGGTCTTGCGGCCGTCGGCCGGGCCGAGGTCGAAGAGGTACGGCGGGTTCGCGGTGGCCTCGGCGAAGGCGGCTGCGGCCTGTTCCAGGACGGGGTGGGTGGCGGCCTCGGACATGGAAGGCTCCTCGGGAGGGTCGTGGCGACGGCAGGAAGGCCGTCCGAACGGGTATGACAAGAACGATACAGCTCGATTTAGTCGCGCGCAATCTAATTGCTGTCGATGTAGTCGCTGTCGATGTAGTAGTGGGCATCTGAAATGCTAGGCTGTGACTCATGGACCAGGACGCACACCACGCCGCGGGGCAGGGTTCACTCCTCCTTCAGGACCAGCTGTGCTTCGCCCTGTACGCCGCCTCACGGTCAGTCACGACACGCTACCGACCGCTGCTGGAGGAGCTCGGACTGACCTACCCGCAATACCTGGTCATGCTGGCGCTGTGGGAGCAGGACTCGGTCTCGGTACGTGACCTGGGCGCCGCGCTCCGGCTGGAGTCGAGTACCCTCTCCCCGCTGCTCAAGCGACTGGAAGCCGCCGATCTGATCCACCGTGAGCGGCGTGCCGACGATGAGCGCTCGGTGGTCATACGCCTTACTCGGGCCGGTGCGGACCTCCGTGAGAAGGCCGGCACCGTTCCCGTCGCCATCGGCGAGGCCATGGGGCTGACGCCCGAGCAGGATGCCACCGCCAAGTACCTGCTCCGCCTGGTCACCGAGAATGTGACCGGCAGCCGACCCTGACGTCGTTTGCCGAAAGGTGGCCGTGAACGTAGCCTCCGAAGCAGACAGACTGTTCTGGCCGACAGGTCAGGGATGGAAGTGCCACAGGGGAGTGCAGATGGAGGCTCAGGAACCGAAAGCCCCGGCGTCGCGGACCCGTGGTGGACCGCGGGACCGCGTGCGCGCCGCTGCCGACGACCTCTTCGCCCGCGAGGGGATCCCCGCTACCGGTGTCAATCTGTTGATCGAGCGCGCCGACGTCGCCAAAGCGTCGTTCTATCACGCGTTCAAGAGTAAGAACGATCTCGTCGATGACTACCTGGAGCGGCAGCACAACGTGACGCTCGGCCGGCTGCGGCTGGTCGAGGAGAGCGATGACCCGCTGGCGGTCAAGATGGGGCGGGTGTTCGACCTTCTGTCGACTGCCGCCGCGCAATCCGTCTATCGAGGGTGCGCTTTCGTGGTCGCGGCGACGGAAATGCCCCAGGCCGATCTTCCGGCGCAGAAGTGGGCGCGCACGCACAAGCTGGCCGTGCTCGCCACGATCCGCAAGATGATCGAGAAGGCCGGCAGCGCCGACGCGGCCGAGATCTCCGAACAGATCGCGATCGTTTACGACGGCGCGCTGGTCACGGCGGCGATCCGGCCAGATTCGGCCGCGATCGAACGGGGGCGGGCCATGGCGTTGGCGATCCTCGCCGCGCACAACTTGGCGTCGTAGCCGGGGGCGAGGCCGGCTCTCAAGCGAGGGCGGAGGCCATCCGCCGGACCGCCTCGGTGAGGATCTCGGGCGAGGTCGCCAGGTTGAGGCGGACGAAACCGGTGCCGCCCGTGCCGAAGGGGATGCCGGAGTTCAGAGCGACCCGACCGCGTTCGAGGAAGATGGCGGCGGGGTCGTCGCCCAGGCCGAGGCGGCGGCAGTCGAGCCAGGCCAGATAGGTGGCCTGGGCGGGTGCATAACGCACTGCGGGCAGGTGTTCGGTCAGCAGATCGGCGAGCAGACGGCGGTTGTCGTCGAGGCCGACGAGCAGCGAGTCGAGCCAGTCGCCGCCGTCCCGGAGGGCAGCGGTGTGGGCGATGATCCCGAGGTGGCTGGGGCCGTGGCTGACCTCTTCGGGGAGGCGCAAGAGATCGTCGGCGGCGTCAGGGCCGGCGATGGCCAGGGCGGACTTCAGGCCGGGAAGGTTCCATGCCTTGGACGCTGACATCAGTGACAGCCCGTTCTCGCCGCCGGGAACGCTCAGATACGGGACGAACCGAGTGCTCGACGCCACGATCGGGGCATGGATCTCGTCGACGACGACCCGTATGCGGTACCTGCGCGCCAGCGCCGCCACGTCCGCCAGCTCCTCGGCGGTGTGTACGGTGCCGGTCGGGTTGTGCGGACTGCACAGCAGGTACACGGGTCGGTCTCCGCCCTGAACTGCGAGCGTGAACGCGGCCTCCAGCGCCTCCAGGTCGATTCGCCGGTCGGCACCGAGCGGGGCCTCGATGACCGGGCGGCCCATGCTCTCGACGAACTGAAAGAACGGCGGGTAGACCGGGGGGTTGACGATCACTGGACTGCTGGGGTCGGAGACCAGCTTGAGCATTTCGACGACGCCGAGCATCACATCCGGGACGATGGCCGTGCGCTTGGCCGAGAGCCCGTCCCAGCCCCATCGCTCGCTCGCGAACGTGGCGAGAGCCTCGGCGTAGCCGCTGCCGGTCGGGTAGCCGGTGTCTCCGAGCGCCACGGCGTCCCTGATCGCCTGCGCGACGGGCTCGGCCAGGAGAGTGTCCATCTCGGCGACCCACAAGGGCAGCACGTTCTCGGGATAGGCGCGCCACTTCAGGCTCGTGCGGCGGCGCAGCTGGTCCACGGTGAGCTGTCGCAGGGGGTTGTCGGAGTGCGGAGCGAAGACCTCGCGAGAGTTGTCGGCCATGGCGCCAAACTTAGGCGCACAGGTGCGGGAAGTGTTTGCCTCCTTTGCCCTCAGAGGTGGTTGCCTGCAAGGATTTCGCACATGGATGCCGTGGACCATCAGATCCTTGCGGAGCTCCAGTTGGACGGGCGACTGACGATCACCGAGCTGGCCGACCGGCTGCGGCTGAGCATCTCTCGCTGCCAGCGGCGCCTGCGCGAGCTGGAACGCACCGGGGTCATCGTCGGCTATCACGCGGCCGTGGACGCCGCCGCCGTCGGTCTGGGCTTCGAGGTGCTCGCGTTCGTCAGCCTGCGCCAGGACCAACCGGACACCTTGGCGGCCTTCGACAAGGCCGTCGCCGCCATTCCCCATGTCATCGAGGCGCAGCGCCTGTTCGGCGATCCCGACTACCTGCTACGCGTGGTCACCGCCGACCTGCCCGCGTACCAGCGCCTCTACGAGGAGAAGCTGGTACGGCTGCCGGGCGTGCGGCGTATCAACTCCACGATTGTCATGAAACAGGTCGTCCCTACGCGTCCGCTGCCCTCGCGGCCGTAACCTGCGGCCCAGGACAGGCTCCGGGCTGCCGGTCAGGTGGCGGGTACCAGCTGTGCGGCGAGAGTGGCGGCCGCCAGCAGTTCCTCACGCGGAGCGCCGGACGCTGCCTCGACGCTGAAGCCGTAGAGGGTGGCCATGAGATAGCGGGCCAGGGCGCCGCAGTCGGTGCCCATCGGCAGGTCGCCGTCGGCCACGGCCTTCTCGAACCGCTCAAGCACTGTCTTGCGCGTCTCCTCTCGCGCGGCGGTGACAAGGTCGACGATTTCACCGTGGGCCTCTCCGCAGGCGAGCGCCGCTTGTACGGTCATGCAGCCGGGCGGCTGGCCGGGGGCGGTGAAGGCTTCCACCCGGCGGGTCAGCAGACGCAGCGCGGCCTCGCGCGCGGTCGCTTCGGCCATGGCCTCCCGCAGATCATCCGTCGGCCGGCACATGTATCGGTCCAGAGCCTTGGCGAACAGGTCCCTCTTGCTGCCGAAGGCCGCGTACAGGCTCGGCGGCTGGATGTTGAGGGCCTGGCAGATGTCGGAGATCGACGTGCCTTCGTAACCCCGGCGCCAGAACAGCTCCATGGCTGTCTGCAGCGCGACACCTTCATCGAACGTGCGTTTGCGTCCTCTGGGCATCTTCCGCCTCCCCGGCCGGCCCCGGAGGGTCCGGCTTGCTTTTTCTTTAGGGCGCGTTACAGTGTACGACGAAGCTCTTATTTAGCGGACACTAAACAAGAAAGCGAGGACCCACCCCATGGGCAAGCTGGACGGCAAGACGGCGGTCATCACCGGCGGCAGCAGCGGCATCGGCCTGGAGACCGCGAAGAAGTTCGTTGCTGAGGGCGCCTTCGTGTTCATCACCGGACGCCGTGAGGAAGAGCTGGCCAAGGCCAAGGCCGAGATCGGCGCGAACGTCAGCACCGTGCGCGGCGACATCGCCGACCTCGCCGACCTGGACCGGCTGTGGACCCAGGTGAAGGAGGAGCGCGGCTCCGTCGACATCATCGTCGCCAACGCCGGCATCGCCGCCGCCGCCCGGCTGCCCGAGGCCACGCCCGAGCACTTCGACAAGGTCTTCGCCATCAACGCCCGCGGCACGTTCTTCACCGTGCAGAAGGCAGTGCCGCTGCTCAACGACGGCGGGGCGATCGTCCTGGTCTCCGGACTCGCCCACCAGCTGGGCTGGGCTGACTTCACGGCCTACTCGGCGAGCAAGGCCGCGGTGCGCTCCTACGCTCGCAGCTGGGCCGCCGAGTTCAAGGACCGCGGAATCCGGGTCAACACCATCAGCCCCGGCCCGGTGGACACCCCCATCCTCGACGGCCTGGCCGCCAGCTCGTCCCCCGCCGACCAGGAGGCGCTGCGCGCCGGTCTCGCCGCGGGCGTCCCGATGGGCCGCCTGGGTCGCCCGGAGGAGATCGCCGCCTCCGTGCTGTACCTGGCCACCGACGACAGCGGCTACCTGACCGGCGCCGACCTTCCGGTCGACGGCGGCGCGACCCAGCTCTGACCACCCACGACTCGAAAGGGAGCAGACCGTGAGCACCGTGGAACTCACCAAGGAGAACTTCGACGAGATCGTCTCGAACAACGACTTCGTCCTGATCGACTTCTGGGCGGACTGGTGCCCGCCGTGCCGCATGTTCGGCCCGGTCTTCGAGGCCGCCTCCGAGCGTCACCCCGATCTCGTCTTCGGCAAGATCGACACCATGGCGCAGCCGGAGCTCGCCCAGGCGTTCAACGTCCAGTCCATCCCGACCCTCGCGGTCATCCGGGACAAGGTCGCCATCTTCTCCCAGCCCGGCGCCCTGCCCGAGAACGCCCTCGAGGACGTGATCGCGCAGTCGCGGAAGGTCGACATGGACGAGGTGCGCAAGGAGATCGCCGCAGAGCAGCAGAAGTAAGGGCCCAAACCAGGGCAGCGGCATCAGCGGAAGGCGGGCCCGGAGCACTGGGCCCGCCCGTCTGAACGTGACGTCCCCCACACACCCCAGGGAAACCGCCGGGCGTGCTCCGCTCAGGCCCGGCCCGAGAAAGGCAGTGTTGTGCAGGATCAGGACATCTACCACCGTATCGCCGAGCTTGTCGAGGAGGAGCACGCGCTGCGCGACGGGCAGTCGGACACCGCAGAGGGCCGGGGTTCCCGGCTGACCACGGTGGAGCAGACCCTCGATCAGTGCTGGGATCTGCTGCGTCAGCGGGCCGCCCGCCGGGAGTTCGGCCAGGATCCGAACGAGGCTCACGCCCGGGATGTGCGCACGGTCGAGAACTATCAGCAGTAGCAACGCACAAGGAGACGACAGGAGACGGCCGCCATGCGAATCGAAGTGTGGGCTGACGTGGTCTGCCCCTGGGCCTACATCGGCAAGCGGAGGCTGGAGAAGGCTCTGGCCGCCCCGGCTCTGGCCGGCCTTGACATCGAGGTGGTGTGGCGGCCGTACCGGATCGATCCGACCGCTCCGGCCCAGGCCGCTCCGGTCAAGGAGAATGGGGCCGAGCCGACGGGCGCCGACCCGTTCCAGTGCGCGATTGCCCCATCCCCCTCGGAAGCGGCGGAGCACGTCGCGCAGATCGCCGCCGACGAGGGACTCGGGCCGAACTGGGGACCGGCCTGGCGGGCCAGCAGCCATGACGCGCACCGTCTCCTCGCTCTGGCCTACGAGCGTGGCGGCAGCGTTCTCCAGGGCGTGGTCGTCGAGCAGGTGATGAAGGCCCACTTCCTCGACGGTGCTGACATCAGCGACCGCCACCTGCTGGGCGAGATCGCCGACGACAGCGGCTTCGCGGAGGCGGCCGGACTGCTGGAGACCGACGCCGTCGACCACGAGGTACGGGAGCTCCTGCTCGTCGGCAAGGCCCGAGGTATCGCGACCTCGCCCACCTTCGTGGTCGGTGACCGGGCCCTCGCCGGAGCCCAGCCGGTGGAGGCATTGGCCGAGTTCCTCATCGCCGTCGCGGGCGAGCGCGGCCGCGAGATGCCCGAGGAAGTCCGGCGGCTGCGCTGGTCCGAGTCGCTGCTGGAGAAACGTGATCCGCTCGGCGCCCTCACTCTGCTCCAGCCGCTGCTCGACCGCCACGGCGACGACCTGAACGTCCGACGGCTCGCCGCCCGCGGCTACTTCCACTCGGCCCAGCTTTCGCACGCTCACGACGTGCTGCGGCGGCTCGTGGTCGACGCGCCGGACGACTCGTACGCGTGGCTCATGCTCGGCCGCACGCTCCAACGCCTGGGGCGAGAGGAAGAGGCCGCCTCATATCTGAAGGTGGCCGCCGCCATGACACCCGAGTACGGCTGACCCATGACCGTTCAACCCACCGACTACACCGAGCAGACCGCGTGCGGGAGCGACTCGCGCTCGCCTCTGCGCGTCTTCCTGCGCACCGAGACCGGAAGTGCCGCCGTCCTGGTGGCGGCGGCGTCGGCCGCTCTCGCCTGGGCCAACGCGGCGCCGTCCGCGTATGAGTCGTTCTGGCATACCGACCTGTCCGTCCACCTCGGCTCGCACGGGATCTCGCTCGGCCTGCGCGAGTGGGTCAACAGCGGCCTGATGACGTTGTTCTTCTTCGTCATCGGCCTCGAAGCCCGCCGCGAGTTCGACATGGGCGAGCTACGCGAACGCAGACGACTGGCTCTGCCGCTCGCCGCCGGGCTCAGCGGCATGCTGGTGCCCATCGCGCTGTACCTCGCGATCAATGCCGGGCACGGCACGACCGGAGGCTGGGGCGTGGCGATGTCGACCGACACCGCCTTCGCGCTCGGCCTGCTCGCCGTCGTCGGCCGTAGCATGCCGCCCGGCCTGCGGATCTTCATCCTCATGGTCACCGTCGTGGATGACTTTCTCGCCCTCGGCGTCATCGCCCTCGCCTACAGCGACCACATCACCGTGCCCGCGCTGCTCGTCGCCGTCGGCACGTTCGCGGTCATCGTGCTGGTGCGGCGGTTCGGGGTACGGCACGGGGCCGTGTACGCCTCGCTGGGCCTCGTCGCCTGGACCGCCCTGCTCGAATCCGGCGTGGACCCGGTCGTGATCGGCCTCGCCATGGGACTGCTCACCTACGCCTACCCCGCCAGCCGCGCCGACCTCGAACACGCCAGCGGCCTGTTCCGGCTCTTCCGGGAGCAGCCCACCCCCGAGCTGGAGCGGCACGTAAGGGTCGGCATCGCCTCCGCGATCTCCCCCAACGACCGCCTGCAGCGCCTGTACCACCCCTGGACCAGCTATGCGGTGGTTCCCCTGTTCGCCCTGGCCAACGCAGGTATCCAGATCTCCGGCGACCAGCTGGCACGCGCCTTCACCTCGCCTGTCACCCTGGGCATCGTCATCGCCTACGCGCTCGGCAAACCGCTGGGCGTCGTAGCGGGCGCCGCGCTCACCACCCTCGCCTCCCGCGGACGGATCCGGCTTCCCGTCGGCTGGGGAGCCACTGCCGCCGCCGGCACCTTGTCCGGTGTCGGTTTCACCGTCTCCCTGCTCATCGCGACACTCGCCTTCGACGGACCCCGTCTCGACGAGGCCAAGACCGGCATCCTCAGTACTTTGATCCTCGCCTTCCTGACCACCCGGCTTACCACTGCCGTGATCGGCATGCTGCCGCCCGCGGCACGGCGACAGGCACTGCTCGGAAAGGCGGAGACGATCACCGACCTGGCGGTGCCCGTCGACCCCGACCGTGACCACGTCCGGGGACCACGGCACGCCCCGGTGACCGTCGTCGAGTACGGCGACTACGAATGTCCCCACTGCGGGCAGGCCGAACCGGTCGTACGCGAACTTCTCGCCGACTTCGGCGACGTGCGCTACGTATGGCGGCATCTGCCATTGACCGACGTCCACGTCCACGCCCAGCTCGCCGCCGAGGCCGCGGAAGCCGCCGCGCTGCAAAGCCGCTACTGGGAGATGCACGACCTGCTGCTCAGCCACCAAGGAGCACTGCGCTTCGAGGACCTGCGCGCGTACGCCGCGGACATCGGCCTCGACACGGCACGCTTCGAACGCGACATGCACGCCCACACCGGTGCCGTTCGGGTCGCCGAGGACGTCGAGTCCGCGGACCTCAGCAGCGTCGCCGGCACCCCCACCTTCTTCGTCAACGGCCGCAGACACCACGGCGCCTACGACATCACCAGCCTCTCCGAAGCGGTTCGCGCCGCCCGCGAACGCGCCGCCGTTCCCGCCTAGCGACGGCCGGCTCGGGCAGCGCGTGACGGTCCCCGGTCGTCCCGCCCGACTGCGGTCGACGCCGCGGAGCGTGCCCCGGGCCCTGGGCGCTCGCGGCTCTGGGCGTGGCCGCCTTGGTTCCTGACCGCCCGCCACGTTCCGAACGACGGCGCGGGCGAGCGGGCCGTCTCGATACGGACCGAGCTGTCCGCGCCGCGCCCCGGCCCCATGTGGGCGGCCTGGCCTCCTGGGCGGCCGCTGACCGGCCGGGCCGGTGTCGCTGCCGGGGCTCGAGCCGCTGGTGCTCGTCGGGTTCGGCGCCGGCGTCCTGGGGGGCGGTGGTCGTGGTGGGCCGCGCTGCGCAGAACGGCTGCACCGGGCCGCGGCAGGTCGAGGCCGACGGTCACCTCGTCGGCCGTGCGGTTGGGCAGGAAGAGGTGTTCGGTGCCGTCGGGGGCGCGGCGCATTGCGGCTTCGACCCCGTCAGGGTGTTCGGGACGGGGGACACTCCGGCGCCGGTGACAGTCCAAGACGAGGCGGCTCATGGTCTCCCGGTCGGGCGAGGTGCCCAGGAAGGTGGCCGTGCCGCCGCCGGCATGGTGTCGGGTGGCAGCCGGGGTGTCCTTCAACTCGCCGTCAGTGCAGGCGGCCAGAGCCTCGACGCCGACCAGGTGGATCGCGCGGGCGATGGCTGGGGTGGCGGTCCGTCGGGCACGATGATCGCCCACATGAAGGTGTGGGCGATCACCGTGCAGGCGGTGCGCGGAGCGAATGCCCGGGGCGTCGATGTACGTTCCCTACTCGCCGCCATCGCCACTCCCCGTTCTGCATGGAGTTCCGCCCCGCCTGTCGGGTCGGCCGGGACGCACGGCGAACTCGCCTGCCGCGGGAGTTTCAGGTGGCATACCTTCCCGTGCGGACCCTGCCGGTCATCGAGATCGCTCCGAGGCGACCAGAGACGGGTTCGACAGTGGCCCCGGAGGCAGGGCCGACCGATGAGCAGATGGATCAGCGCAGCCCGACCGAGAATTGGTGGTCGCTGGGTTGCTGTGACGTCTCGTGAGGACTGCCTGGCGCGTCAGACTTGGCCCAGACGTCGAGTTGACGGTCAGCGTGCTGGGCGACCAGCCACGCTGCGCGCGCCGCCCCTGCGGCGCGCGCCTGATCTGCGTCTTCATCACTCGGAGGAAGTCACGTGATCAGCGTCTGTCAGCTCCTTCGGCTCCGGTCGCCACGCCCAGGTGAGAGCGCTCTCTCTGCTCTGGGCCTGCCGGTCATCGGGTGGGCCGGGCCTTGCCGACGAGCGCGTCGGTCATGTCGATCGAGACGTCGTTGAGCGGCACGGTGACCTTGAAGAGCACGGGCCGTGCGGCAAAGCACTTCACCTGTGCGGTGCACTGCTTCGTGTCACGGTAGGGAGTCCGTTCCAGCCGGCTCAGGGCCAGCGAGACATCGCGGATCATGCCGCTGCCGAGGTTGCCGGGGCAGAAGTCGATCGAGTCGCGCACGGACAGGCTCAGCCTGTGCAGGTCGAGGGTGACCTTGGTCTTGCCCTTCGTGGTCCGCTTGTTCAGGGAGTACGTCCCGGAGATCTTCCGGTGGTCCGGAACGAAGGTGTGGTCGGCGAGTTGCACGCCGCTGAGGCCGCCCGCGAGGAACCCCGGAGTGGTTTCCAGGTCACTCCAGGCGATCGGGACATCGGTGCCCAGCCTTGACTTGTTGAGGTCGTAATCCCTCCCGAACGCCGGGGACGTGGTGGTGACCTTGGCCTTGAGAGCGTCGACGATGCCGTTGAGGGCCTTCTTCGTCTCGGGGGCGGTCCGGAACGCCTTCAAGACATTCACGCCGCGGACCTCGCTGTATCGATGGGACACGGGGCCGGGCGTGAGATAGGTGTTGTACAACTTCTGCGCTTCAGGCATGTCGAAGATGCCGGTCCACAGGCCGATCACCGACTTGCCGGTGTCCTTGGCCTTCTTCACGTCCGCCGTTTTGCCGAATGCCGTGCACTGCGCCGGATCCTGCTTCGGGAACGAGGGCGCGGAACTCGTGGCGGGAGTCTGTGCCAGAACGCCGTCGCGGACGGGGGCCGCGTGCGCGGTGGCGCCCGTCACGCCGAGGAGCAGGCCTGACGCGACCAGACAGAGGGCGCTCTGGGGTGTTCGGTTGAACTTCATGAGCAACTTTCATCGAAGACCACTCAGGTGATCATTACTGCGGCTGTGTCGTCTCGCGGGCCGACGTCACGGCGACGGTCCCGCTCGGAAGGCAACGCGCGGCCATGTCGTTGGGCGTACGCCCGGATTTCCGGGACCCGGCCGGGACGCGCGATCGTCTCCCAGCCGAGACTGGCAGAACCAAGGTTGTTGAGCACTGCCGCCCATCACGGTAATCAATTCCTTTTGCACGGTCGGGTCGCGCGCCCTGCCCGTCAGGCTGTGTCCGGTGGGCACTCGCGGTCAGCGGTCCCTCAGGTGCCGCAGACCTCGCGGTAGGGCGCGTCAGGTATGTACATGTGCCATTGGTCCCTTGTGAGCTCCGCACCGTCGGCTCGCGCGCAGACCTGGTTGAGAGCCTGTGCCGTGCCGACGGTGTACCGCTGCAGTGGTACATGGGCGCTGCCGGCGTAGAGCGTGCCGTTGTCGGCGCTGAAGGCAAGGGTGTCGATGCGCTCACCGGGTGTGGTCACGGGACCGCCGAGTGGCTGCTGGGTGGCCGTGTCCCAGAGCTGGAGGGTGCCCGCGCTGCCGCCGACCGCGAGGGTGCTGCCGTCAGGGCTGAAGACCAGCGCACTGACGGCTTCCGGAGTGTCGCCGAGGGGTGCGGGAAAGACGTTCCGCAAGGTGCCCGCGCGACGGCGGAGATCACTGTCCCACAGGACCACACGGCCCGTCAGGTCTCCGGCCGCGAGGCGGGAGCCGTCCGGGGCGAAGGCGAGGGCACCGATCACATAGCCCTGGACGAGATCGCGGGTAACGGACTTACCCGCACGAACAGCCCGTTCGTCGCTGACGAAGAGGTGTCCGTCGGAGCTGACAGCCAGGTGGTGACCGGCCCGGCCGGGGAGGAGGCCGGTCCTGCGGTGACTAGCGACGTCCCACGTCTCGTTGCTCAGTCCGTCGAAGTCCCCCGGAGTGCGGGCGGTGTAGAGCGTCCGGCCACCCGGGCCCAGCGCCACGGCGATCACGGGTGCGGCGGACTTCGCGGTCGCCAGGTCCAGGGTGGCGCGGGCGCGGGCGCGGCGTAGATCCCAGACGGTGAGGCGCTGCGGTGCCGCCTCAAGGTTGGGGGCGGACACGCCGTACGCGAAGGCGGTGCTGTCGGGGCTGAACGCCAGCAGAGCCAGGGTCTTTTGCGGAAAGACAGGTTGCGTACGGTCGCGGGACACCGGCAGCGGCGGGGACGGCAGGGTCTGCAGGACACGTCCGTCGCGGGCGTTGCGAAGCCGGAAGCGGTAGTCGGTGCCGGAGCGTTCGGCGGTGGCGAGGACCCGGCCGTCGGGGCTGAGCATCTCACCGGCAAGAGGATGCTCCCGCCAGCCGGAGGCGACGGCCTGCGCGAGGTCGAGGGAGTGGACGGTGCTGCCCTCGAGGTAGCGCAGGACGGGCAGGTCGGGATCCCAGGCAAGGCCGTACGGCTGCTGGTTGTTCAGGGCATGCCGGAACACCGGGGCGTCGGGACGCGACAGGCGCCACACCTTGATCTCCTGGCCGTCGGACGTGGCGAGGAAATTCGTTTCCCTGTCGAAAACCGCGTACCGCACTCCGGGCGCGTCGAGGGAGGCGATCAGGCGTCCCGACCCGGTGTCCCAGACACGTACTTCGTTCCCTGACAGGGCCGCTAGCCGGGCTCCGCCGAACACGAGGCCCGTCTGGCCGCCGTCGCAGCTGCCGCGGGCGTTCTCCCATGCCCCGGACAGCGCGCGACGGGCAACGATGTCCCAGACCTGCGGGGCCTTCCCGGCGGGACATACGGCAACCAGGCGGTCGTCGGCATCAGGTCGCACCTCCGTCCGACCGGCTCCCCGGCTCTCGAACAGCACGCTGTCGTCCGCGACGGAACGCAGCTGTACGCGGTCCTCGCCGGTGTCCACGACCACATGACTACGACCGCTGGCGCCGAAGTCCGCGATGGTGGACGCCGGTTTCGGAGCCCCGGTCCATTGCCGGGTGACCGTGTCCCACAGCTGTACGCCGTCACCTCCGTCGATGGCGAGGACCCGGGCGTCGGGAGCGGCGGCGATGACGTCGCCGTCCGGAACCCGCCCCGATCCGGTGCGGTGGCCGGTGGCGACGTCCCACGTGCGCCAGGCACGACCGTCAACGCTCAGCAGTGTGCGACCGGAGTCGGCCAGGAACCGCGTGCCACTCAGACTTGGCGAGGGGTCGATGAAGGTGTCCTGTTCCGGTTGAACGAGTGAACCGAGAAGGGCGCGGCGTGTCTCGGGCAGCTGGGCGACACGCCAGGCGGCAACGCCGAGAAGCATCGCGGTCCGTGGATCCGTGGAGCGCAGGGAGTCGGCGACGGAGGCGGCGCGTCGGGCGGCGGTGTCGACGCGTCGCTGCCTGTCGTCGAGAGCCTGTTGCCAGGCGGACAGGCCGGCGACCAGTGCCACCACCAGCATGACGGACAGCCAGACGACCAGCACTCGGGAACGGCGGACGGAACGGGCGGCAGTCTGTCTCTCCGCTTCTCGCGCCTCGATCGCAGTCTGCAGGAACGACCGCTCGGAGGCGGTCAGCGAACTGTCGTCCGCGAACAACTCCTCCGCTTGGGCAAGGCGCGTGCCCCGGTACAGGCTGCCGGGATCGCGGTCGTGCTCCAGCCAGGTGCGCGTGGCCTCGGTCAGGCGCCGTTGGAGGCGCAGCCGCTCGCGGTTCTGCTCGATCCAGTCACGCAGCCTCGGCCAGCCGCTGATCAGAGCTTCGTGGGCGATCTGGAGGCCGTCACTGTCGCTGGTGAGCAGCCGGGCTCGGGCCAGCCGTTCCACTACCGACCGCGCCTCTGGGTCAAGCCACTCGTCCAGTTCGGCTCGGGTCAGCGGTCGTCGGGTGTCGGGGGCGTCATGCCCAGGCTCGACAAGACGCAACAGCAATTGCCGGGCCCTGCCCTGCTGGCCGGGGGACAACTGTGCGTACTCCTGCTCGGCGGTGGCCGCGATCGCGCCGCTCACGCCGCCCGCGGCCTCGTAGGCGGAGAGGGTCATCAGCCGCCCCCTGCGGCGCCGCCAGGTCTCCAGCAGAGCGTGCGACAACATGGGCAGGGCACCGGGCTGGTCAAGGACATCGTCGACGATCCGTGCCGTCAGTTCTCGCTCGACCAGGAGTCCGACGGCCTGCGCGGGTCTGGTGACGACCTCGCGCAGCTCTGCCGCGGTCATCGGCCCGACCGGCATTCCCGCAGCACGCACCGCCTCGGCCAGACCGCGGTGCTCGGTGCAGCGGGCGTAGAAGTCGGCGCGTACGGCGATCAGCACGCGCAGTCGACTGTCCGGCTCCTGGGCTGTGAGCAGCAAGTCGATGAACCGTGTTCGCTCCGCACGGTCCTGGCACAGTGTGAAGACCTCTTCGAACTGGTCCACCACCACCCAGCTCTCCGGCTCTTCCTGCGCCGGGGTGAGCAGCTGACCGTGCGTCGTCGCGGGCCTCGGCCCGGGCGTCAGGATCCGCAGCACCGCCGGACGGTCCCGGCGCGCGATCTCTTCCCGGAGACAGGGGATCAGTCCGGCGCGCAGCAGCGACGACTTACCGCTGCCCGACGCCCCGAACACCACCGCGAACCGATGCCCGCAGACCATGGTGCGGACTTCTCCGATCAGCCGGTCCCGTCCGAAGAACAGGTCACGGTGGTCCGGTTCGAACCGAGCGAGCCCCCGGTATGGAGATGCGGAGCCCTCATCGCCGGGTATGGCCGCCTGTGCCGTCTCGGCCTCCACTGCCTTCCAGCGCAGTTCCCACTCGGCCGTATCACCCCCGCAGGCGCGCACATATCCCTGCAAGACGGCCAATGACGGCAACCGTTCGCCACCCGCCGCCTGTGACAGGGCCGTCGTCGAAAAGCCCGCTGTCTTCGCCATGGTCCGATAAGGAGGATTGCCCGCGGACCTGCGTAGCTCCCTGAGTTCATGAGCCAACAGCTGCACGGGACCGGCCTCCGGGTCCACCGGCCTTTCGGGACGTCCCACTGATTCAGCCTTTCACCTTGTCATCCCGCAGATGCTGAAGATCAGCTGCATGATCGCAAACCTATGTTTCGCGCTGCCCGGGCAGGAAGTGCTGTCGGCTGTGACGTCCGCCGCTGTCCTGGGAGTGCTTCACGAGTTCCTCGTGCTTCTCTGCTCTCGTGTTCCGGGCGGCTTGGGCCTTCTGTATCGGAAAGAGGAGGTGAGGAGGAGGCTGATGATCCGAGAACGCAGCCGACCGTATCGAGGCCGGCTCGTGAGCTCATGGCGTGGCGCAGGTCCGCGGGTGACCTGTGTGAGAGGTCGTGCTGATGAGAGGAAGCAGAGGAGCGGTATCTGGCCAGGCGTCGCTGGTCGTTCGCACGGCGAAGGGTGGGACGCGGTGCTGGGACGCCGACAGATCTGAGGTTGAGGTGACCCATTGGGCTCATCCGCCGTCGGATCGGTTGCATCGGTGACATGACCGGTGCGCCAGGCCGCGGTCACGGGACGCTCCGCGACCGCCGACGTTCGCCTCGCCTCGCCTCGCCTCTGTTGAGCGTTCTGCCTCTGCATCGGTTCGATCGCCGTATTCGGCGGGACGTCCGGGTAAACGCGCGGTTGCCCGCGGACGGCAGATCGGGAGCGACCGGTACATCCGCCACGGACGAGTTGTTTATCGCCTGGAGCAGCGTTGATAAACAACTCGGGGACAGCGACAGTCATCGGCGGACCGGCCCGCGGCATCGCAGCCGCCACGGTCACGGGTGACTTCTGGTACGCCATGGGTCACCCGGAACCCAGTACCCAGCTGGCGCCGCCGAGTGTCCGTCGGCGCCTCACTCCAATGGAGTCATCGATGGAAAACGCTCCTCGCAAGAACGGTTCCGCCCTGCGCCTGTTCCGGACAGGAGGGGTCGCTGTCGCGGTCGCATTGGGAGCCTCCTTGCTGGCGGCACCACAGTCGTTCGCCGCCGACTCGCCCAGCACCAGGGAGCTTTTGGACGCCTGCAGCTGGGCCGACCTCTGTGAGTTCCATCCTCAGTCCTACCGGGAGTACACCGGCCCGAAGCACCAGGTCGGCTCGACGGCGTACAACTGCGGCAGCCAGACGAACCAGCACAGAATCGACTGGTCGGACACGACTGCCTCCACCAATTCGGTCGGAGTCTCGGTCAGTGCGGGTGCCAAGTTCTGGCAGGTCTTCGAGGCCGAGGTCGAGTTGAGTTACAGCCACACCTGGACCACCTCACACACCGACACCGAATCCAACCTGATAAACATCCCGGCGGGGTCCAAGGGCTGGATCGAGCGCGGCAACTCCAAGCAGGAGGCCACGGGGTGGTACGAGATCCACTTCGGGAAGCGCTATTACGGCCACTACATCTGGTACGTCAGGAACTACAAGGCTTCCGGGTACAACGGGGACAACGTCAGGAACGGCTACGTCAACTTCAAAGACGCGAAGATGACCTCGACCGAATACAACCAGCACTGTCGCTGAGTGTGGTTTCGGTTACGGCCACTACGCCGGCACTCCGCGTGAATGGCCTCCTCGGCGCACCTGATGTCCCACGATTTGCCCACCCTCGATGGATCACGACGTGAAAGAAGGTATTGGTCCCATGCGTACTCTCGGGCGCAAGACCACCACGGCTGTACTCGCCGCAACCGCCGTATTCGGCAGCCTGGCGACGGCCGGAACGGCCCATGCCGACTCTGTTCCCGCCGTACAGGTCGAAGTCTGCAACGACGCGTCCGTGCAGCAGAAGTTCTGGGTCAAGGGCTACAACCAGTACAACGACTGGGACGACTCCCCGGTGTGGACGGTCAACGCGCACACGTGCGCGACGGGCTGGGGCTACTGGTGGAAGAAGAACGCGTCGGTTGAACTCCACTACAAGCGCGGTAATGCGGGGTGGAACTGGAAGCCGGGATACCTCCCGAGGACGGACGCCGCGACAACGACGCTCCGTCTGTCGTAAAGACGCCCCGCGGCAAGAGTGAGTGAGGCGAGCCCGACGGCCCACTGGAGGCGGACTGTCCAGCGGGCCGTCGGGTCAGGTGTGGTCGGTGGGTTCAGGGGCCATTGTCCGGTCCCGCTTCGGCGATCGGGCCCGCGGGCGCCGGCACGGGAAGAAGGTGTGGAGGTTGAGGTGAAGTCGGGCGTCATGGCCGTGGCCAACTTCAGCTGCACGGCGGCCCCCTCGTTCTTGCCCCTGGGCACTGTCGTCAAATTCCCGTCGTCCGCCCGAAGGGCGGGCCGCGCGGCGTCGTGGGGGCACCTCCCGCTCGAGCCGTGCGAAGCGCGGTTCGAGGGTGGGGGAGCACGTGCATGGCGTCGTGCGGCAGGCGGGAATTCGAGGACAGGGCCTAGGTCGCTTGTGATGGCTCTTGGACGGTGTCGCGGAGCCAGACGACGATCGCTGTGACGGCGAGGGTGCCGTTGAAGACGTCGTCGCGCTTGTCGTAGCGGGTGGCCACCGCGCGGAACTGCTTCCACTTGTTCACGCACCGCACCACCGCGTTGCGGCGACGGTATTGGGTCTTGTCGAAGGCCGGGGGCCGGCCACCTGCGCGTCCGCGGTGCCTGCGGTGAGCGCGTTGGTCGTCCGGCTGCGCGATGGTGGCTTTGCTACCGAGCCGCTGCGCGGCCGACCGGACCGCGCCGTCGGCTGCGTAAGCCCTCCAGCACCGGGGCGAACATCGGGCTGTCCCCGCGCTGGCCGGGCGAGGTCAGCCAGTGCAGTTCGGGCGGGCCCGGTCGTCGGAGAGCAGATGGACCTTGCTGGTCAGTCCGCCCCGCGAACGCCCCAACGCCTCGCGCCCATCTGCCTCCTCACGGGCCAGCCCCCTTTTGCGGTTGGTCGGCCGGAGGCCTGCGGGGGCCCCAGCCGCGTGCTGATGCGCCCGACAGGAGGTCGAGTCGATGTTCACGGCCCACTCCTGCCGGGAAACCCGGCGGGCGTGTGCGCCGTCCGGGTCGTCGGTATCCGCCTCGATCTGCAGCTCTTGCAGGATGATCTGCCAGGTTCCGTCGGCCGACCAGCGGCGATGACGCTCATAGACGGTCTGCCACGGCCCGTCCCGCTCCGGTAGGTCGGGCCACGGCACCCCGGTCCGGGCCCGGAACAGCACCCCGTTGACCACCTTCCGGTGATCCGCCCACTGGCCACCCGGCTTGCCGTTACCGGGCAGAAGCGGCTCGATCTTCTGCCACTGCGCATCCGTCAGTTCGTGTCGCCGCACCATGCAAGGCTGCTGCCCGGCCGGCCACGAGATCCCCCAACCAACGTCGCCCGGGCAGCAGCAGCTGTCGTGCTCACCTTCAGCGGTGCACTCAGGGCCCGGTTCAGGAGAACCGGGCCCTGAGTCCTGCCTGTGCATCCCTCGGGCATCATTCAGAGGTGCTCGGCATCACCCGCCAGTGCCCAGGCGGAGACGCGCCGTCAGCGCAGGTGCTGTTTCAGGAAGGAGATGATGGTCTGCCAGGTCGGGGTCACCGGGTGCGCGGGCATGGAGTGTCCGCCGCGGGCACTCTCCTCGTAGGCGCCCTCTCGGATCGCGTCGTCGCTGACCATGGTGAAGATCGTGCTGTGCCCGGCCTTCGGGAACGAGAGCATGCGCGTCTCGTGTCCCGTGGCGGCCAGCTTGTCGAAGAGAAGGCGGCCCTGGTGGTAGGGCACGAGGGCGTCCACCTCACCATGGAGGATCAGCGTCGGCGGGATGGGGCGCTTGCCGATGTAGGTGAGCGGATTGGCCGGGGCGAGCTTGTCCGGCGGGCATTCCGTGATGGCGCAGCCGACGAGCAGCGACTCGGGGGAACGCGGGTCGTTGTGGCAGTCCGTAGTCCCCATTCTCGCGTTGAACGCCTCGCAGTTGTCCGGCATGTGCGCGTCCATCTGGAGGAAGTCGGTCGGGGGGTAGAAGGGGATGGCCGCCTGCACGGCGCTGGAGGGGCCGCGCACTCCGCCGACGTCGCCTTCCAGCTCGGGGTTGTTGCTGGTGACGGCGGCCATCGCGGAGGTCCAGCCGCCGGAGGAATCACCCATGATCGCGACGCGCTCGGGGTCGAGGTTGTACTTCTCCGCGTTGGCGCGCAGCCAGCGGATGGCGCCCTTGATGTCGTGGAGCTGAGCCGGGAACTGGGCCTGGGAGCTGGAGCGGATCGACACCCCGGCGACCGCGTACCCGGCCGGGTTGAGTTCGGCGGCCACCTTGTCGGCGTCCCGGCGTCCGTTGTCTTTCAGCCACGCGGACCCGCGGGTCGAGATCACCAGCGGGACGGGCTTGCTGGACTTGGGTACGTACAGGTCGAGCAGATGACCCTCGGTGCCGGCGGGCTGGGCGGGGGCGTACGCGAGGTCCTTTACGACCTGCACGTTCGCAGCGGGAGTCAGCGCTGCTGCGGGGGACGGGGCGGCACCGGCAGTCGTTACGAGGGTCGCCGCGGCGGCCACCGCTGTGGCTGCCGCCGCCAGCGCCAGGGGAACTCGTCTGAAGCGCGGCCGTACTGACTTTGATCGCACACGCATGGGCATCGTGTCGTCTCCTCTTGGAGTGGGGTGGGGGAGCGGG
>NZ_JAKEIP010000057.1 GCF_021474425.1 Streptomyces muensis | reverse complement strand
GGGCGGGACAATGGGGCCGGGAGGTGGGCCGTGCGTTGGCGACGGATCGCGAGTCAGGTAGGGCGGAGCGTCACCGTGTGGGCGGTCTCCACCGTCACCATGCTCGTCCTCGCCGGCATCCTCCCCGACTTCCAGCTCCAGTCGGCCGACGGCGACAGCGCCACCAGCATCGCCATCACCGCCGCCCTCGGCGCCGGCGCCTTCGGCCTGCTCTCCGCCCTCGCCTGGCCCCTCCTCGTACGGCTCCTGCTCCTCGTACCCGCCCTCGTCCTCGGCCTGCTGGTCTTCTTCCTCAACGGCTCCCTGCTCATCGTCGCCCTGCGCCTCGTACCCTCCGGCGACAGCGAGGCCGCCCCGGAGACCGCCGTCATCGTCGCCGCCGTGATGTCCGCCGTCGCCTCGGCCACCGGCGCCGCCCTAGCCGTACGGGACGACGACGCCTACCGCCGCCGGCTCTACCGCCTCGCCGACCGCCGCCGCAGAGCCCTGCCACCCGGCCCCTCCAGCCCCGGCACCGTCTTCGTCCAACTCGACGGCGTCGGCCACGACGTCCTCCTCGCCGCCGTCGGCAAGGACCTGATGCCCACCGTCGCCCGCTGGCTGGGCGGGAGCACCCAGGACCCCGACCGCCCCGACCGTCCGACGCGCCCCACCCACCGTCTCACCCCCTGGCGCACCGACTGGTCCAGCCAGACCGGCGCCAGCCAACTCGGCATCCTGCACGGCAGCAACCACGACGTCCCCGCGTTCCGCTGGTACGAGAAGGCCGGCCGCGAGGTGATGGTCTGCAACCGCCCCGCCAACGCCGCCGAACTCCAGCGCCGCGCCATCGACCGCACCGGCGACGGCGGACTCCTGGCCGCCGACGGCGCCAGCCGCGGCAACCTGTTCAGCGGCGGCGCCGGCGAGCAGGCCCTCGTGCTGTCCATCGCGACCAAGCGGCGCGGCCGCGAGAACCGCTCCCGCGCGGGCTACTTCGCCTACTTCTCCGACCCGGCCAACGCCGTACGCACCGCCCTGTCCTTCGTCGCCGAGGTCGGCCGCGAGATCGGCCAGTCCACCCGGGCCCGCGCCCGCAAGGTCCGGCCCCGCGTCTCCCGCGGCGGCCTCTACCCGCTGGTCCGGGCCTTCGCGACCGTCGTCGAACGGGACGTCGTCGTCGCCGCGGTGATGGGCGACATGCTCGCCGGCCGCGCCGCCGTCTACGCGGACCTGGTGGCGTACGACGAGGTCGCGCACCACTCCGGGCCGGGCAGCCGCGACGCCGAGAAGGTCCTCGCCCGCCTCGACCGGGCCCTGGCGTTGATCGAGAAGGTCGCCGAGCACGCGCCGCGGCCGTACCGGATCGTCGTCCTGTCAGACCACGGCCAGAGCCCCGGCGAGACCTTCCGCTCCCGGTACGGCCTCGGCCTCGGCGACCTGGTGCGGGCCGGCTGCGGGCTGCCCGTGTCCCGCAAGGCGCGGCGCACCCACAGCGGCGCCGAGGCCCGCGCGGCCGTGCGCGCGGCGCTGCGCCGGCCCGTCGAGGAGGGCGGTGAACAGCGTCGTCCGTCCCGTCGCTCGGAGCCGATCGTGCTCGCGTCCGGCAACCTCGGCCTGGTCTCCTTCCCGGACGTGCCGCACCGGATGACCAAGGAGGAGATCGACGCCCGCCACCCGGCCCTGCTCGCCACCCTCGCCAACCACCCCGGCGTCGGCTTCCTGCTCGTGCGCAGCGAACAGCACGGCGGACTGGTGCTCGGCGCGTACGGCGCCGAGATCCCGTTGGAGCGACTGGACGAGGATCCGGGGCCGTTGAAGGTCTTCGGGCCGGGCGCCGCCGACGCGGTGCGCCGTACGCACTCCTTCCCGAACGCCGCCGACATCATGGTCAACTCCGCGTACGACCCGGCCGAGGGCGGGGAGGTGCTCGCCTTCGAGGAGCAGATCGGTTCGCACGGCGGCCTCGGCGGGGCGCAGGGCAAGCCGTTCCTGCTGTCGCCGCTCGCCTTCTCCGTGCCGGTGGGCGACGGCGAGGACCTCGTGGGGGCCGAGCAGGTGCACCGTGTGCTGCGTCGCTGGCTGCGTGAATCGAACGGACCCCAGGTCCCGTTGGGGCCCGAGCCCGAGCCCGAGCCCGAGCCGGAGCCGGAGCCCGAGGCGGGGCCGGGGCCGGGGTCGGAGGAGCGGGCCGCCTGACATTCGGCTCACGGTCTTCCGGGTGCGGTGCGCCGGAGTGTGATCGGATGGGGGCACGGACCCGGACCCAGGAAACGGGCCCCCACGCGAAAGGAAGAACCGTGGCTACCACGCGCTCCGCACACACCGTCTGGGAAGGCAACCTGCTCGAGGGCAACGGTGTCGTCAACTTCGACTCCTCCGGTGCCATCGCCGCCCAGCCGGTCACGTGGGCCTCGCGGTCCCAGGACGCGAACGGCAAGACCAGCCCCGAGGAGTTGATCGCCGCCGCGCACTCCAGCTGCTTCTCCATGGCGCTGTCGCATGCCCTTGCGGGGGCCGGGACGCCGCCCACCAAGCTCGTCACCTCGGCCGACGTGAGCTTCCAGCCGGGGGAGGGGATCACGGGGATCCACCTCACGGTGGAGGGGACGGTGCCGGGGCTCGATGAGGAGGGGTTCGCCGCGGCTGCGGAGGACGCCAAGAAGAACTGCCCGGTGAGTCAGGCGCTGACGGGGACGACGATCACGTTGTCGGCGAAGTTGTCGTAACGGGTCGCCCAATGGGGTGCCGCGGGGGCTGTGTGGCGTCTGCGGCGCCGTGGGGGCTTGTCGCGCAGTTCCCCGCGCCCCTGGGGGCGGCCCTGCTGGCCTGCCCCCCACACACCCAGATCTCCCCACGCAGCTTCCCCACGCTGCAGAGAGGCACCCCGCCCGAGGCTGAGCGGGCGCTCAGCCTCCGTTTGGTACCCGTCCCCGCGGACACCCGTCCCATTGACAAGAACCCACTCAAGTTTTGTGCTGGAGTTCAAGGGGTGCCCGGGCGGAAGGGGACAGCGATGGCACGCGCGGTCGGGATCGATCTCGGGACCACGAACTCGGTGGTCGCCGTTCTGGAGGGCGGCGAACCCACCGTCGTCGCGAACGCGGAGGGGGCCAGGACCACACCGTCGGTCGTGGCCTTCGCCAAGAACGGGGAAGTGCTGGTCGGAGAGGTCGCCAAACGGCAGGCCGTGACCAACATCGAGCGCACCGCCCGTTCCGTGAAGCGGCACATGGGCGACGGCAGCTGGCGCTTCCCGGACCAGGGTGACATCGACGGCACCCGGTACCGGGCGCAGGAGCTGTCCGCCCGGGTGCTCCAGAAGCTGAAGCGGGACGCCGAGTCGTATCTCGGTGAGGACGTCACCGACGCGGTGATCACCGTCCCGGCGTACTTCGACGACTCCCAGCGGCAGGCCACCAAGGAGGCCGGGGAGATCGCGGGCCTGAAGGTGCTGCGGATCATCAACGAGCCCACCGCGGCCGCCCTCGCCTACGGCCTCGACCGGGGCGAGGAGCAGACGGTGCTGGTCTTCGACCTCGGCGGCGGCACCTTCGACGTCTCGCTGCTGGAGATCGGCGACGGCGTCATCGAGGTCAAGGCGACCAACGGGGACACGCATCTCGGTGGTGACGACTGGGATCAGCGGGTCGTCGAGTATCTGGTGAAGAAGTTCAAGGGGCAGTACGGCATCGATCTCGGCACCGACAAGATGGCGCTGCAACGGCTGCGCGAGGGCGCCGAGAAGGCCAAGATCGAGCTGTCCTCCTCGTCCGAGACGACCATCAACCTGCCGTACATCACCGCCTCCGCCGAGGGCCCCCTCCACCTCGACGAGAAGCTGACCCGCGCCCAGTTCCAGGAGCTCACCGCCGATCTCCTCGACCGCTGCAAGACCCCCTTCCACCAGGCGGTCAAGGACGCCGGCATCAAGCTCTCCGCCGTCGACCACGTCATCCTCGTCGGCGGCTCCACCCGGATGCCCGCCGTCACCGACCTGGTGAAGGAACTCACCGGCAAGGACCCGCACAAGGGCGTCAACCCCGACGAGGTCGTGGCCGTCGGCGCCGCTCTCCAGGCGGGTGTCATCCGCGGCGACGTCAAGGACGTCCTGCTGCTCGACGTCACCCCGCTGTCCCTCGGTATCGAGACCAAGGGCGGCATCATGACCAAGCTCATCGAACGCAACACGACCATTCCCACCCGGCGTTCGGAGATCTTCACCACCGCCACCGACAACCAGCCCTCGGTCGGCATCCAGGTCTACCAGGGCGAACGCGAGATCGCGGCGTACAACAAGAAGCTCGGCGTCTTCGACCTCACCGGTCTGCCGCCCGCCCCGCGCGGTGTCCCGCAGATCGAGGTCGCCTTCGACATCGACGCCAACGGGATCATGCACGTCTCCGCGAAGGACATGGCGACCGGCCGCGAGCAGAAGATGACGGTGACCGGTGGCTCGGCCCTGCCGAAGGACGACATCGACCGCATGATGCGGGAGGCCGAGGAGTACGCCGACGAGGACCGCAGGCGCCGCGAGGCGGCCGAGACGCGGAACCAGGCCGAGCAACTCGTCTACCAGACCGAGAAGTTCGTCCGCGACAACGAGGACAAGGTCCCCGCGGACACCCGGTCGGAGGTCGAGTCGGCGGCCGCCGAGCTGAAGCAGCTCCTGGCCGACAACGCCGAGACGAACGCCCTGCGCACCGGCATCGAGAAACTCGCCACGGTGAGCCAGAAGATGGGCCAGGCGATGTACGCCCAGACCCAGCAGTCACCGACCGACGCCGACGCCGCAGCGGGCGCCGCTTCGGGCACCGGCACGGAACAGACCGCACCGCAGGACGACGACGTGGTCGACGCCGAGATCGTCGACGACGACCGGGACGCCAAGGGCGGTGCCGCCTAGTCGTCAGACATCCGTCTTCTCCCAGCCCCGCCGCTCCGGCCGCACCCCCAGCTGCCCGACGTCCCGGCTGCGGTACACCACGTACGGCCGGAACAGGTACTGCACCGGCGCGCTGAACATGTGCACCAGCCGGGTGTACGGCACCAGCGCGATCAGTGCCATGCCGATCAGCGCGTGGACCTGGTACAGGACGGGCACGCCCGCCATCAGGTCGGTGTCCGGGGTGAGGGTGAACAGGCTGCGGGCCCAAGGGGCGATGGACCGGCGGTAGTCGTAGCCGTCGCCGGAGGAGTGGGCCAGCTTGGCGACCATGCCCATCACGATCGCCGCGACCAGCACGAGGTACATCACCTTGTCGTTGGCGGTCGTCGCGCGGAACACCGGTGCCCGGGTGCGACGGCGGTAGACCAGCAGCGCGATCCCGCCGACCGTGACGAGGCCGGCCGCCGTACCGCCGTAGAGGGAGAACAGGTGGTAGGTGTGCTCGCTCACGCCGGCGGCGTCCGTCCAGGACTCGGGAATGAACAGCCCGATGACATGGCCGACCAGCACGAAGAGGATGCCGTAGTGGAAGGCGGGCGAGGCGATGTTCAGGAGCCTCGACTCGTACACCTGGGACGAGCGGGTGGTCCAGCCGAAGCGGTCGTAGCGGTGCCGCCAGAACAGACCGGCGACCAGCAGGACGAGGGTGACGTAGGGCAGGACGCCCCAGAGCAGTGTGGTCATGGGCGCGTCCCCGTCTGTGCGGTCGGCAGGGTGGCGCACACGGCGTCCAGGACGGACGCGTACGGTGTGCCGAAGTCGGTGAGGCGGGCGCGGAGCTGGTCCAGGCAGTCCCGGTGCTCCAGCAGCAGTTCGGTGTTGCCGGTGCGGGCCGCGAACTCCAGTACCGCGGGCAGGAAGTCGGGCAGCTCCTCGCCGGTGAACTCCAGGCCGTGGGCGCGGTAGAGGTCCTTGAAGCGGACCAGCGACATGCCGCGCCGCCGGGTGTCCCCGTCGCGCCACCAGCTCAGGTACAGGCTGTGGCGGTTCTTGAGGTCGAAGACCTGGACGTAGTGCGCGGCCAGCTCGCCCGGCGGTGTCACGGCCGCGTGGTCGGTGAACTCCCGCAGCTGCGGGGCCGCCTCGCGCAGCAGCGGCAGGCGGGCGCGGAAGGCGTCGTCGGGGTAGGTCAGGCAGAGCGCGGCCGCCTGGTAGAACACCTCGAAGGACGGCATCAGGCCTCCTCGCGGTCGGCTGTGGGATCGGCTGTGGGGGTGGTGTCGGCCGCGTCGTCGGCGGTCTGGCGGCGGCGCAGAAGGTGGAAGTTCTCCACCGGGACCAGCGGCAGCAGCTTGCGGCCCGAGTCCTGGCCGAAGGGTCCGTCCCCGCCCATCCCGGGCCCGCCGTCGTAGTCGAGGCTGCACCCCTCGGGGAGCGCCGACTCCTCCAGGCGCCGGGCGTCCGCGACGGCCGCCGTCGGAATCACGTACCGGTCCTCGTACTTGGCGATGGCCAGCAGCCGGTACATCTCCTCGATCTCCCGCGCCCCCATGCCCACGGCCTCCGGCACCGAGGGATCCGGTTCCTCACCGAGGTTGATCGACCGCATGTGGGAGCGCATCGCGGCGAGCTTCTCCAACGAGGCCCGGACCGGGCCGATGTCACCGGCCGTGAACATCTCCGCCAGGTACTCCAGCGGAATGCGCAGGCTGTCGATCGCCCCGAACAGGTTCCCGGCGTCCTCGCCGTCGTGCCCGGTCTCGCTGAGCGCGTCCACCACCGGGGAGAGCGGCGGGATGTACCAGACCATCGGCATCGTCCGGTACTCCGGGTGCAGCGGGAGAGCCACCCGGTACCTGCTGATCAGCGCGTGCACCGGCGAGCGGCGCGCCGCCTCCACCCAGTCGTACGGGATCCCCGCCGCGTCGGCGGCCCGCTGCACGGCACGGTCCTCGGGGTCGAGGAAGACACCCAACTGGGCCTCGTACAGGTCGCGTTCGCTGCGCACGGACGCGGCGGCGGTCACCTTGTCGGCGTCGTAGAGCACGACCCCGAGATAGCGCAGCCGGCCCACGCACGTCTCCGAGCAGACCGTCGGCAGACCGACCTCGACCCGCGGATAGCACAGCGTGCACTTCTCCGCCTTGCCGGTGCGGTGGTTGAAGTACACCTTCTTGTACGGGCATCCCGTCACGCACATCCGCCAGCCCCGGCACCGGTCCTGGTCGACGAGGACGATGCCGTCCTCCGCCCGCTTGTACATCGCGCCCGACGGACAGGAGGCGACGCACGACGGGTTGAGGCAGTGCTCGCAGATACGCGGCAGATAGAACATGAAGGTCTGCTCGAACTCGAACCGCACCTTGTCGGAGGCCTGTCTGCGCGCCTGCTCCACCATCGGGTCGAAGTCGCCGTAGGCCGGGGCGCCCGCCAGGTTGTCGTCCCAGTTCGACGACCACTCGATCTTCATCGGCTTGCCGTCGAGCTGCGAGACAGGCTGAGCCACCGGGAAGTCGTCGCCGAGCGGGGCGTCGGTGAGGTTCTTGTAGTCGTACGTCCAGGGCTCGTAGTAGTCCTTGATCTCCGGGAGTTCGGGGTTGGAGAAGATCCCGGCGAGCTTGCGGATCCGGCCGCCCGCCTTCAGCTTCAGCGCGCCGCGCCGGTTCAGCTCCCAGCCGCCGCGCCAGCGCTCCTGGTCCTCGTAGCGACGCGGATAGCCCTGGCCGGGGCGGGTCTCGACGTTGTTGAACCAGACGTACTCCATGCCCCGCCGGTTGGTCCACGCCTGTTTGCAGGTGACCGAGCAGGTGTGGCAGCCGATGCACTTGTCGAGGTTCATGACCATCGCGATCTGGGCCATCGGGCGCATCAGTACTCGACCTCCTGGCTGCGGCGGCGGATCACCGTCACCTCGTCGCGCTGGTTGCCCGTCGGGCCCAGGTAGTTGAACGCCCAGGACAGCTGGGCGTAGCCGCCGACGAGATGGGACGGTTTGAGGATCAGCCGGGTGAGTGAGTTGTGGATGCCGCCGCGCCGGCCGGTGGTCTCGGTCTTCGGGACGGCGACCGTGCGTTCCTGGGCGTGGTGCATGTAGACGGTGCCGGCCGGCATCCGGTGCGAGACGACGGCCCGGGCGGCGACCACGCCGTTGCGGTTGACGGCCTCCACCCAGTCGTTGTCGACGACGCCGATCGCGTCGGCGTCCTGCGGGGACATCCAGATGTTCTGGCCGCCGCGGGAGAGGGCCAGCATGAAGAGGTTGTCCTGGTACTCGGAGTGGATGGACCACTTGTTGTGCGGGGTGAGATAGCGGACCGTCACCTCCCGCTGCCCGTCCGGGCCGAGCCGGGGCTCGCCGAACAGCTTGTTCATGTCCAGCGGCGGCCGGTAGACGGGAAGTGCCTCGCCGAGCTCGTGGATCCAGTCGTGGTCGAGGAAGAAGTGCTGGCGGCCGGTGAGGGTGTGCCACGGCTTGAGGTGCTCGGTGTTGAGGGTGAACGCGGTGTAGCGGCGCCCGCCCGACTCGCTGCCCGACCACTCCGGCGACGTGATCACCGGCACGGGCGCCGCCTGGGTGTCCGCGTACGTGACCCGCTTGCCCTCGTGCTCGGCCGCGAGATGCGCCATCTCCTGCCCGGTACGGGCCTGGAGGGTGCGGAAGCCCTGGGTGGCGAGGCGGCCGTTGGTGGTGCCGGACAGGGCGAGGATGGTGTTCGCGGCCTTCACGGCCGTGTCGAGCAAGGGCCGGCCGTCGGCGGTGACGCCGTTCAGGTGCCGGAGGTCCTCGACCTCCTCGTCCGGCTTGAGCGTGATCCCCTTGGCGGGCAGACCGAGCTGCTCGACCAGCGGCCCGAGCGCGGCGAACTTGGCGCCGATCGCCGTGTAGTCCCGCTCCACGACGGTCAGTTGGGGCATCGTCCTCCCGGGGACCGGGTCGCACTCCCCGCGCCGCCAGTCCAGGACGACCCCGCCCGGCTGGGCGATCTCGCCCGGCGTGTCGTGCTGGAGCGGCGTCGCCACCAGGTCCTTGCGCACGCCCAGATGGCCGACGGCCAGCTCGCTCAGCCGCTCGGCCAGCGCCTTGAACGTGTCGAAGTCCGTGCGCGCCTGCCACGGCGGATCCACGGCCGGGGTGAAGGAGTGCACGTAGGGATGCATGTCCGTGCTGGACAGATCGTGCTTCTCGTACCAGGTCGCGGCGGGCAGCACGACGTCCGACAGCAGCGTGGACGACGTCTGCCGGAAGTCCAGCGACAGCAGCAGGTCGAGCTTGCCCTCGGGCGCCTCCTCGCGCCAGGTCACCTCCTTCGGCCGTACGTCCTCGGGCGCCTCCTCGGCCTGGAGGGACGAGTGCGTGCCCAGCAGATGCCGGGTGAAGTACTCGGCGCCCTTCGCCGACGAGCCCAGCAGGTTGGCCCGCCACAGCGTCAGCACGCGCGGCCAGTTCTCCGGCGCGTCCGGGTCCTCGCAGGCGAACTTCAGGGTGCCCGCGCGCAGTTCGGCCACCACCCTCGACACCGGGTCGCCGAACACCTCGCCCAGCTCCAGCGGATTGCGGTCGAAGGTCGGATACGACGGCATCCACCCCGTGCGCGCCGACAGCGCCAGGCAGTCCGCGCCCGTCATCCCCCGGAACCGGCCCGTGCCGAGCGGCGAGGCCAGCACGTCGGCCGTGAACCGGTCGTAGCGCCACTGGTCGGTGTTGAGGAACCAGTACGCGGTGCCGATCATCTGCCGGGGCGGCCGCGACCAGTCCGACGCCGCCGCGAGCGTCGCCCAGCCGGTCACGGGACGGCACTTCTCCTGACCGACGTAGTGCGCCCAGCCGCCGCCGTTGCGGCCCTGGCAGCCGGTGAGCTGGAGCAGGGCGAGGAAGGCGCGGTAGATCGTCTCGGAGTGGAACCAGTGGTTGGTGCCCGCCCCCATCAGGATCATGCAGCGGCCCTTCGACCGCTCGGCCGTCCGCGCGAACTCCCGTGCGATCCGTATGCACTTGGCCGCCGGGACGGAGGTGTGGGCCTGCTGCCAGGCGGGTGTGCCGGGCGCCTCGGCATCGTCGTACGACGTCGGCCAGCGGCCCGGCAGGCCCTGCCGCCCCACCCCGTACTGGGCGAGCAGCAGATCGAAGACCGTCGTCACCAGCGGGCCGTGCGCGCCGCCGAGTTTCGTCGCCGGGACACCGCGCCGTACGACGTCACCGCGCCCCTGCCCGTGCGGTCCGCCCTCGGTGTCGAAGCGCGGCAGCAGCACCTCGACGCCCACGGCGACCTGGCTGCCGTGAAGGCTCAACTGCGGGCGTACCTCACCGAGTTCGAGGTTCCACCTGCCCTGGCCCGACTCGGACCAGCGAAAGCCCAGCGAGCCGTTCGGGGCGACCGCGCGGCCCGTCACGGTGTCCAGCACGACCGTCTTCCACTCGGCGCTCCCACCCTCCTGACCCAGGTCCGAGGCGCGCAGGAACTTCGCGGGCACGTAGGCGCCGTCCCGCTCCTCCAGGGTGACCAGGAAGGGCAGGTCGGTGAACCGCCGTACGTAGTCCGCGAAGAACGGTGTCTCACGGTCGACGAAGAACTCCTTGAGGATCACGTGGCCCATCGCCAGGGCCAGCGCGCCGTCCGTGCCGGGGTGCGGGTGCAGCCACTCGTCGGCGAACTTGGCGTTGTCGGCGTAGTCCGGCGCGACCACCACGACCTTCTGGCCCCGGTAGCGGGCCTCCGCCATCCAGTGCGCGTCCGGCGTGCGGGTCACCGGGACGTTCGAGCCCCACATCATCAGATACGCCGCGTCCCACCAGTCGCCCGACTCCGGTACGTCGGTCTGGTCGCCGAAGACCTGCGGGGAGGCGACGGGCAGGTCGGCGTACCAGTCGTAGAAGGACAGCATCGGGGCGCCGATGAGGGAGTGGAAGCGGGCGCCCGCCGCGTGCGAGACCATCGACATCGCGGGGATGGGGGAGAAACCGGCGATGCGGTCGGGGCCGTACGCCTTGATGGTGTGGACGTGGGCGGCGGCGACGATCTCGACCGCCTCGTCCCAACTCGCCCGCACCAGACCGCCCTTGCCGCGTGCCTGCTGGTAGCGGCGGCGGCGCTCGGGGTCGCCCTGGACGTCGGCCCAGGCCAGGACCGGGTCGCGGAGCCGCTCCTTCGCTTCCCGGTACATCTCCAGCAGGACCCCGCGGACGTAGGGGTAGCGGACCCGGGTGGGGGAGTAGGTGTACCAGGAGAAGGCGGCGCCGCGCGGGCAGCCGCGGGGTTCGTACTCGGGGCGGTCGGGGCCGACGCTCGGGTAGTCGGTCTGCTGGGTCTCCCAGGTGATGATGCCGTCCTTGACGTACACCTTCCAACGGCAGGAGCCGGTGCAGTTCACGCCGTGCGTGGAGTTCACGACCTTGTCGTGGCTCCAGCGGTCCCGGTAGAAGGCGTCCGCCTCACGCCCGCCGGTCAGCGCGACACTGTGCAGATCGGGCGCGGGCGTGCCCGGCCGGAAGAACCTGCCCGCCCTGAGCAGCGCCGCGCCGGGCTCCGGGGGTGGCTCGGCGGGCGGGGTGGCCGGTATCTCCGTGTCGGTCACAGGCGCTCCCTTGGTTGCCCTGGTCCCTGTTCACGAACCTAGGGCGGCACGCGGGAGCGCACCCCTTCACCGCACCCGTACGGGTCAGACCTCGCGGCCGGACGCCGCTGTCACACCTTGCGGGCGACCCCCGCGTACACCGGCACGATGCCCTCCGCCTGGGCCGCCACGTCCTCGGGGCCCGGACGCCAGCCGGACACCGGGATCACACCGGGGCCGAGCAGCTCCAGACCGTCGAAGAAGCGGGAGAACTCCGGGAGCGAGCGGGGATGGAAGGGGGTGCCGCCGCGCCGGAAGTGCTCGGCGGCCCTGTCGATCGCGGCGGGATTCAGATCGGGCGTGACCTGCGAGAGGATCAGATGGCTGCCGGGGGCAAGCGCGGCCACGTACTTCGCCACCAGGCCGTACACGTCGTCGCCGTCCGGCTCGGCACCCAGATAGTGGGTCAGCGCGACCAGGGACAACGCGACGGGCGCGGTGAAGTCCAGCGACTCGGCGGCCCGGGCCAGCAACGCGTCCACGTCACGGACGTCCGCGTGCACATAGGCGGTTTGCCCTCGGCGGTTCCGTGCAGCAGGGCCTGGGCGTGGCGCAGGACGATCGGGTCGTTGTCGGCGTACACCACCTTCGCCTCCGGCGCGACGCCCTGCGCCACCTGGTGCAGATTGGGTTCGGTGGGGATACCGGTGCCGATGTCCAGGAACTGGCGGACACCGGCCTCGGCGACCGTGGCGACGGCCCGGTGCATGAACCGGCGGTTGGCACGGGCCCCGCGCACCGCGCTGCTGTCCACGGCGAGGATCCTGCGGGCGAGCTCCTCGTCCACCGGGTAGTTGTCCTTGCCGCCCAGCCACCAGTCGTACACACGGGCCGGATGCGGCCGGCTGGTGTCGATGCGGGCGGGCGCGGACTCGGATCCGGTCATGCCGTGTGCTCTCCTCGGGTCGGGTGTGACAGGGCTTGACGGCTCAGTGGTTCTCGCGGAACTCCCGCAGGATCTTCTTCGTGTGCTCGGCCGACGCGGCGGCCGTCGACATGTGGTCGAGGACCTCCAGATGCGTGGCGACCTCCGTGCGGGAGTCCAGATACAGGGCGCCGGTCAGATACTCCGTGTAGACCATGTCGGGCAGCTCGGGCTCGGCGAACCGGAACAGGCTGAACGGCGCGTACGTCCCCGGGTGCGGTCCTGCGGCGAACTCGGCGATCTGCAACGTGACACGGTCGCGCTCGGCGAACTCCAGGAGCTTGTCCACCTGGGCGCGCATCACCTCGCCACGGACGCTCACGGGACGCCGCAGCACCGTCTCGTCCATGATCACCCACAGGTGCGGCGGGTCCGGGCGCTCCAGCAGCCGCTGCCGTTCCATGCGCAACGACACATGCCGCTCTATCGTCTCCGGCCCGGTCTGCCCTATCGTCCCGGCCTCCAGCACGGCCCGGGCGTAGTCCTCGGTCTGGAGCAGGCCCGGCACGAAGTGCGGCTCGTAGGAGCGGACGATGCGGGCGGCGCCCTCCAGGCTGACGTACAGGCTGAACCAGTCCGGCAGCACGTCGTGGAAGCGCTGCCACCAACCGGGCTGGTTGGCCTCCTCGGCCAGCGTGACGAAGGCGTTCGCCTCGTCCTCCGGGACGCCGTACGTCTCCAGCAGCACCTGTACGTACGGGATCTTCAGGGCGACCTCGGCCGTCTCCATCCGGCGTATCGTCGCCGGGGCCACGCGCAGTGCGCGGGCGGCTTCGTCGCGTCCCAGGTTCGCCGCCTCGCGCAGCTCCTGGAGGCGTTTGCCGAGTACTACCTGCCCCACGGTGGGCGCGGGCCGCCGCTCACTCACGCCACGCCCTCCCCACGCGCCGAAAGTACGTCGTGCAGTGTGCCATGTTCCGGGGTTCCATGGGGATGGTCGCCTCGGCGCTGAAGAGTCCGTCAGGGCAGCAGCGACCGCAGGTACTTGACCGTCGCCGGGTCGGCCGGGAGGAAGGTCTCGATGGCCAGCTCGGAGACGGTGACGTCCATGGGTGTGTTGAAGGTGGAGATGGAGGAGACGAAGGACAGGACGCGGCCCTCGTGCTCGACCTGCAGCGGCAGCGCGAAGTACGGGACGGATGCGGCCGGTTCGGCGGTCCCGGGCTGCGGTCCCTCCTCCACCACCGGGTACGCCGCCACCTCCTCGTACAGCCGGCGCAGCCGGTCGGAGCGGCGCAGTGCGATCTGCCGGTCCATCTGGGCCAGCAGATGGCCGCGCCATTCGCGCAGGTTGCGGATGCGCGGGGCGAGGCCCTGCGGGTGCAGGGTCAGGCGCATCGCGTTCAGCGGGGGCGTCAGGAGGTGCTCGGGGATGCCGTCGAGCAGCATCAGGATGCCCCGGTTGGCCGCGTGGACGTCGTACATCGCGTCGACCACGAGAGCCGGGTAGGGCTCGTAGCCCTGGATCAGCTGCTCCATGCCCGTGCGGAGCGCGTCCAGCGCCGGGTCGTCCAGCGGGGTCTCCGGATAGTGCGGGGCGTGGCCGGCGGCCATAAGCAGCGCGTTGCGCTCCCGCACCGGCACGTCCAGGTGCTCGGCCAGCCGCAGCACCATCTCCTCGCTCGGCCGGGAACGGCCCGTCTCGATGAAGCTGATGTGCCGCGCAGAGGAGTCGGCCCGCAGCGCCAACTCCAGCTGACTGACCCGCCGTTGCTCCCGCCAGGCACGCAACAGCGGACCCACGCCCCGGTCGGTGGGGGCGGCGGCGGGCGCGGTGTCTTCGGGCGGGACAATGGTCATGTGTACGACCGTAGTCGAGGAGTGCGTGCGATGACCGAGCCCTGGACGTCGTCCCTTGCGGGAGAGGCCGTGTACCGCGCCCGGGTGCGTGGCTGTCTGCTCGGCGGGGCCCTCGGGGACGCCCTCGGCTACCCCGTCGAGTTCAGCTCGCTGGAGCGGATCCGCGCGGCGCACGGGGAGCGCGGGGTGACCGGGCCGGTGTTCGCCGGGGACAGCGACGTGGCCCGGATCAGTGACGACACGCAGATGACCCTCTTCACCGCCGAGGCGCTCATCCAGGCGCACCGGCGCGAGCGGCTGAAGGGCATCGGCGGCGGATGGGCCCTGCTGGTGCGCTGGGCGTACGAACGCTGGCTGGAGACCCAGCGCCACTCCGGCCCCGAGCATGCGGCACCGCCGCAGAGCGGCGCCCCCGAGGGCGGGCTCATCACCCAGGCCTGGCTGTACGCCCGCCGGGCTCCCGGCAACGCGTGCGTGTCCGGGGTGGCACAGATGTATGCACCCGACCCCGGGCTGGCGCTCGACGGCAAGCCCGGCGAGGTCAACCCCGACTCCAAGGGCTGCGGCGCGGTCATGCGCTCGGCGCCCTTCGGCCTGCTGAACTCCGCCGAAGGCGCCTTCGCCATGGCCGCCCGCGCCGCCCAGATCACCCACGGTCACCCCACCGGCTACTACTCCGCCGGCGCGCTGGCCGCGATTGTGGCCCACCTCGTCGCCGGCGAGTCCCTGGAGGGCGCCGTCCTGCGCACCCTGCGCCTGCTCAAGCGCCACTCCGGCCACGAGGAGACCTCCGCCGCGCTCACCGAGGCCCTCGACCTGGCCGGGGAGGGCTCGCCGAGCGCGGAGAAGGTCGAGAGGCTGGGAGAGGGCTGGGTCGCCGAGCAGGCCCTCGCCATCGGCGTCTACTGCGCGCTCGTCGCACCCTCCGTGCCGGACGCCCTGCTGCTGTCCGTCAACCACTCCGGCGACAGCGACTCCACCGGCTCCATCTGCGGAAACCTCCTCGGCGCCCGGTACGGCGACCTCGCCCTGCCGCACGAGTGGGTGGAGCGGGTGGAGGGCCGGGCGCAGATCGCCGCGCTCGCCGACGACCTCGCGGCCGAAAGCGTCCGCCGCTGACCTCGGGCCCCGGCTGACCAGGGCCGCCGCACCCCGGCTGTGGCAGTCTGAAGACAAACCTCCCACAGCCCTCCCGTCCAGGAAGGAGCGAGGCCATGCCCCTCGAACCGCTGTCGCAGAAGGAGATCGAGGACCGGCTCGCGGAACTGCCCGGCTGGTCGCTGGACGGCGACCGACTCGCCCGCTCCTACCGCCTCCCCTCGCACTTCGCGGCCACGGCGATGGTCGTGCACATCGCCCAGGTCCAGGAGGAGCTCGACCACCACTCCGACCTCACCCTGGGCTACAACACGATCTCCCTCACCGTGAACACCCACACCGTGAGCGCCGTGACCGAGCGGGACTTCGCACTCGCCCGCAGGATCGAGGATCTCGCCCCAGGTCACGGGGCAGACTGAAGGGTGTGCTGGACTACGACAAGGAAGCGGAGCGGTATGACAACTCGCGCGGCGGCGAGCCCAGGGCGGCGGCCGCCGCGGAGGCCGTGCTGGGGCTCCTGCCGGCCGGGACGCGGCGCCTGCTCGACGTGGCCTGCGGCACCGGCATCGTCACCCGACGCCTGGCCGCGCGCGACGGCCTGAGCGTGACCGGCGTCGATCTCGCGCCCGCCATGGCCCGGCAGGCCGCGGCCCGCCTCCCCGGCTCGGTCGTACTCGCCGACAGCCGGCGGCTGCCGTTCGGGGCCGGCCGGTTCGACGCCGTCAGCAGCGTGTGGCTGTTGCACCTGGCCCGGACGGACGACGACGTGCGGACCATCGTCGGGGAATGTGCCCGGGTCCTGCGGCCCGGCGGGGTGTACGTCACCACGGTCGACAAGGCCGCCGCCCACAACGTGGGCAGCGACATCGACGCCGTCCTGGCCTCCCGTCCGCCCCGCCCGGCCCGCGACGAGGCGGCGCTGGTGGAGTCGTACGCCCTCGCCCACGGCCTGGTCCCGGCCGGGCAGGCCCGTTTCACGGGCCGCGGGCAGGGCCGCAGCCCCCGGCGCACCGTCGCCGACCTGCACCGCGGCTGGTTCGTCACCCTGCCCCCGGGAGGCGCCCTCGCCGACGCCTTCGCCGCCCGCCTCGCGGAACTCCCGGACCAGGACCGCCCCCGCCCGGACCCGGTGTTCAGCCTCCGCGCGTTCCTCAAGCCCGAGTGAACTCCATGGTCCAGTTCGTCAGCCAGCTCTGCCCGTCGTCGACGGAGAACGCCTGCTCCCACCGGGCCGACGCCGTGGAGACGCCCGACCAGACGAACCGCACCCGTACGTCCTTCCCGTCGTACGTGTCGTCGCCGTAGAACTCCCCGCGTCCGTCCTCGAACCGGCCGATGACCGGCGGGAACAGCGTCCCGCTGATACTGGAGGCCCAGTTCAGCGACCACCGCTTCGTCTCCCGGTCGAAGAGCCGCAGGGTCGCGCCCTTCGCTGAGAGCCGGGGCATGTCGATCTCGTCGACGTTCGCGGCTCCGTCGAACAGCGGCCAGCAGCGGTTGGTGGCCGGGAACTCCTCCCAGTCGCTGTCCGGGTCGAGGAAGTCGGTGCGGCGGCGGTTGAGGACCTGCCAGTCGCCGTGGAAGAAGTCGAAGTCGTGTGGGCTGCTCATGCGCGGTCTCCAGTGGTTCCTTCGGGCAGTGAATCGGCCAAGTAGGCGGTCAGATCGGGGACTTGGGGCGCGAGAATGTGCCGTACCCAGGCGTCCCGTTCGTGCAGGATCGGCGGGAGTTCCCAAACGCAGCCGATCCACGGCAGGTCGGGGGTGATGAAGTTCGTCGGGTCGCGGTCCGGGCAGCCGAGTACCGGCTGGCCCGCCGAGGCGCCCTTGAAGTGCAGGACGTTGTCCCACACCCAGCTGTAGGCGTTCAGATAGGCGCCGTCGTCGCCGCCCCGGTGCAGCACGACGAACGTCGCCGGTGGTGTGCCGTCCGGCTCCGGCAGCAGTTCCGGCAGGATCTCGTACGCCGCCTTCGCCACCTCGGGCGCGATGCCCGCGGGGTCGGCGGTGACGTGGTAGCGCTTGATCCACCGTCCGGCCACCTCGATCGGCGGCGGTACGGTCAGCAGTTTCTCGGCGAACGCCGGTGTCTCGGTGAGGGCCATGACGCGACGCTACGGCCGCTTCACTGACATCCTGTGGCAGTGAAGTCCAGCCGACTCGTCTCCATCCTCCTGCTGCTCCAGACCCGCGGCCGGATGACCGCCGCCCAACTGGCCGAGGAGCTGGAGGTGTCGGTGCGCACGGTGTACCGGGATGTGGAGGCGCTGGGCGCGGCCGGCGTCCCGCTCTACGGCGACGCGGGCCACGCCGGTGGCTACCGCCTGCTCGACGGCTACCGCACTCGCCTCACCGGACTCAACGCCGACGAGGCCGAGGCCCTCTTCCTCGCCGGCGCCCCCGGCCCCGCCGCCCAGCTCGGCCTCGGCTCCGTCCTGGCCGCCGCCCAGCTCAAGGTCCGCGCCGCCCTGCCACCGGAACTGCGCGGCCACGCCGACCGGATCAGCGGCCGCTTCCACCTCGACGCGCCCGGCTGGTACGCCGACGGCGACGAGACGCCGTACCTCCCGGCGGTCGCCGACGCGGTCTGGAACAGCCGCGTCCTGCACGTCCGGTACCGCCGCTGGCGTGAACCAACCGACGTGGAGCGCCGCCTGGAGCCGTACGGCCTCGTCCTCAAGGCGGGCCGCTGGTACGTCGTCGCGGGCCCGGGGCCGCGCACCTACCGCGTCGACCAGATCCTGCGACTCGCCCCCGCCGACGAGGAGTTCACCTACCCCGGCGACTTCGATCTCGCCGCCTATTGGAGCGCGTACCAGCGCGACTTCCACGCCCGTCTGTACCGCCACGAGGCGGTGGTGCGACTCGCCCCCGGCGTGACACTCGACCGCGCGACCAACTGCCGTACCGAAAAGGACGGTTGGACTACGGCCACCGTCCCCATCGAGTCCGTCGACCACGCCCACGCCGAGTTCCTGCGCCTCGGCACCGGCATCGAGGTGCTCCAACCGCCCGAACTGCGCGAGCGGATCGCCCGGACGGTGGCCGAACTGGCCGGGAGATACGGCAACTTCCGTGCGCACGGCGGCGACTGAGGCAACGGAATCCGTCCGTCCTCCCAAGGAGGTACGTCACGTGCAGCACCCGCGCAAGCACCGCAGACGCCGCGCCGCCCTCTCCGCGTCGCTCGCCACTGCCGCCCTGGTCGCCGCCGGGCTCACCGCCCTGAACGGCGTCGGCACGGCCGAGGCGGCCACCGCACGCCAGGTCGAGGCCCTGGACCGGGGCGTGGTCAGCGTCCACACCTCCAGCGGCAACCTGGTCAGCTGGCGCTGGCTCGGCACCGACCCGGACAACGTCTCCTTCAACGTCTACCGGGCCGGTACGAAGGTCAACGCGACCCCGGTCACCGGCTCCACGAACTACTTCCACTCCGGCGCCCCGGAGCAGGCCGACTACACGATCCGGGCGATCGTGAACGGCGTCGAGCAGGGCGACTCCGTGCACGCCGTCCAGTTCCGCCCGGGCTACAAGGACGTCCCGATCAGCCCGCCCGCCGGCGGCACCACCCCCGACGGAGTGGCCTACACCTACGAGGCCAACGACGCCTCCGTCGGCGACCTCGACGGCGACGGCGCCCTCGACATCGTCCTCAAGTGGCAGCCCACCAACGCCAAGGACAACTCCCAGTCCGGCTACACCGGCAACACCTTCGTCGACGGCATCAAGCTCGACGGCACCCGCCTGTGGCGCGTCGACCTGGGCCGCAACATCCGCTCCGGCGCGCACTACACCCAGTTCCAGGTGTACGACTACGACGGCGACGGCAAGGCCGAGGTCGCGATGAAGACGGCCGACGGCACCCGGGACGGCACCGGCGCGGTGATCGGCAGCTCGTCCGCCGACCACCGGAACTCGTCCGGCTACATCCTGTCCGGACCCGAGTACCTGACCATGTTCAACGGGCAGACCGGCAAGGCGATGGGGACGGTCGACTACGTCCCGGCCCGAGGGACGGTGTCCTCGTGGGGCGACTCCTACGGCAACCGGGTCGACCGGTTCCTCGCCGGCACCGCCTACCTGGACGGCTCCCGTCCCTCGCTCATCATGGCCCGCGGCTACTACACCCGTACCGTGATCGCCGCCTGGGACTGGCGCAACGGCAGCTTCACGCGCCGCTGGACCTTCGACACCAACTCCTCCACCAACGCCGGGCAGGGCTACGACGGCCAGGGCAACCACAGCCTGTCCGTCGCCGACGTCGACGCCGACGGCAAGGACGAGATCGTGTACGGCGCCATGACCGTGGACGACAACGGCTGGGGGCTGTGGACCACCAGGCTGGGGCACGGTGACGCCGGCCACGTCGGGGACCTCAACCCCTCCCGCGCGGGCCTTGAGTACTTCAAGGTCTCGGAGGACTCCAGCAAGCCCGGCTCCTGGATGGGCGACGCGCGCACCGGCCAGATCCTGTGGCAGACGGCGTCGGGCGCCGACAACGGCCGGGGTGTCGCGGGTGACATCCATGCCGGCAGCGCGGGCGCCGAGGCGTGGTCCGCCTCCGACACGACCCTGCGCTCGGCGACCGGCGCCTCCCTCGGCCGGGAGCCGTCCAGCATCAACTTCCTGTCCTGGTGGGACGGCGACCCCGTCCGTGAACTCCTCGACGGCACCCGCATCGACAAGTACGGCACGTCCGGCGACACCCGGCTCCTCACCGGCTCCGGTGTCTCCTCCAACAACGGCACCAAGGCCACGCCCGTGCTCTCCGGTGACATCCTCGGCGACTGGCGCGAGGAGGTCATCTGGCGCACCAGCGGCAACACGGCGCTGAGGATCTACTCGACCCCGGTCGAGACGAACACCAGGATCACGACCCTCCTGCACGACCCGATGTACCGCACGGCCCTGGCCTGGCAGAACACCGCGTACAACCAGCCCCCGCACCCGAGCTTCTTCATCGGCAACGGCATGCCCACGGCACCCCGTCCGAGCGTCTTCACACCCTGAGCATGCCCTGAGCACGCCCTGAACGCAGGCGTCCACCCGCCCGGCCCGGCAGCCCTGACGCCACATCGGGCTGCCGGGTTGCCTCATGTCCCCGGATTTTTTCGATGACCCGTACAACCATGCAGGTTCTTTACGGGTCCTTCACATGCGTACCACCGAAACCTGGGGAGAACATGTTCCACCACACCCGCATACGTCTCGCCGCCACCGCCGTTGTCGCCGTCGCCGCGCTCGGTCTGACGGCCTGTGGTTCCGGCTCCGGCGACGAGGTCGTCGACAAGCCGAAGGCGAAGGCCTCCGCCGCGGCGGAGGGCGGCGCCGAGAAGGAGGCCGCCGCCGAGGAGAGCAGTGCCGCGCCCGAGGTCGCCAAGGTCGGCGACACGTTGGCGCTCAAGGGCATGGAGGCCGGCAGCGGACTCGACGTCACCGTCGTGAAGGTCGCCGACAACGCCAAGTCCGGCGACGAGTTCTTCTCGCCCGAGTCCGGCAACCGTTGGATCGGCGTGCAGTTCCAGCTGGTCAACACCGGCACAAAGGTCTACTCCGACGCTCCCGCGAACGGGGCGAAGATCGCCGACGACCAGGGCCAGCAGTTCGGGACCGTGCTCGCCGACATCACGGCCGGCCCGTCGATGTCCTCGGACGTCCGGCTGAAGCCCGGCGCGAAGACCCTCGGCTGGGTCGTGTTCGAGGTGCCGAAGGCGTCGAAGGCGGCCACCGTCACGTTCGGGATGGACTCCGGCTTCGCGGAGCAGATCGGGGAGTGGAAGCTGTCGTAGACAGCACCGGGGGCGCGTGCGCACCAACCGCACGCGCCCCCGGGCTCACTCGCCTCGGTTCAGCTCACCGTGCAGGTCTGCTCGCCCAGCTTGAACGCCGCAGGCTCGGCGTTCGTCCCCGACCAGCTCCCCGTGAAGCCGAAGCTCACGGACGAGCCGGCCGCCACACTGCCGTTCCAGCCCACGTTCCTCGCGCTCACCGCCGAACCGGACTGCGTGTGCTCGGCGTTCCACACCTGAGTGATCCGCTGCCCGTCCGCGAAGGACCAGCCGAGGGACCAGCCGCTCCAAGCGGCCGAACCGGTGTTGGACAGCTGTACGTCGGCCTGGAATCCGCCCGACCACTGGTTGGTGACCTTGTACGTCACCGCGCAGGCGCCGGTCGGCGTGGGGTCGGGATCCGGGTCGGGGTCCGGATCGGGATCCGTGCTGCCGCCGTCGGCCGTCTCGCCGTAGATGACGCCCCGCCCGTTGGTCGCCACGTACACCCGCCCGTACACCCGGGGGTCACCCGTGATCGCCGCGCCCGTCCAACCCCACTGGTGGGCGTCGTCGTTGACACGGGTCCAGGTCGCGCCCTTGTCGGTGGAGCGGAAGATACCGCGCACTCCGGCGATCTTCGCGCTGACGTACAGGGTCTGGTACGACGCTCCCGGCGCCGCCTTGCCGAAGCCGACCGCGTCGGCCTGCTCGACGTTCGAGAGCTTGGTGAAGCTCGCGCCGCCGTCCGTCGAGTGCCACAGACCGTACGCCCCGTCCGGCGCGCCGCCCGCCAGCCACACCTCCCCCTTCACACCGGGCAGCGCCTTGAAGCGCACACTGTCCCCGCTCGGCAGCCCGGCCGCCGAGGACGCCGTGAAGGTCGCGCCGCCGTCCGAACTGACGTAGAACTTCCCGGACTTGAAGCCGTAGAACGTCGTCGGGTCGACCCGGTCCGACTCGACGATCGCCCCGGCCGGGATCCCGCTCGACGCCTGCCAGGAGTTGCCGAACCCGGTCGCGTACTGCACACCCGTACCGGCCGGGCTCCACACGAACCGGCTGCCGTCCGCGGCCGCGGCGACCGTGCCGCCGCCGCTGACGCCCGAAGGGTCGGTCCCGGCGAACCAGTTGGCGCCGTTGTCCGTCGAGAAGGCGATGTGCGGACCGGAGTCGAGGTTGCCGACCCGTACGACGGTGTTCGGGCTGGACTCGGCGTAGTCCAGGCTCGTCGTCGTGGTGAAGTTCGGCTGGGTGAACATCATCGACGGCACCTTGGTGAGGTCCGTGTGCCGGAAGCCGCCGATGTCACCCAGCGCGCTGAGCAGCGGTGCGCCCGAGGGCGGCGAGGCGAGGTCGTTGACGGCCGTCTCCTCCAGGCCCTGCACCATCGGCCTGATGGTGAACCGGCTCCCGCTGTCCCACTTCGTCAGGTCCTCGGTGCCGTAGATCGTCGCGCCCGTCCCGTACATCATCCGGTTCGAGTCGAACGGGTCGATCTCCAGCGCCTCCGTCATCCAGCCCAGCTTCGGCGTCTCCTCGGGCGGCGACGGGTTGGCGCCCCACGTCAGCCACGGCGACGACGAGACGTCCATCGTGTACCGGTTGGCGCGGCTGGGATACGACGTGTAGTCCCACGCCTTCGTCCACGTCCCGCCGCTGTCCGTCGAGCGGAAGATCTGGGTGTCCGGCCACCAGGAGCTGTACGCCGTCGCCATCACGGTCCCCGGCTTCTGCCGGTCGACGGTCAACCCGGCGAAACCGTAATAGGTGTCCGCCTCGGCGACCGGGCTGATGTCCGTCCAGGTGCCGGACGCCGTCGCGTACCGCCACAGCCGGCCCTTGCCGCCGTCGTACGGCCCGCCCTTGTCGCTGTAGGCGAGATACAGATAGCCGTTCGCCGCGTCCAGGACACCCTTGTGCGCCAGGTATCCCGTCGGCTGGCCGGCGACCCGCGACCAGGTGGCGCCGGCGTCCGTCGAGCGATAGACGGCGTTGTCCTTGTCGGCGACCCCCACGTAGATGGTCTTCGTGGCGCTCCCGGAGGTCCCCGTGGACTCGTCGAAGGTGACCCAGACGATTCCCTGGTTGTCGCTGGCGTACCCGCTGGTGTCGCTCGGATCCTGCACGTAGTTCCCGACGTTGGGGAAGTCGGTGACCTGCGACCAGCTGGCCCCGGAGTCCGTCGACCGCCACAGCCCCTCGCCGCTGGGCGCGCCCAGATACAGCACGCTGTTCCTGTTCGGATCGACCGCCAGCCGCTCACCCATGCCGCGCCCCGGCATGTTGCCGCCCAGCTTGAACGGCAGATCCGCCTTCTGCCAGCTCGCGCCCCGGTCGGAGGAGCGCATCACTGCGCCGTTCGTCGGATCCCAGTTGTTGGTGTACGTCCCGACCGCCGCGTACACCTTGTCCGGGTCCACGGAGTCGGACGCCAGACTCACCACGCCCGTATGCCCCCAGTCGTCCCACCCGACCGAGTCCAACAACGGCGTCCACGTCTTCGAGGCCTGCTGCCAACGGTAGGCTCCGCCGATGTCCGTACGGGCGTAGGCGAGGTTCTTCTCCTTCCGGTTGAACACGATGCCGGGCACGAAACCGCCGCCGTCGATGCGGGCGTTCTTCCAGGTGTAGCTGTCGGCACTGATCGACACCTCCGGCGCGGCCGGGGCGGCGAGCGCGGAGGGGGTACCGGCGAGCAGGCCGGCCGCGAGCGCCAACACGGTGGTGAGGATGCGGGTTCTTCGCACGGTGGGGTCCTTCCTTGGAGAGGAACGCGCGACGACCGGGCGGCCCCCAGTGCGGGAGGGGGCCGCCCGGCGGTTCGGCCTCGCCGTCAGGTGACGAGACCACTTACGCGGAGCCTTCAAGCGGTTCCGCGAAACGCCGTGACCTGCCACGCCCTGTTTTCAGGGGCGCGGGGAACTGCGCGACTAGCCACAGCGGGCCCGCAGGCAAGTCACGGCCTCTTGGCGGAGCGCTTGGCGGGGGCTGGTTATTCGAGCAGCTCCGCGTAAGAACCCATGGCCAACGCAATGTCCGCCTGGGCCCAGAACCGGTGATACGTGAACGACGGCGCCGCCCCACCCGCGAGGTACGCCTCGATCTTCGACCACGCCGGATCGTCCTCGTAGAACGACCGGATCGACTCGAAGGTCGACGACGAGTTGATCGCGTCACCGTTCGGCATGGTGCCCGTCCAGCCGCTCGGGATGTAGACCGGATCGTCGAAGCGGTTGTAGTCGGCGCGGGTCTCCGGAACGGCGATACCGAGATCGTCCTGGTAGTTGTCCCACATGCCGTCCAGCAACGCCTTCGCCGTCGTCGCGGCAGCCGTGTCACCGGAGCGGTCGGCGTAGTACGTCAGGGTCTTGGCGTACGCGGCCGCCACACCGACGTCGTTCGTGTAGTCGGCGACGGTGACATGAAGCCCGTTGTTGGCGCCCGGACTTGAGGCGTTCCAGGTGTCGGGCTGCCCCGACCACTGAAGCGTCGACGGAATCCGGTACGTACCGTCCGGGTTGACGGTCGTCTCGGACAGCGCCCAGTCGACCCACTTGTCGAGGACGGCCTTCGCGGCCGCGTTCCCCGTCTGCTGGTAGTACTCGGCCACCCGCTCCATCGACCACGCCTGGAAGCCGAACCACTGGTTGGACGGCGGGTCGTGGTAGACGGGCTGCTGGTCGTAGTACATGCCGTAGAAGGTCGACTTGCCCGCGGGCGGCGTCGCGTACCGGCCCGCCCAGCTGTTGGTCGCACCGCCGGCGATGGCGCCCTCGCTGGACTGCAGCCAGCGATAGAACTCGACCTGCCGCTCCAGGGACTTGGCCCAGTCCGCCTGCCCCGTCGCCGACTTGGGCTTCAGGTCGGCGTAGTTGGCCAGGGCGTACGCGGCCATCGGGTTCTGATAGCCGCCGTGCGCATGGCTGGAGCCGATGCGCCAGGCCCAGCCCGCCGAGGTGTCGGTGGCGCCGCCCCAGGCGTAGTACCAGGAGAGCAGGTAGAACGAGGCGTCCTTGCCGGTGCCGGCCGGGCAGGACGAGGGGCCCACACAGTTGCCGACCTTCTTGAAGTACTTGTCGTACATCGCGTAGCGCAGATAGTCGCCCATCTTCGCGGCCTTGGCGACGGTCGCGGAGATCTGAGCGCCCTTGCCCTGCTCGTCGGCCCACTTGTCGGCCCAGTACGCGGCCTGCACCGCACGCGCGTCGGCGTCCGGGGCGTTGGTGAACTTCCACTGCTTGGCGTAGGAGGCGTCACCGGTGAACAGGTCCAGGTACCCGTTCTTCCCGCCGTACTTGAACTGGTCGCAGGTCGGCTGCGGCACGGTCTCCCACACCGACTCCTGCGCGCCGCGCTGGAAGGTGTTGATGTACGACGGCCCGGTGTCGCTCGGCCCGGCCTCGCACTTGCCCGGTGAGTTGCCGTAGCCGTAGGTGTTGTCGACGTCCTGCAGCCAGTGCATGCCGTAGACGTCGTCCGTGCCGTACGCCGACTTCAGCTCACCGGCGATCGGGTCGGACCCGACCGACACCCCGGTGTCCAGCTTCGCCGGATACTCGTTCGGCGTGTCCAGCTCGGGCGCGTAGGTCGCCGGCTTGGAGGCGTTGTAGAAGGAGTTGGTCGGCTGGTCGGCGTGGGTGGGGATCATGTACTTCTCCATGATCTCCCAGGCCCCGTTGAACTTGGACCAGTCGCCCGTGACCTTGCCGTACATGGCCTGCAGCCAGAGAAGGTAGCTGTACGCCTCCGACGTGGTCTCATGGCCGTGGTCCGGCGCCTCGACGATCAGTGTCTCCACCGAGTGGTAGGGAATGCCCTCGGGTGAGAAGTAGCCGTTCGCCGGGTTGGTGATCTTGCCGTACAGCTCCAGGAAGCGGGCGTCGTACGCCTTCGTCGCCGCGATCTGGGTCACCGTGACCGACGCCTTCGCGTGCCCGGTGGCCGTCGACTCGAAGGTCGCCGCGCCGGTGCCGGAGCTGTCGGCCGTGATGGTCACCTGCTGGGCGGTGTTCCAGTTCGAGGGGGTGAAGGTGAGCGAGGCGCCGCCGCTCACCGACAGACCCGAGTTGCCGCCGGTGCGGGTGGTGGTGACGGTGACGTTCGACGACGGCTGGGTCGACAGCTTGACGTCGTACGAGGCCGACTTGCCCTGCTGAACGGGGAGTTGGGTCTGAGAGGTCACCACGGCGGGACCCGAGGCGACCGTGACGCCGACCGGCGTGGACTCCGCGGACGCGCCCTGGCTGTCGTACGCCTTCGCCAGCAGTGAATGACTGCCCACGGTCAAGCTGGAGACCGAGAGCGAGTACGGCGCCGTGGAGTCGGTGCCCAGCAGCGTGGTGTTGTCGTAGAACTCGACCTTGCTGATGGTGGCGTTGTCGGCGGCCGCGGCGGTGGCCGCGAGCGGGACGGCGTCGCCCTGGGTGTAGACGGCGCCCGCCGCCGGGCTGGTCAGCACGGTGATGGGGGGTTGGTGGGCGCCGGTGCAACTGGTGCCGTTGACCGCGAAGTTCGTGGGAGCGGCGTTGGCGCCGCTGTAGCTGAACTGCGCGCCCGTGGTGACCGCGGCCCCGGCGGCGATCCGCCCGTTGTGGCCGGCGTCCTTCACGGTGATCGACTGGCCGGACTGGGACCAGGTGCCGTTCCAGCCGTTGCCGAGCTTCTGGTTGCCGGCGTAGCTGTACGTCAGCGTCCAGCCGTCGATGACGTCCGTACCGCGGTTGGTGATCGTCAGATCCGCGGTGAAGCCGGAGCCCCAGTCGTTGGCCTTGTAGTCGACACTGCACTGAAGTGCCGCGGCCTGGGCGGGCGTCGAGTTCGTGCCCACCATGGCCAGGGGGAGTGCCAGGGCCGCCGCGACGGCGGTCCACAACCGTCGCGCGGTTCTGCGTCTGCGTGGGGGATGCACGTGCTGGTTCCTCCTTGCGGCTCGGAGAAGTCAAGGCTTGAACCAGTGGGAGCGCTCCCATAGTGGGGATGGGGGTGCAAGGGGTCAAGGTGCTTGAAGAGTCGAAAAGATTCGACGGATTTAGTTGAGGGAAAGTCAGCGACTCCTCTGTCCTTTACCGTCACTTGGCGCTAGCTTCATTGACACCAGTGGGAGCGATTCCATCAGTCGACGCGTCCGTCACGGAGCGCTGATCTGCAAGGAGTCGCTCATGCGACACCCCCCGCGTTCAGTACTTCTAGCCGTCGCCGGCATCTCCTCCTTGCCTCTTGCGCGCCCTGCACGGATGAACCGTCAGCACCCGCGACCAAGAAGGAACCCGCACTCATGAGTCGTACCAGAACTGCGATGCTCGCCGCCCTGGCGCTCGTCGCCGGGGCCTCGGGGACCGCGCTCGCCGCGTCCGCCCCCGAGGACGTCGGCACGGCGGCCGTCCCCTGCACCGTCGACTACAAGGTGCAGAACCAGTGGGACACCGGCTTCACCGCCGCCGTGACGGTCACCAACCAGGGCTCCGCCAAGTCCAACTGGTCGGTGAAGTGGTCGTACGCCGGAAACCAGAAGGTCACCAGCGGCTGGAACGCGAAGATCAGCCAGAGCGGCGCCGCCGTCACCGCCACCAACGAGACCTACAACGGGACCCTGTCGACCGGCGGTTCGGTCAGCTTCGGCTTCCAGGGCTCCTACAGCGGCACCAACGCCGTCCCGGCCACCTTCACCCTCGACGGCGTGACCTGCAACGTCGACGACGGCGGCGGCCCCACGGATCCGCCGGACCCGGACCCGACCGGCCCCAAGGTCGACAACCCGTACTCCGGCGCCAAGGTGTACGTGAACCCGGAGTGGTCCGAGAAGGCCGCCGCCGAACCGGGCGGCAGCCGGATCGCGGGCCAGCCGACCGGTGTCTGGCTCGACCGGATCGCCGCCATCAATGGTGTCAACGGCGGCATGGGTCTGCGCGACCACCTCGACGAGGCCCTCACCCAGAAGGGCTCCGGCGAACTCGTCGTCCAGCTGGTCATCTACAACCTGCCGGGACGCGACTGCGCCGCCCTCGCCTCCAACGGTGAGCTCGGTCCGACGGAGCTCGGCCGGTACAAGACCGAGTACATCGACCCGATCGCCGCGATCCTCGCCGACCCGAAGTACGCCGCGCTGCGGATCGTCACCACGATCGAGATCGACTCGCTGCCGAACCTGGTCACCAACACCGGCAGCCGTCCGACGGCCACGCCCGCGTGCGATGTCATGAAGGCCAACGGCAACTACCAGAAGGGCGTCGGCTACGCCCTGAACAAGCTCGGTGACGCGGCCAACGTCTACAACTACATCGACGCCGGCCACCACGGCTGGATCGGCTGGGACGACAACTTCGCCGCCAGCGCCACGGTGATGAAGGAGGCGGCCACCTCCGAGGGAGCCACCGTGAACGACGTGCACGGGTTCATCGCCAACACGGCGAACTACAGCGCGCTGAAGGAGAACAACTTCACCATCAACGACTCGGTGGGCGGCAAGTCCGTCCGTGAGTCGAAGTGGGTGGACTGGAACCGGTACACCGACGAGCTGTCCTTCGCGCAGGCCTTCCGCCAGCAGTTGGTCACGACCGGCTTCAACTCCGGTATCGGCATGCTGATCGACACGTCGCGCAACGGGTGGGGTGGGTCCGCGCGGCCCGCCGGGCCCGGGGCGATGACCGACGTCGACACGTATGTCGACGGCGGGCGGTACGACCGGCGTATCCATGTCGGGAACTGGTGCAACCAGTCCGGGGCGGGGCTCGGTGAGCGGCCGCAGGCCAGTCCTGCGGCCGGGATCGACGCGTACGTCTGGATCAAGCCTCCGGGCGAGTCCGACGGGGCGAGCAAGGAGATCCCGAACGACGAGGGCAAGGGCTTCGACCGGATGTGCGACCCGACGTACACCGGTAACCCGCGGAACGGGAACAACATGTCCGGTGCGCTGCCGGACGCTCCGCTGTCGGGGCACTGGTTCTCGGCGCAGTTCCAGCAACTGATGCAGAACGCGTATCCGCCGTTGTCGTGATGCGTTGACTGCGGGTGCGGGCGGACTGTGGCTGGTCGCGCAGTTCCCCGCGCCCCTTTGGGGCGTTGTAGTCGCCGGGGTTTGGTCAGTTCTCTTGGGCCAGGCCCCGGCGGATTGCGAACTCGACCGCTGAATAGTTGCCGTCGGGGCGCTCCAGCTCCAAGGGGACCGATGGGTGGAGGGGTGGCTGGGCCATGAAGCGGGGGCGGGTGCCGTGGTTCGGTTGGGCCGCGTGGACCAGGAAGGGGTGGCAGAGGTAGACGTCGCCGGGGTTGCCGGTGGCGTGGGCGACGGGGCGGTGGGCGGAGGCCTCGGCGACCTTCGGGCCGAGTTCGAGGAACGAGGCGCCCGTTTCGCCGTACGGTGCCAGGACCGGAGGTACGTCGAGATGGGAGCCGACCCGGATGCGGGTCGGGGCGTTCTCCTCGGTGACCTCGCTGAACAGGAACAGCATCAGCAGGGCGCGGTCCTTCGAGCGCAGGTTGGTGTGGGGGTGCTCGGCGCCCTCGGGGGCGAAGCTGGCCTCGATGTGCCAGCCCGCGTCGTCCGGTTCCTCCGCGTGCGGGAACCGCAGCGGGAAGGTCCCCAGCGAGTAGCGCGACTGCCAGCGGTCCTCACCCACCAGGAGATCGAAGGCCTCGTGCAGCACGGGCGTGTTGACGGCAGCGGCGAACGGGCCCTGCGCCATGTCGTACACCCAGTGCACGGGGTCCTTCCAGGTGCCCGGGTCCTCCGGGTCGTATCCCGTCTCCCGCCACAGCATCCGCGCGCAGTGCTCGGCGACACGGGGCGGAAAGGCCCCCTCGATCTTCACGAACCCGTCCTTGAGGAACCGCTCCACCATCTCGTCGTCCATCAGGCCATCGTGGGCGACCGACGCCCGAGGCGCACCCCATTTTTCTTTGCCCTGTTTTTGCCGCTACGGCAAGGACAGTGGCCCGGGGGCCATGCCTCGGAGCACCCTTGCGGCATCCGGACGCGAGGACGAGAGGCGGACCCCCATGGCTCACGACCCCCACGGGCATCACCAGCGGCACGCGCACCCGCACCACGACCACACCGACATCGACTGGGAGGAGATGGGCCCGCTCCTGGAGACGCAGGCGGAGCTGTTCACACCGCTGTACGAGCACGCCATGGCGTGGCTCGCCAAGCGGCAGACCGAGCCGGGGCTGGTCGTCGACGTGGGCAGCGGGCCCGGCGTCGTCGCGTGTCTGCTCGCCGACACCTTCCCCGGCGCCCGGATCGTCGCCGTCGACGGATCCGCGCCGCTCCTCGCCCGGGCCCGGGCCCGCGCCGAGCGACTCGGTGTCGCCGACCGCTTCGGCACCCTCACCGGTGAACTCCCCGACGTCCTGGACGAGTTGGACTACCCCGCCGATCTGCTGTGGGCCGGCCGCAGTCTGCACCATCTCGGTGACCAGCGCGCCGCCCTCGCCGCGTTCGCCGGCCGCCTCACGCACGGCGGCACGCTGGCCCTCCAGGAAGGCGGCCTGCCGACCCGGTTCCTGCCGCGCGACCTCGGCTTCGGACGGCCCGGACTGCAGGCGCGGCTCGACGCACTGGAGGCGGACTGGTTCGCCGCGATGCGCGCGGACCTGCCCGGCTCGGTCACCGAGACCGAGGACTGGCCGGCCCTGCTCACCGCCGCCGGCCTGCGGCCCACCGGCACCCGCACCTTCCTCCTCGACCTGCCCGCACCCACCACGGACCGCGCCCGCGCCTATGTCGCCGCCCATCTGACCCGCCTCCGCGAGGGCGTCGGCGAGGCCCTCGACGCCGACGACCGCGCGACCCTCGACCGGCTCCTCGACCCCGACGACAAGGCGAGCGTGCACCACCGCGCGGATGTGTTCGTGCTCGCGGCGCAGACGGTGTACACGGCCGTACGGACGAGGTGACACCGAGCCGTCACCTGCGGGCCTTGACTTCGAGAACTCTCCAAGTGGTGGACTCCCCGTCGTCCGAACCGTCGATCGCACGGAACACAGGGGGATCACCATGACCGGCTCCATCACGACCGGCTCCATCACGACCGACTCTCCGGTCGCGCTCGTCACCGGCGGCGGCAGCGGCATCGGCGCCGCCGTCGCACGGCGGCTGTTGGACGACGGGTACCGGGTCGCCGTCACCGGCCGCGGCGAGGCGCGACTGCGCGGCTTCGCCGCGGAACTCGGGGACCCCGAGGGGCTGTTGACGGTCGTCGGGAACGCGGCCGAGTACGCCGACGTCCAGGCGGCCGTGGACGCCACGCTCAAGGCGTTCGGCCGACTGGACACGGTCGTCGCCAACGCCGGTTTCGCCACCCACGACACGGTGGCCGAGGGCGACCCGGCCGGCTGGACCGAGATGGTGCTGACCAACGTCCTCGGTCCGGCCCTGCTGATCCGCGCCTCCGTCGACGCCCTGAAGGAGACCCGGGGCCGGATCGTCCTCGTCGGCAGCGTCGCCGGGTTCGTGCCCGGTCCCGGCAACATCTACGGGGCGACGAAGTGGGCGGTGACGGGGCTGGCGGAGAACACCCGGCGGCAGGTGACCGACTGGGGCATCGGCGTGACCCACATCGCGCCGGGCCGTGTGGAGACACCCTTCTGGGACAGCTACGGCAGCTTGCCGCCCGGCCGTCTGCTGACCGCCGACCAGATCGCCGACTCCGTGGTGTGGGCCGTCCGGCAGCCCGACGGCGTGGACGTCAACACCGTCGTCGTACGGCCGATCGGACAGCCCAACTGACGGCTCAGTCGCTCTGAACGAACTCCCTCGCCAGCCTCTCGCCCAGCGCGACCGCCGCCTCATGGCTCTCGATGGGCGAGACGCGGGAGCCCTTGAACAGGATGTACGTCACGCCTGACGCGGTGCCGCCGGTGGCGGGGTCGGGGTCGATGCCGAGGGCCTCGGCGGCGGCGTAGGAGGCCTCGCCGATGATCCGCCGCGGGCCGGTGTCGCCGACGACCGCGTACACGAGCCGGTCGTCGTGGATGACCGCGGCCACCGCGCCGCCCTCGACACCGGCGGCGAAGTGGTCCCAGATGTCGCTGACGCCGGGGACGACGACGAAAGGCAGGGCGTCGGACCGCAGCGGCTCGCCGTCGGACTGGTGGAACGCCGTGTCGGGCAGGAACCAGGGGTCGGTGGCCTCGTTGCACTTGGCGGTGCGCCGGCCGTCGCAGTCGATGTCCATGTCGGCCGTCCAGAAGACGGCGCCGCGCGCCCCGCACACCGGCACGGTGGCCGCACTCGTCTCGTCGGTGCGGTACAGGCCGTTGGAGACCTGATCGCAGGACGCCACCTTCGCGAGCAGCTCGGCCGCGCCGACCGGCTCCTCCTGCGCGAACGGCGGGTCCGGGACGCCGGAGGCGACGGCGGGCAGCAGCCCGGCGGCGAGCAGCGCGGCGCCGCAGGCCGCGGCCACGGTGAGGGATCGGATGCGCACGGGGGTGGATCCTCCTGGATAGGAAAGCTTCCTTACTGACGCTCATTGCGGCGCCATCACCCCAGTAGAAGACTGGACATACCGAAGCTTTCGGATATCTGCCCGAGCTTCCGGGAGGTGTCATGTTCGTACGCGCCATCTACACGACCGGCGATCCCACGAAGATCGACACGGCCATCAGGGCATTGAACACACAGGGGCGGGAGCTGCTGGAGGACCGTCCGGGATACCGCGGAGCCAGTGTCTTCGTGGACCGCACACTCGGGAAACTGCTCGCGGCGAGCTGGTGGGAGTCGGAGCAGGCCCGGCAGAACAGCGACGAGGTGCTGCGTGAGCGGCGGACGGCCATGCTGGAGCCGTTCCTGGGGACGGTGGCGGTCGAGAACTACGAGGCGTTGGTCTTCCACCAGGTCCGGCAGCCGGAGACGGGAGGCGGACTGCGGGTCACCAGGCTGGAGTTCGATCCGATGGACACGGACCTGCTCGCCGACACGTTCCGGGCGAGCGTGGTGCCCAGGCTCGACACCCTCGCGGGGCTGGCCAGGGCGTCCCTGCTGGTCGACCGGGAGCGGGGACGCGGGATGGTCGGTGTGCTCTTCGTCGACCAGGCGTCCCTGGCGGCGTCCCGCGCGGCCCAGGCGGCGGCCAGGCACGAAGGGGCGGCCAAGGCCCATGTGACCGTGACCGGGCTGGAGGAGTTCGAGGTCGTCCTCTCCGACGTGCGGGGCGACTGAATCGACCCGAACGCACGCGCGACGACCTCCGCCCGCCGCTCACAGAGCCGAGCGGCGGGCGGGAGGGCGGTGTTACGGGCGTCAGTCCTGGAGCGTGGCCGGGTCCGGGCCGATCCGCCGGTCCTCGTTCAGCGCGCTGATCGCCGCGAGGTCCTCGTCGTCCAGGCTGAAGTCGAAGACCTCGATGTTCTCCTTGATCCGCGACGGCGTCACGGACTTCGGGATCACGACGTTGCCCAGCTGCAGGTGCCAGCGCAGCACGACCTGCGCCGGGGTGCGCCCGTGCTTCTGCGCGATGGCGACGATCGCCGGGACCTCCAGCAGACCCTTGCCCTGGCCGAGCGGCGACCAGGCCTCGGTGGCGATGCCCTGCTCGGCGTGGAACTCACGGGAGGCACGCTGCTGAAGGTGCGGGTGCAGCTCGATCTGGTTGACCGCCGGGATCACGGAGGTCTCGCCGAGCAGCCGCTCCAGGTGCTCCGGGAGGAAGTTGGAGACACCGATGGCACGGACCCGGCCGTCGGCGTGCAGCTTCTCGAAGGCCTTGTACGTGTCCACGTAGGTGCCCCGGGCGGGCAGTGGCCAGTGGATGAGGTACAGGTCGATGTAGTCCAGGCCGAGCTTCGCCAGCGACGTGTCGAACGCGCGCAGCGTGGCGTCGTATCCCTGGTCGCTGTTCCAGAGCTTGGTGGTGACGAAGACGTCCTCGCGGGGCAGGCCGGCGGCGGCGATGGCCTTGCCGGTGCCCTCCTCGTTGCCGTAGATCGCCGCTGTGTCGATGCTGCGGTACCCGGCCTCCAACGCGGTGGCGACCGCCCGCTCCGCCTCGTCGTCCGGCACCTGCCAGACGCCGAAGCCCAGCTGGGGCATCTCGACGCCGTTGTTGAGGATGATCGGGGGGACCTTGCTGCTCACGAGCTCTTGATCCTTACGGTTGTCGTCAGGTGGTACTGACATCGTCAACGATCACGAGGCGTGATGCATTCCTGACCGGAGAATCCGTGGCGATCGGTCGGCCTCAGGCCTGGTACAGCGCCTCGACCTCGTTCGCGTACGCGTTCTCGATCGCCTTGCGCTTCAGCTTCAGCGACGGGGTGAGCAGTCCGTGCTCCTCGGTGAACGGCTGGGCGAGGATACGGAAGGTGCGGATCGACTCGGCCTGCGAGACCAGCGTGTTGGCGGCGACGACCGCGCGTCGCACCTCGGTCTCCAGGTCGGCGTCGCGGACCAGCTGGGCCGGGGTCATCTGGGGCTTGTCACGCATCATCAGCCAGTGCTCGACGGCCTCCTGGTCGAGGGTGACCAGGGCCGCGATGTACGGCCGGTCATTGCCGACGACGATGCACTGCGAGACCAGCGGATGGTCCCGGACGCGCTCCTCCAGCAGGCCCGGCGAGACGCTCTTGCCGCCGGAGGTGACCAGGATCTCCTTCTTGCGGCCGGTGATGGTGAGATAGCCGTCCTCGTCGAGGGAGCCCAGGTCACCGGTGGCGAGCCAGCCGTCGTGCAGGGTCTCGTCGGTGGCCTTCTGGTTGTTGAGGTAGCCCTGGAAGACGTTGGCGCCGTGCAGCCAGATCTCGCCGTCGTCGGCGATGTGCACGGTCATGCCCGGAATGGGCTGGCCGACGGTGCCGTAGCGGGTGCGGTAGGGCGGGTTGGCGGTGGCGGCCGCCGTGGACTCGGTGAGGCCGTAGCCCTCGTAGACATGGACGCCGGCGCCCGCGAAGAACAGCCCGAGCCGGCGGTCCATCCCCGAACCACCGGTCATGGCCTGCTTGATACGGCCGCCCATCGCGGCCCGCATCTTGGCGTAGACGAGCTTGTCGAAGACCTGGTGCTGCATCCGCAGCCCCGCCGACGGGCCGGGCCCGATGCCCCAGGCCTTGGCCTCCATGGCGTCCGCGTACTTCACGGCGACCTCGACGGCCTTCTCGAAGGCGCCCGACCTGCCCTCCTTCTCGGCCTTGCGGCGGGCGGCGTTGAAGACCTTCTCGAAGATGTACGGCACGGCCAGGAAGAACGTCGGCTTGAACGCGGCGAGGTCCGGCAGCAGGGCGGCCGCGTTCATCTGCGGCTGGTGGCCGAAGCGGACCCGGCCGCGGATCGCGGCGACCTGCACCATCCGGCCGAAGACGTGCGCGAGCGGCAGGAACAGCAGGGTCGCCGCCTCGTCGCCCTTCTTGGAGTGGAACACCGGCTCCCAGCGCTCGATGACGGTGTCCGCCTCGTACATGAAGTTGCCGTGCGAGATCACACAGCCCTTGGGGCGGCCCGTGGTCCCCGAGGTGTAGATGATCGTCGCGACCGAGTCGGGGGTGACCGCCTGCCGGTGCCGGTGGACCACCTCGTCGTCGAGATGCGCGCCCGCGTCGTACAGCTCCTGCACGGCGCCCGAGTCCAGCTGCCACAGCTGGTGCAGCCGCGGGAGGCGGTCGATGACGGTGGCGATCGTCATCGCGTGGTCCTCGTGCTCCACGATCGCCGCCGAGCACTCGGCGTCGTACAGCATCCAGAAGCACTGCTCGGCCGACGAGGTGGGGTAGACCGGCACCACCTGCGCGCCGATCGTCCACAGGGCGAAGTCGAAGAGCGTCCACTCGTACCTGGTACGGGACATGATCGCGACCCGGTCGCCGAACCGGATGCCCCGGGCGAGCAGCCCCTTGGCCAGGGCGAGCACCTCGTCGCGGAACTCGGCGGCGGTGACGTCCCGCCACTGCCCGCCCTCGTCCTTGCGGCCGAGGGTGACATACAGCGGGTCCTCCTGGGCATGCTGGAAGACGACGTCGGCCAGGCCGCCCACGGGCGGTGGCAACGCCAACGGAGGGTTGGTGAACTCGCGCAAACCCCGCTCCCCGCTCCCCGTCCGAATGCCTCGCTGACGCTCCGCTCAGCGCCGTGAAAGCTACCCCAACCGCGTTTCGGACGGGAGGGGGCCGGAAATCGACGGGTGCTCAGGTATGCGCTGGTCAGCGTGGGAAAATGCGCTCACATGGGGAAGGGTCGGACAGAAAACTGACGGTTGAGTAAGTTTCGGACCCGTAATCTCCACCGAATCTGTACACGCCCCGATCGCCGGGCACGGGCCCTGTCTTCCATCAGCGTGCGAGCGGCCGAACCGTGTCACACGGGTCCTCTTCTCGGGTGGCCGCGCTGAGGCGCCCCATAGGGGCGCGGGGAACTGCGCGACCAGCCACGATGGCGCCGCAGACAGCAGACGGCATATCGCGGCACAACCCAGCGGAGCGCCTAGCGCCTACCGCCGGTGCAGCCGGTCCCCGCCCGCCAGGATCGCCGCCGCCAACGCGTCCGCCGCCCCTTGCGCCGCCGTACGGCGTGATCCGTGGACCAGGACGAAGTCGACCCGTCCCAGCTCCGGCAGCCCGGCCCGGTCGGGCACCCGCACCAGACCCGGCGGGATCAGTCCCCGCGAGTGCGCCATCACCCCGAGCCCGGCCCGCGCGGCGGCGATCAGCCCGTTGAGGCTGCCGCTGGTGCACACGATCCGCCACTCACGCCCCTCCCGCTCCAGCGCCTCCAGCGCCAGGGCCCTGGTGATGCCCGGCGGCGGGTAGACGATCAACGGCACCGCACGCTCCGGCTCCAGGCGGAGCCGCTCCGCGCCGATCCACACCAGCCGGTCGTGCCAGACCAGCTCGCCCCGCGGCTCCTCGGGACGCCGCTTGGCCAGCACCAGGTCCAGCTTTCCGGCCGCCAGCTGCTCGTGCAGCGTGCCCGAGAGCTCGACCGTCAGCTCCAGGTCGACCTCCGGGTGGTCGTAGCGGAAGCCCTCCAGGATCTCCGGCAGCCGGGTCAGGACGAAGTCCTCGGACGCGCCGAAACGGAGCCGGCCGCGCAGCCGGGTGCCGGTGAAGAACGCCGAAGCCTGCTCGTGCACCTCCAGGATGCGGCGGGCGAAGCCGAGCATCGCCTCGCCGTCCTCGGTCAGCTCCACGGAGTGGGTGTCCCGGGAGAACAGCGGCCGTCCGGTGGCGTCCTCCAGCCGCCGTACGTGCTGGCTGACGGTCGACTGACGCAGGCCGAGGCGGCGGGCGGCCTGGGTGAAGCTCAGGGTCTGCGCCACCGCCAGGAACGTACGCAGATGGGAGGGGTCGTACACGCCTCCCAGGCTACCCGCTGTTATCGCGAAACGTGATGACAGTCAGAGTGGTATGCCGGATTCCCGATCGCTGGTCGCCGGAGGACGATGGAGAGGGCACGTCCGTGCCGGGAACCCGAAGTTCGGCGACACGACAGCCGAGTACGACAGCGAAGTAGTGGAGCACAGTGAAACGCCTGCGATGGCCGCGTTGGATGCCGATCGACCCGTACATCCTGCTGCTGCTCGGGACCGTGGGCCTCGCGGCTCTCCTCCCGGCGCGCGGGACGGCCTCCGACGTGGCGTCCGGTGCCTCCACGGCTGCCATCGCCTTCCTCTTCTTCCTCTACGGCGCCCGGCTGTCCACCCGTGAGGCGATGGACGGACTGAAGCACTGGCGCCTGCATGTCACCGTCCTGGCCTGCACCTTCGTCGTCTTCCCGCTCCTCGGCCTCGCCGCCCGCGGGCTGGTCCCGGTGCTGCTGAACCAACCCCTCTACCAGGGCCTGCTCTTCCTCACCCTCGTCCCGTCGACCATCCAGTCGTCGATCGCCTTCACCTCGATGGCCCGCGGCAACGTGCCCGCCGCGATCTGCGCCGGCTCCTTCTCCTCCCTCGTCGGCATCGTCATCACCCCTCTCCTCGCGGCGGCCGTGCTCGGCGGCAGCGCGGGCGGCTTCTCCGCCGACTCGGTCGTCAAGATCGTGCTGCAGCTGCTGGTGCCGTTCGTCGCCGGGCAGCTGCTGCGCCGCTGGATCGGCGGCTTCGTCGCCCGGCACAAGAAGGTCCTCGGGCTCGTCGACCGCGGCTCGATCCTGCTGGTCGTATACACCGCGTTCAGCGAGGGCATGGTCCAGGGCATCTGGCACCAGGTGAGCCCGGCCCGGCTCGGCGGTCTGCTCGCCGTCGAGGCGGTGCTGCTCGCCGTGATGCTCGCGCTGACCTGGTACGGCGCCAAGGCGCTGCGCTTCAATCGCGAGGACCGCATCGCGATCCAGTTCGCCGGCTCGAAGAAGTCCCTCGCCGCCGGGCTGCCCATGGCCAGCGTCCTGTTCGGCGCGCACGCCTCGCTGGCCGTGCTGCCGCTGATGCTCTTCCACCAGATGCAGCTGATGGTCTGCGCGGTCATCGCCAAGCGCCGCGCCCAGGACACCGAGACCGACACAGAAGCCGACACGGGCACGGTGGCCGATGCCGCCGAGCCGGTCACCGCGTCGGCGCCACCCGCAGCGTCACGAACCGCGGTCGGTACAGGGACACGTTCCGGCTGAGCTGCGCCGTCGCGTCGCCCGTCTCCAGCCAGTTGACGTCGTAGCTCAGCACGAGCCGCCCGTCCCCGCTCAGTTCGGGATGCGTCTGCGGGTTGTAGGCGGCGACCCGGCCGCCCGGCGGCAGCGCCGGGCTGAAGTCCTTCGTCGGCCCGTGCCACGGGCCGGCGGGGGAGCAGGCCCAGTACGACGTGACGGTCGTCAGCCCCTCGGTACCGGCCGCCATCGTGAACAGCACGTACGTCCCGCCCACCCGCGCCACCGAGACCGGGGCCGCCGGGTGAAACGCCACCCCCGCCGCCCCCCTC
>NZ_JAKEIP010000056.1 GCF_021474425.1 Streptomyces muensis | reverse complement strand
CCCCCTCGCCACCCCCACCCGCCGGCTCTTCGGCTCCCGGGTCGTCGCCGGAGCCGCCGCCGCGGCCGCCGTCGGCACCGTCGGCTACGGCACCTACGGCGTCGTCGCGGGCCCCAAGGTCAAGCGGGTCACCGTCCCGCTGGCCAAGCTCCCGCGCGCGGCGCACGGTTACCGGATCGCGGTCGTCAGCGACATCCACCTCGGCCCCGTCCTGGGCCGCGGCTTCGCACAGAAGGTCGTCGACACCATCAACGGCACCCAGCCCGACCTCATCGCGGTCGTCGGCGACCTGGTGGACGGCAGCGTGAAGGACCTCGGCCCCGCGGCGGCCCCGCTCGCCCAGCTCCGGGCGAGACACGGCGCGTTCTTCGTCACCGGCAACCACGAGTACTTCTCCGGCGCCGAGCAGTGGGTCGACGAGGTACGCCGCCTGGGCCTGCGCCCGCTGGAGAACGCCCGGACCGAGCTGACCCACTTCGACCTGGCCGGTGTCAACGACATCGCGGGCGAGAGCGAGGGCCAGGGCCCCGACTTCGCCAAGGCCCTCGGCGACCGGGACAAGGCACGCGCGTGCGTGCTCCTCGCCCACCAGCCGGTGCAGATCCACGACGCCGTCGACCACGGAGTCGACCTCCAGCTCTCCGGCCACACCCACGGCGGCCAGCTCTGGCCGGGCAACCTCGTCGCGGGCATGGCCAACCCGACCCTGGCCGGACTGGACCGCTACGGCGACACCCAGCTGTACGTCAGCCGCGGCGCGGGCGCCTGGGGACCGCCCACGCGCGTGGGCGCCCCGTCGGACATCACGGTGATCGAGCTGGCGTCCCGTCAGGCCTGACCGGAAACACCGGAAACACCCTTGGGTAAGTTCTTTCCCATATCGCCAGAAAGCCCTTCCCCCTGGTGAAACACGTGTGATTAGGTGTGCCCGCCACTTAGGGGAGTGGCGGATATTCACCTATTCACTGCTCATGTGGGGGCCCGTCACGGGCCGGGGAGAGGGCACACCCATGCGTTCGGTTCGCATGCGGATTCTCGCGACGCTGCTCGTGCTGGCGGCCGTGGGAGTAGGCGGCTGGCAGTTGTTGCCGTCGCAGCAGGACGAGAACAGGACCATCACGGTCGGCACGACGGACGCCGTCACATCGCTCGATCCGGCCGGCGCCTATGACGCCGGTTCCTGGGCGCTGTTCAGCAACGTCTACCAGTCACTGATGACCTTCGAGCCGGGTGGCGTCGCACCCGAGCCGGACGCGGCGCAGAGCTGCTCCTTCGCCGGCACCGATCTGAAGACGTACCGCTGTGAACTGCGCTCGGGCCTCACCTTCCCGAGCGGGCGCGCCATGACCGCGCAGGACGTCAAGTACTCCTTCGACCGCGTCAAGCGGATCAAGTCCGACGTCGGCCCGTCCTCGCTGCTGAGCACGCTCGCCTCGGTGAGCGCGAGCGGGCGTACGGTCACCTTCCGGCTGTCGTCGCCGGACGCCACGTTCCCGCTCAAGGTGGCCACCGGGGCGGGCGCCATCGTGGACCGCGAGAAGTACCCGGCCGACGCGCTGCGCACCGACAACGCTGTCGACGGCACCGGCCCGTACACCCTGAGCGCGTACACCAAGGAGAAGGAGGCCGTCCTCGCTCCCAACACGCGGTACAAGGGCGCCGTCAAGGGCACCGGCCGCCCGGTCGAACTGCGTTACTACGCCGACGCGGACGCCCTCGACAGCGCCTGGAAGGCGAAGCGGATCGATGTCGCCACCCGCACGCTGCCGCCCGAGGTCCTCGCCGGGCTGAACGCCGCCGACCCGGGCCAGCGGGTCTCCGAGGCCGACAGCTCCGAGATCCGCAACCTCTACTTCAACACCCGCAAGGGCTCACCGCTGCACGACGTCCGGGTCCGGCAGGCCATGGCCTGGCTGATCGACCGCGAGCGGCTGGCGGCCACGGTGTACAAGGGGACCGTCGACCCGCTGTTCTCGCTGATCCCGACGGGCATCACCGGCCACACCACGTCGTTCTTCGACACCTACCCCAAGCTGAGCGCCCCCAAGGCGCGCGTCCTGCTCAGCGAGGCCGGTGTGAGCCTGCCCGTCCGCTTCACCTACGGCTATGGCGCCGGCCGTGGCGCCGGAGCCGAGGAGGCCGCGGAGATCAAGCGGCAGCTGGAGTCGACCGGGCTGTTCAAGGTGACGGTCAAGGGCTACGAGTGGACCGACTTCCAGAAGCGCTGGGCGAGCGGCAAGCTCGACGCGTACGCCGTCGGCTGGGTCGCGGACTTCCCCGACCCGGACACCTACGGCGGGCCGCTCGTCGGCAGCGACGGCACCATGAACACCGGGTACAGCGACAAGGCCGTGGACCGGCTGATCACGGCCAGTCAGCAGTACGCGGACCGCAGTGAGGCCACGAAGGATTTCCGGCTGCTTCAGGAGGCCGTCGCCCGGGACGTTCCGGTGATTCCGCTGTGGCAGGCCAAGGAGTACGTGGTCGCGAGCGAGGAGGTGGGTGGGGGGCAGTACCTCTCGGACGGCACCGGTGTCTTCCGGCTCTGGCGACTTACCTGGATCTGACTACGCTCCGGGGTGGTGGGTTCGGCTGGATCGCGGCTGCGGGTGGCTTGTGGTTACTCGCGCAGTTCCCCGCGCCCCTTGGGTGGGTAGAGTCACCGTCACTCTCAGACCCTCACCCGGTGCCGAGTCCACCGTCACCTCGCCGTCGTGTGCCTCCACCACGCCCTGCACGATCGCCATGCCCAGGCCGCTGCCGGCGCCCCCGCCGGCCCGGAAGAACCGGTCGAAGACGCGGGCCGCGTCCTCCTCGCACAGACCCGGCCCCTCGTCCTCGACGCACAGTCGGACCACGCCGTCCGCTCGCTCCACCCCCAGCCGCACCGGTATGTCGGCGGGGGTGTGGGTGCGGACGTTGCTCAGGAGGTTGCCCAGCACCTGGCGCAGGCCCGACTCGTCGGCGTGCACCAGCAGGGCTCCGTCGGCGGCGACGGTGATGGGCCGTTCGGGCTGCTGCACCCGCAGGTCCTCGGCCGCCTCGCGCACCAGACGGCTCAGATCGACGTTGCGGAAGCGCAGTTCGGGCCGCTGGTCGAGGCGGGCCAGGGTGAGGAGTTCGTCGACGAGCCGGCCCATGCGGTCGACCTCGCCGTTCATCCGGTCCCAGGCCCGCTTGCGCTCGGCCGGCTCGGTCAGCATCCCCTTGTCGTACAGCTGGAGATAGCCGCGTATGGCGGACAGCGGGGTGCGCAGCTCGTGCGAGGCGTCGCCGACGAAGCGGCGCAGCTGGGCCGTGCTGCGCTCGCGCGTGCGGTACGCCGACTCCACCTGGTGGAGCATGGAGTTGAGGGCCACCCGCAGCTGTTCCACCTCCAGGGTCGAGTGGCGGCTGGAGGGGATCCGCCGGGTCAGGTCGCCCTCGGCGATGGCCGACGAGGTCTCCACCATGTCCTCCAGCGGCCGCATCCAGCGCAGCACGCTGATCATGGTCAGGCAGGCCAGCAGCGCCAGCAGTACGGTGCCGACGGTGAGGTCCATCCTGAGCGCCTTGCCCATGCCCTCGTGCAGGCCCTCGGTCGGCATGGCGATCAGTACGACGGTGCCGTCCGACAGCCGCGCGCCGGCGATCCGGTAGCGGTCGCCCTCGACGCGTACGTCCCGCGGGTCCTCGTCGGCGGCGAGAGCGACCGGATCCTGCGCGGCGGCGGCGAGCGCGTGCTGGCGGGGTGTCGGCTTCAGCGGGCCCAGGGCCACCGGCTTTCCCGCGGCGTCGACCGCGACGTACACCATCGTCGGGCTCGGCAGCGGATCCGTGTCCGTGGCGCCGTCGCCGTTGAACTTGTCCAGCGCGATACCCAGTTCGCTCAGCGACTCGATCTGCTGGAGCGTGAACCCGGCGTTCCCCAGCGTGGTCCGCGCGCTCTTCAGCTCGGTGTCCACCTTGTCGAGCAGATAGAACCGCGCCGTCATCAGGCTGACCGCGGTCGCGACGACGATGCCGACGGCCAGCAGCGCCACGTTCGCCAGCGTCAGCTTGCCGCGCAGCGAGTGGACGCCGCGCCGGGGGCGGGCGCGGAAGATCCTGGGAACCCTCATGCCAGCCCGTATCCGACGCCCCGCCGTGTGGTGATCACCGGCGGTCCCAGGGCGTCCAGCTTGCGCCGCAGATAGCTGATGTAGGTCTCCACGACGGTCGACTCGGGCGGGGTGTGCTCGTACTGCCAGACATGGCGCAGGAGTTGCTCCTTGGGCACGATCCGGCCGCCGTTGCGCACCAGGAAGCGCAGCAGGGCGTACTCGGTGGGGGTGAGCTCGACGGTGCGGCCCGCGCGGCGCACCGAGTACGTCGTCTCGTCCAGCTCCAGGTCGCCGTAGCGCAGGGGCGGCCGCTGCGGGAGGACGTCGGCCGGTCGGGTGCGGCGCAGTACCGCCGTGATCCGGGCGACGACCTCGTCGATGTTGAACGGCTTGGTGATGTAGTCGTCGCCGAAGCCGAGGGCGCCGACGATCTCGGCGGGCGAGTCGCGTGCGGTGAGGAAGACCAGCGCCAGGTCGGGCCGCCGCTCGCGCAGTTCACGCCCCAGCGCCCGGCCGTCGCCGTCCGGGAGCATGACGTCGAGCAGCGCCACGTCCGGCCGGGTGCGCTCGGCGAGGGCGAGGCCCTCGCGGACCGTGCCCGCGATCATCACCTCGAACCGGTGGTAGCGCAGGGCGATGGCGAGGACGTCGGCGATGCTCTCCTCGTCCTCCACGACCAGCACGGTGCCAGAACCCGTCGTCATGCCCCCAGTATCGGCGGGGCCACTGACAGTCGGGCGGGTTCGCCCTTTGGAGTTCCTTGAGAGTCATGGCCGTCGCCTGCCACGCGCGCACGGCGCCGCCAATCCTGTTGCCCAGGACCTGGGGGACCGACCGAACCGAATAAGGAGCGTTGAGCGTGGCGACATTGGCACGGTGGTGCTATCGGCACCGGCTGGTGGTCCTGTTGCTGTGGGTGGGGGCGCTGTTCGGCCTGGGCGCGGCGAGTTCCGCCGCCGGCACGAACTACGCGAACGTCTTCTCCCTCCCGGACACGGACTCCGCGACCGCGTACGACCTGATGGAGAAGGCCTTCCCGGAGCGCGCGGGCGACACCGACACGGTGGTGTGGAAGGTGGACGAGGGGAGCGTGCGGGACGAGTCCGTACGGTCCCGGATCGAGCCCGCGCTGGCGGAGATCGGGCGGATGAAGGGGGTCGGCGAGGTCACCGACCCGTACGCGGCACAAGGGGCCGCGCAGATCAGCCGGGACGGGGGGATCGCCTACGCGCAGGTGACCTTCACCGAGCAGGCGAACGCCGTCCCCAAGGAGCTGATCGAGGACGTCGTCGACACGGCGCAGGCCGCCGAACGGGGCGGACTCCAGGTGGAGCTGGGCGGCCAGGCCATCGCCCGCACCCAGGAGCCGCCGCAGGGCACCGCGGAGGCGGTCGGCATCCTCGCGGCGGCGGTCGTGCTGTTCCTGGCCTTCGGCTCGCTCTTCGCGATGCTGCTGCCGATCGTCGTGGCGGTCGCGGGCGTCGGCACCGGAATGATCGCCACGATGCTGATGAGCCATGTCACGGACGTGCCCGAAGTGGCCCCGCTGCTCGGCTCGCTGATCGGCCTGGGCGTCGGCATCGACTACGCCCTGTTCATCGTCACCCGGCACCGGCGCGGCATCCTGCGCGGGATGAAGCCCGAGGACGCGGCCGTCACCGCCCTCAACACCTCCGGCCGCGCCGTGCTGTTCGCGGGCGGCACGGTCTGCATCGCGCTCGCCGGGATGCTGGTGATGAACATGCGGTTCCTGGACGGCGTCGTCATCGCGACCTCGCTCACCGTCGTCCTGAGCGTGCTCGCCGCGATCACCCTGCTGCCCGCCCTCCTCGGCCTGCTCGGCACGCGGGTGCTCAGCCGCCGGCAGCGGCGCCGGCTCGCCGCGACGGGACCGGAGCCGGCGGAGGCGAGCGGGCTCGCCGCGCGCTGGTCGTCGTACGTCCAAAGGCGCCCGCGGCCGATCGCGGCGCTGGCCCTCGTCGTCATGGCCGTTCTCGCGATCCCCGTGCTGTCGTTGCGTCTCGGCGCCACCGACCAGGGCAACCACCAGGAGTCGGCCACCACCCGGCAGGCCTACGACCTGCTGGCCGAGGGCTTCGGGCCCGGCGTGAACGGCCCCCTCCAGGTCGTCGTCGACGGCGACGCCCCCTCGGGTCTTGTCGAGGGCATCCGCGCCACCGACGGCGTCGCCCAGGTGGCCGCCGTACCGCCCGCGAACGGTGTCACGGTCATCCAGGTCGTACCGACCACGTCACCCCAGTCCGAGGAGACGGACCGGCTGATCGACCGGCTGCGCGACGACGTGATCCCGGAGTCGGGCGCCGAGGCCCATGTCGGCGGGGTGACGGCGGTCTTCAAGGACTTCGCCTCGGTGACCGGCGACCGGCTGCCGTACTTCGTGGCGACGATCATCGCGCTCGGCTTCCTGCTCCTGCTGGTGGCGTTCCGCTCGCTGGTGGTGCCGCTGACGGCGGCCCTGATGAACCTCGTCGCGGCGGCCGCGTCCTTCGGTGTCCTGGTGGCGATCTTCCAGTGGGGCTGGGGCGCCGAACTGCTCGGGATCGGCAAGGAGGGTCCGATCACGTCGTTCCTGCCGGTCATCATGCTGTCGCTGCTGTTCGGCCTCTCCATGGACTACCAGGTGTTCCTGGTGAGCCGGATGCACGAGGAGTGGGTCCACACGAAGGACAACGCGCGCGCGGTGCGCGTCGGCCTCGCGGAGACCAGCCGGGTCATCAACTCGGCGGCCCTGATCATGATCTGTGTGTTCAGCGCGTTCGTGCTGAGCGGCGACATGGAAGGCGCGATGGCGGGCATCGGCCTCGCGGCGGCGGTCGCCCTGGACGCGTTCATCCTGCGTACGGCACTGGTGCCGGCCGCGATGCATCTGCTCGGCAGGTCGAACTGGTGGCTGCCGGACTGGCTGGAGAAGCGGCTGCCGCATCTCGCGGTCGAGCCGAAGGAGGAGGCGCCGGTGGCCGAGGAGGAGCCGGTCGTGACGGGCCGGGCGTCGGTCGTCCACGGGTTCATCCGCACCGCCGACGGCGATCCGGTCGACGGCGCGGCGGTGACGCTGCTGACGAAGGGCGGACGCCGGCTGGACGGGGTGACGTCCCTGGCCGACGGGTCGTACATCGTCTCGGTGCCGGCGCCGGGAACGTATCTGCTGGCGGCCACCGCCGAGTCGTACGAGTCCCGGGCGGCCCAGGTGGTGGTGGCGGACGGGCCGCTGGTGTACGACGTCGAGCTGGCCGACGGTGAGGTGGACGCCGTCAACTGACGGTCGGCGCGAGGCGTTCCAGGGGCGCTCGTCTCAGGCGGGCGCCCCTTACTCGTCCTTGCTCGCCCTCTCCTTCGCCGGGTCCGGCAGCGCGTTGGTCATGCCGGGCAGGAAGTCCGTGAACAGCTCGTGCACCTCGCGCACCAGCGGCCGCAGCACCCGGAACCGGGCCAGCGCCACCCCTCGCGCGGTCAGCCGGGCGCCCCGCTCGGCCAGCCGGTAGCTGCGCTCGCGGCCCTCGGTGCGGTCGAAGATCCAGTACAGGACGAGCCCCATCTGGGAGAGCCACATCAACTCCGGCAGCACATCCCGCAGCTCCTCGGGCACCTTCGTCCTCGTCGCGCCCGCCAGCACCTGCCGGTGGACGTCGATGGCCTCCACGCGCGCGTGCTCGGACTCGGCCGAGAAGGGACTGAGCGGGCTGTCGGGATCGGCGGCGTTCTTGAAGAACTGCACGGCGAACTCGTGGTACGGCGTCGCGATGTCCAGCCATACCTTCAGCACACCGGCGAGACGTGCCTCCAGGTCGGTCTCGCGGGCCAGGACGTCCCGGATCGCCGCCTGGTGCTCGGCGGCGATCCGGTCGTAGAAGCCCTGGATCAGGTGTTCCTTGCCCTCGAAGTAGTAATACGCGTTTCCTACGGAGACCCCGGCCTCCTGGGCGATGGCCCGCATCGTCGTCTTGTCGTAGCCGCGCTCCTGGAAGAGCCGCATGGCGGTCTCCAGGATCAGCGCGCGGGTCTGCTCGGACTTGCTGGGCGTGTCGCCCTGTTCAGGGCTGTCGTTCTTCGAGGGCACGGAACGAGAGCCTAACGAGTGGTGATTCGGCCGACGGTCAGGAGGTCTGTGCCGTCTGGTACAGGTTCTGGGCGTCGGCGCCGAAGTACGGGCCGTACATCCGGTTCGGCAGGAAGTTGTACTTGAAGCTGTTCACCGAGGACAGCAGACCCTTGCCGGTGGCCTCGTCGAACTGCGTGAACCAGGGGCCGCCGCTGGAGCCACCGGTCATGTTGCAGTTCATGCCGTGGTCGTCGGAGAGCAGGAAGTCGCGGTCGGTGGTGCCGGAGCAGTAGATGAACTTCTCGCCGTCGTAGGGGGCGGCGGCCGGGAAGCCGAACGAGTACATGCGCTTGTTGTAGCCGGTGTTGAAGGCCAGCCCCTGCCCGCCGACGACGTCCGTCAGCAGCTTGCCGTCCAGCGGGGCGACGACCGCCGCGCCGACGTCGTAGTTAATGTCCTCGCTCGCCGTCCACTGCGGTGTGGACAGGGTCTTCGACGCGGTCCAGCGGCCGTAGGGGGCCTGTCCGTCGTGGTAGCCGGGGACGAAGACCCAGTCGGTGTGCCAGGCGCCCTCCAGCTTCACGCAGTGGCCCGCCGTGATGACGGTGCTCTTGTTGGAGCTGGTGACGGCGTTGCCGGAACAGGACGCCGTACGGCCCTGGTAGGTGAAGAACACGCGGCCGGCCGTGGAGACGACCGAACCGCCGCCGGTCCACTGACCGCCGGTGTTCGGGAAGGCCAGCAGGCCGACGTCGGAGACGGCCTTTCCGACCGCGCCGACGGCTCCGGCCAGTCCGGTCGCCGGGGCGCTGGGGGCGACCTTGGTCGCGATGCCCTTCGCGGGTGCCGAACCGCCTTCGGCGTGACCGTCGACGCTCACCAGGTCGAGCGGGGTCGCCGCGCGCATCCGTTGCGGTGTCCAGAACTCGCGGGCCTGGCGCTGCGCGTCGGCCGGGACCGAGCTGACGCCGGTCGAGGTGTCGGGCTTCGGCGCGGCGCCCGCGGGTGTGGCGAGTGCGCCCGCGGTGAGGAGCGCCGTGACGCCGATCAGGGTGCCGAGGAGGGGGCGGGGTATGCGGGTGACGCCGGGTATGCCTCTCACGCGTACTCCTTCTGCGATGGGGGGACCGGGCGACCGGGTGGGCGCCGCCCGGCTGACGACAGACAGTCGATGCGAGTGCGGAGTGGAGAACCGGGAGGCAGCGTGCCAACCCGAGCACCGTTTTGGAAGGGCGCATGCCAAATCCTGGTTCCAAAACGAGCCGTTCAGGACGAATCGGCCGCCCGCGCCCCGCCCGGACGACCGCTCGACACCGGCCTCACTCGCCACCGACCTAAAAGCCGGCCTCACCGCCGGCCCCCCTCCCGGCCTCACCGCGGGGCGCAGGAACCGCTCTCGCAGCCCGGCGCGTTGTACGTCCAGCCCCGACTCGGGTCGTACGACCACCCGTCCCCGCGCCGATAGGCCCGCCCGCCCCACTGCCCCCGGCTCGACTGCGCCTGACTCCACTGCGCCCCGCCCGGCCAGGCCCCGCTCGACTGTGCCCCGCGCCACTTGGCGGCGGCGAGCACGGCCCCCTTGGCGAGTCGCATCCCGGCCGGGGTGCTGAGGCGATGCGCGAGTCCCCGGTGCTCGCGCAGCGCCCACAGCGTGACGATCCAGGCGGCCCCGCCCCGGTAGACCTGTCCCGCGTCGCCGACGACGGTGATCTCGTCGAGGGTGGCCGCGTGGTCGAGGTCGGGGTGGCGCCGGCGGGCCTCGTCGGACCCGGCCGGGACCAGCTCCAGCGGCACCAACTGCGGCTGCCGCAGGAGCCAGTCGCGCAGGAAGGTGCACAGGGAGCACTGGGCGTCGTAGAGGACGGTGAGCCGCCGCACCGCGGCGCCGGCCGCCTTGTGTGTCGCCGCGCCGGCCGTCATGCCGGCGGCCCCGCCCGCTGTCGTGCCGGACATCGGCTCACGCCCCGGCCGAGGGAGCGACCCAGCCCTGCGGTGCGACCGGCGGCACCTGCTCGCGCTCCATCACGCCGCGCCGTCGGATCTTGTTGAGCACGTAGACGTTGCCCAGGTGCATCACGCCGAGCACGAGCAGCACCACGCCGAGCTTGGTCGACAGGGTCTCGAAGATCCCGCGTGTGTCGAGGACGGTGTCGTCGTCGCCCAGATACAGCGCGACGAAGCCGAGGTTGACGAGGTAGAAGCCGACCACGAGCAGATGGTTCACGGCGTCGGCGAGCTTCTCGTTCCCGCGCAGCACGTCGGCGAGGAAGATCCGGCCGTTGCGACTGAGCGTGCGGGCCACCCAGACGGTGAGCGCGATGCTGACGACCAGGTAGATGACATAGGCGATGACCGTGCGATCCATGGCCTCCCCCTTCTTGAACACGTTCAAAAGGCTGACAGGGGTGACTGTAGGCCCTGTCTTTGAACATGTTCAACTCAATGGACGTGAGGTCTCCGTCACGTCCCCGCCGGCGTCAGGGGCGGCGTCCGAGCTCCGGCCGTTTGGAGTAGTCCGTGAACCCGGTGACGTTCCCCCAGGGATCGGCGATCTCGACGGTCCAGCCGGTGGCGCCGGAGAAGGGCTCGTCGAGCGGTTCGATGCCCGCGTCGCGCAACGCCCGCGCCGCCATCCGCGCGTCCGGTACCTCCAGCCACAGGCGCGGTGAGGGCCAGGGGGGCGACCGGTGGCCCATCGCGTCCTCGGCGCGCAGCAGGACCCCGGGCGTCTCGCCCCCGACCTTCAGCAGCGCGATCCCGGCCTCGTCGAGCCGGAACCCGACCGCGAACCCGGCGCGCTCGTAGAAACGGACGGCCTCGCCGAGGTCGCCGACCGGCAGCAGCACATGGTCGAACCCGAGCAGTTCGTACGACTCGTCATCTGACATGCCGTCAGAGTAAGGCGATGATCGGCCGGATCCGGTGATTGTCAGTGGCGGCTCGTACTGTCGTCGTCATGGGAATCGTGACGTTCGTCGACGAGACGACAAGCGGGAGCCGCGGTGACGGCTGGGGGCTGGAGATCGCCGAGGAGCGGCTCACCGTGCGCGAGCTGATCCGGCGCCGGGTGTTCCAGGAGGTCACCGAGTACAACGCGCGTACACCGGAGGTGTTCCAGGGACTCGTGCAGCCGAAGGACGCCGAACGCGTGCTGAACGGGTACGCGATGCGCACGGCCCGCCGCATGGATCCCGAGGCCCAGACCGAGCTCGCGCTGAAGGCCTTCGCGGGCAACGGCTTCCTGGTGCTCGTCGGCGACCGCCAGGTCACCGGCCTCGACGACGAGATCGAGCTCGCGCTCGGCACCGAGATCACGTTCCTCAAGCTCGTCCCGCTGGTGGGTGGCTGATGACCTCTTCGAAGTCCGAGCTGGCCGAGCTGGTCCGTGAGGTCGTCGGCCTCGTCACCGCCGAGGACATCGGACGGATCGTCCCGGGACTGCTCAGGGTCGCCGAGATGACCGACGGCCACTGGAGCGGCGACCGCCAGAACATCTTCCACGCGGTCCTCGCCGCGACCGACGGGTTCCAGAAGGAGCTCGTGCACCGGCTGGCCGCCCGCTACCACGAGCTGGAGCCGGGCAGCCACCCGCGCCGCCACATCGTGAGCGTGCTGACCTGCCTGAGGACGATGGGGACCGCCGTCGAAGGGCAGCCGCTCGACACCAGGGCCGCGCTGATCGACCTGGCAGCCGAGCAGGACGTGCACTACGACCCAGGTCACCTGATCCGGCTCGCCGAACTGGAGCAGGCCGACGGGCGTGAGCTGCCCGGCGAGTTCGTCGCCGTCGTCCGCCGCTCGTACCTGACGCTGTGGAACGGCAAGAAGGCACTGGCGGCACTGGTCGCCCGGTTCGACGAGCCCGCGGTGAACCCGGGCGAGGCATGGTCCGACGAGGCGCTCGCCGAGGTGGCCGAGCTCGGCGACGACTGGCGGCGGCTCCTCGCCCACGCGGCCACCGCGACCGCCGCCCGTCCCTCCGCGAAATGGGACAGGACCGGCCGGACCCTGATCGCGGCACTCGACGCCGACGAGGTGCGGGAGCGGCTGCTGTCCTGGCTCCGGCTGGTGGGCAGGCCACGCACGCGTCCCCTGCTGCCACCGCGCTACGGGCCCGATCCCAACGCCACCTTCGACCCGTACAACGCCGACGCGCTGCGCGGCCTCGCCTGGCTGCTCTCCCTCCTGCCCGCACACCCCGAGACCGCCCGCGCCCTCGGCGCCCTCGCCGAGGCGACCCTGCGCAAGGTTCCGGGCCTCGGACCGGTGAACCCCAAGGTCGCCAACGCCGCGGTCAACGCCCTGGCCCGCATCGACAGCGAGGCGGCCCTCGCCGAACTGGCCCGCCTCGCCACCCGCGTGACCTTCAAGGGCACCCTCAAGCTCCTCGACACCGCGCTGGACGCCCGCGCGAAGACGATGGGCCTCAGCCGCGAGGAGATCGAGGAACTGGCCGTACCGGCCTACGGCCTGACGGAGGTGGGCCGAGCCGAGCACCGGCTCGGCGAGGCCACGGCCCTGCTCGAAGTGCGCGGCCCCAAGGCCGTACTGAGCTGGCGCAACGCGAACGGCAGGACGGTGAAGAGCGTACCCGCCGCCGTACGGCGCGACCACGCCGACGAGCTCAAGGAGCTGAAGGCGGCGGTCAAGGACATCGACAGGATGCTCCCGGCCCAGAGCGAGCGCCTGGACCGCCAGTTCCTGGCCCGCCGCGGCTGGCCGTACGCCGCCTGGCGCGAGCGCTACCTCGACCACCCACTGGTCGGCACCCTGGCCCGCCGGCTGCTCTGGACGGTCGACGGCACGACCGCCGGGTACGCCGACGGCGCGCTGCGGACACTGGCCGACACACCGGTGACCGAAGGAACCCGGGTCGAGCTCTGGCACCCGGTCGGCCACGACCCCGCCGAGATCGTCGCCTGGCGCGACTGGCTGGAGCGGCACGGCGTCACCCAGCCCTTCAAGCAGGCCCACCGCGAGGTGTACCTGCTGACGGACGCCGAGCGCACGACGGGGACGTACTCGAACCGCTTCGCGGCGCATGTCCTGCGCCAGTACCAGTTCCACTCCCTGGCCGCGATCCGGGGCTGGCACAACAAGCTGCGCCTGGCCGTCGACGACGAGGCGCCGCCCGCCGTACGGGAACTGCCCCAGTGGGGGCTGCGCGCCGAGTACTGGATCGGGGGCGACGGCGGCGAGGACTACGACGAGATCACCGACTCCGGCAGCTTCCTGCGCCTGCGCACCGACCAGGTCCGCTTCTACCCGATCGACGCCCCGCACAACTCGGCGCACTGCTGCGGCGGTGAGTACCGCATGTGGCTGCGCGACGGCGCCGACCCGGTCGAACCGGTGCCGCTGACGGACATCCCGCCCCTGGTCCTGTCGGAAGTCCTGCGCGACGTGGACCTGTTCGTCGGCGTGGCGAGCGTCGGCAACGACCCGACGTGGCAGGACGGGGGCCCCGACGGACGCTTCCGGGAGTACTGGACGTCGTACGGCTTCGGTGAACTGGGCGCGAGCGCTCAGACCCGCCGGGTTCTGCTCGAACGCCTGATACCGAGGCTCGCCATCGCCGACCGCTGCACGATCGAGGGCCGTTTCCTCCAGGTGAAGGGCGAGCGGCACACGTACAAGATCCACCTCGGCTCGGGCAACATCCTCATGACCCCGGACGACCGGTATCTGTGCATCGTCCCCAAGTCCAACCCGGCCGCCCCGCAGGCAGGTTACCTGCCCTACGAGGGCGACCGGATGCTGGCGGTGATCCTCAGCAAGGCGATGATGCTGGCCGACGACACGAAGATCACGGATCCGACGATCCTGAGCCAACTATGAGCAGGACACCCGTCGCGTGCTCACCGCGATGTCGTCCATCCGGATGTCGTACGACGACGGCGCCGGGTCGGCCTGGTACAGCTGCCAGCCCAGCTTCAGCCTGTCGAAGGTCGGGAAGGTGAAGGGGTCCGACGTGCCGCCGTGCTGGTGGGTGGAGACGGTCAGGTCGGGCTGTTCGACGCCGTCGAAGTAGACCGTGACGCGGTTGTCGGTGGCATCCAGGTGGAACTCCACGCAACTCCAGCGGGCGGCGGCGGCCGGGGCGGAGGTCTTCCAGGACGTCCAGTCGCCCGTGGGGCCCAGGTCGGAGCCGACGCCCCAGAAGTTGCCGTGGTCGGTCGGGGCGTACTGGCCGCCCAAGGGGCGCACCAGAGTGGGGGAGTCCGAGCCGGACGCCTCGGCGATGGTCCAGTGCGCCCAGTCCGGGGCGGTGGGGAAGGCGTCCACGCGCAGCCGCAGCCGGGCCCAGTAGCTGTTGCCGGGCGAGGTCAGGTCGGGGAGGACCAGGAAGGCCCGGCCGTTGCCCTCGGTGTGGATGCGCAGTTCGCGGCCGGGGCGGCCCGTGCTGCTCGGGGCGACGGTCAGGGAGCCGTCGGAGACGTCGCTGGTCCAGCCGCGCCCCTCCGTCACCGGACCCAGGGGGAGGCGGTCGAAGTTCTCGTGGGCGAGCGTCGGACGCGGGACGGGGGACGGAGGATGCGGGACAGGGGATGCGGAGGCAGTGGGGGGTATCGCGAGCAGGAGGGCGGCCGTGGCCGACAGCGCGGCGGCCGCCTTTCTCAGGAATGCCATGAGGGCAGTCTGTCTTGAAGTCTCAACTACCTCAACAACCTCAACCGCCTCAACTGCCCATCAACTCAACGGCGTTGAGACAGCAGAAGGCCCCGCCCCCGGTACCGGACCGGGAGGCGGGGCCGACAACCTCAGTAGCGGCGCGTGATCAGCGCCTTCTTCACCTCGGCGATGGCCTTGGTGACCTCGATGCCGCGCGGGCAGGCGTCCGTGCAGTTGAAGGTCGTGCGGCAGCGCCAGACGCCGTCCTTGTCGTTCAGGATCTCCAGCCGCTGCTCGCCGGCCTCGTCACGCGAGTCGAAGATGAAGCGGTGCGCGTTGACGATGGCCGCCGGGCCGAAGTACTGGCCGTCGTTCCAGAAGACCGGGCACGAGGAGGTGCAGGCGGCGCAGAGGATGCACTTCGTCGTGTCGTCGAAGCGCTCGCGGTCCTCGGCCGTCTGGAAACGCTCGCGCGTCGGCTCGTTCGTGTCCTTCGTGATGAGGAAGGGCATGACGTCCCGGTACGCCTGGAAGAACGGCTCCATGTCGACCACGAGGTCCTTCAGCACCGTCAGGCCCTTGATGGGCTCGACCGTGATCGGCTTCTCGGGGTTGATGTCCTTGATCAGCGTCTTGCAGGCCAGGCGGTTCTTGCCGTTGATCCGCATCGCGTCCGAGCCGCAGATGCCGTGGGCGCAGGAGCGGCGGAAGGTCAGCGTGCCGTCCAGGTCCCACTTGATCTTGTGGAGGCCGTCGAGGACGCGCTCCTTCGGGTCGATCTCCAGCTGGAAGTCTTCCCAGGTGGCCTCCGCCGAGACCTCCGGGTTGAAGCGGCGGACCCGGAAGGTGACCGTGATGTAGGGAGACGCGGCGGACTCGGCCTCCACCTTGTCCATAACGGGGGTAGCCATCAGTACTTACGCTCCATCGGCTGGTAGCGGGTCTGGACGACCGGCTTGTAGTCGAGACGAATGGACTCCGTGCCGTCGTCGCCGACCTCGCGGTACGCCATGGTGTGGCGCATGAAGTTGACGTCGTCGCGGTTCGGGTAGTCCTCGCGGTAGTGGCCGCCGCGGGACTCCTTGCGGGCCAGCGCGGACACGGCCATGACCTCGGCCAGGTCGAGCAGGTTGCCCAGCTCGATGGCCTCCAGCAGGTCGGTGTTGAACCGCTTGCCCTTGTCCTGGATCGAGACGTTCTTGTAGCGCTCGCGCAGCTCCGCGATCTTCTCGACCGCCGTCTTGATGGTCTGCTCCGTGCGGAACACCATGACGTTGGCGTCCATGGTCTCCTGGAGCTCCTTGCGGAGCACGGACACCCGCTCGGTGCCCGTCGACGTACGCAGCCGCTCGACCTGGTCGAGCACCAGCTGCGCCGGGTCCTCGGGCAGCTCGACGAAGTCCGCCTTCTGGCTGTACTCCGCCGCCGCGATGCCGGCCCGGCGGCCGAAGACGTTGATGTCCAGCAGCGAGTTGGTGCCGAGACGGTTGGCGCCGTGCACCGACACACAGGCGACCTCGCCGGCCGCGTACAGACCCGGGACCACCGTGGTGTTGTCGCTGAGGACCTCACCCTCGACGTTCGTCGGGATGCCGCCCATGGCGTAGTGCGCGGTCGGCTGGATCGGGATCGGGTCCGTGTAGGGCTCGATACCGAGGTACGTCCGCGCGAACTCCGTGATGTCCGGGAGCTTGGCGTCCAGCTGCTCCGGCGGGAGGTGCGTGAGGTCGAGGTAGACGTGGTCGCCCTCGGGACCGCAGCCGCGGCCCTCACGGATCTCCGTGTAGATGGAGCGGGAGACGACGTCACGGGACGCGAGGTCCTTCATGACCGGCGCGTACTTCTCCATGAAGCGCTCGCCGTCCTTGTTGCGCAGGATGCCGCCCTCACCGCGGGCGCCCTCCGTCAGCAGGATGCCCATGCGCCAGATGCCGGTCGGGTGGAACTGGAAGAACTCCATGTCCTCCAGCGGCAGCCCGCGACGGTAGACCGCCGCCTGGCCGTCACCGGTCAGGGTGTGCGCGTTCGACGTCACCTTGAAGAACTTGCCGGTGCCGCCGGACGCGTAGATGACCGCCTTCGCCTGGAAGACGTGGATCTCGCCGGTCGCCAGCTCGTAGGCGACGACACCCGCCGACTTCTTGACGCCGTCGACCTCGGTGATCAGCTGGTCCAGGACGTAGAACTCGTTGAAGAACTCCACGCCGTGCTTGACGCAGTTCTGGTACAGCGTCTGGAGGATCATGTGGCCGGTGCGGTCCGCCGCGTAGCAGGACCGGCGGACCGGGGCCTCACCGTGGTTACGGCTGTGACCGCCGAAGCGGCGCTGGTCGATGGTGCCGTTCGGGGTGCGGTTGAACGGCAGGCCCATCTTCTCCAGGTCGAGGACCGAGTCGATGGCCTCCTTCGCCAGGATCTCGGCGGCGTCCTGGTCGACCAGGTAGTCACCGCCCTTGACCGTGTCGAAGGTGTGCCACTCCCAGTTGTCCTCCTCCACGTTGGCCAGCGCTGCGGCCATGCCGCCCTGCGCGGCGCCCGTGTGGGAGCGGGTGGGGTAGAGCTTGGTCAGCACGGCGGTGCGGCTGCGCTTCGTGGACTCGATGGCCGCGCGCATACCGGCGCCACCGGCGCCGACGATGACGGTGTCGTACTTGTGGATCTTCATGGTGGTTGCCTCAGCCCCGTGCCTAGCGGATGTTCGGGTCGAAGGTGAAGATCACCAGCGTGCCCAGCAGGATGGTGAACACCGTGGCGGTGTAGAGCAGGCCCTTCAGCCACAGCCGGGTGTTCGCGCGCTCCGCGTAGTCGTTGATGACCGTGCGCAGGCCGTTGGCGCCGTGCAGCATCGCGAGCCACAGCATCAGCAGGTCCCAGACCTGCCAGAACGGCGAGGCCCAGCGGCCGGCCACGAAGGCGAACCCGATCTTCGACACGCCGCCGTCCAGCACCAGCTGGATCAGCAGGTGGCCGATGACCAGGACGACCAGCACGACGCCGGACAGACGCATGAACAGCCAGGCGGCCAGCTCGAAGTTGCCCCGCGTGGACTTCGGGGTCTTCTTGGTGCGCTTGCGCGGGGCCTCGATGTAGGGGGCCGGGTTGTCGACGTTGTAGAGGGACTCGCCCTCGACCGGGCCGATACCGGTGGCGGTCTTCTCAGTGGTGGACATACGCGTCAGCTCCCGAACAGTTCCTGAGCGGCGTGGCCGAGGACGGGGTAGATCGCCCCGAGCATCAGCACCAGCCAGAGGCCGACGACGGACCAGAGCATCTGCTTCTGGTAGCGCGGGCCCTTCGACCAGAAGTCGACGGCGATGACGCGCAGGCCGTTGAGCGCGTGGAAGAGGATGGCGGCGACGAGGCCGTACTCCAGCAGCGCGACGATCGGCGTCTTGTACGTGGCTACGACCTTGTCGTAGTCCTCGGGGGAGACACGGACGAGAGCGGTGTCCAGCACGTGAACGAACAGGAAGAAGAAAATGAGGACGCCGGTCACTCGGTGAGCCACCCAGGACCACATTCCTTCCCGGCCGCGGTACAGCGTTCCAGCCGGCACGGAAGTTCCTCCGGGAGCGGGGATTGGGGCCAGCCGGCTTGTGCTGTCGGTCGGGCCCGGCCGGGTACGGTCCACCGGCCCTCAGCATCGTATCCACGTTGCGCTGCGCGGCTTAGCGGGGGTCTGGGTATGTGATCAAAGTGGCACGCGGATGGGTGATTCGCGGCTAATGGGGTGGGCCGGCCTGTTTGTTGCCGGGTGCGGCGCCGTTTGGGCTGGTCGCGCAGTTCCCCGCGCCCCTCAGGGCACGAACCAGCCGTCCCTTTGCCAGGCGCCGGAGTTCCTCTGCCGTCAGGACTCGTTCGTCGTCCGGATCGTTCGCCAATCGAGACCGGATGGCGTGAAGCACGTAGTCCAGGGCCTCCGCCGGCGCCAAGTCGTCCAGGCAGATGACGAATGCGTGCCCGAACTTGGCCTCGTATGCGGCATTCGCCGCATTGAGTGCCGTATGGGCCGCTCCGTAGATCCCCTCCGGCAAAACCGGCAACGTTTCTGCCGCCAGCGCCTCCGCAAGATCGGCCGGTGTCAGGTCGTAGGCCGCCTCGTCGGACGCGGCCAGTAGGGAGTCGACGTCCGGGTACGGGCGGTGGCTCGCCAGGCGTTCGACCCAGCGGGGGCTGTGCAGGCAGTCCATGAGGAGCGCGCGGGCGTCGTGGGCGGGCGCGCTGTTGAAGGCGTCCAGGACGGTGGGCAAGGACGGTATGGCGACTCGGCCAGGAAGGTGTGTGGGCGTCACGTGGTTTCGACAGGGGATTCTGGGGCAGGAGTGGCGCCACGTTACCGAGTGTGGACGTGACGTGTCCGACGGATGCCCGAATTTCAGTCGAACGGGAGAGTTTCAGAACGTTCCCTGGACGGCGGGCCGAGCGCACAGGGCCTAGGTTGGCGATGTGAGCCAGCACAAGCACAGGCGCCGGGCACCGGCCAAGAGGGCGCTGAAGCAGACGTGGGTGCTGATCGTCGCCGTGGTCGTCGTGACGGTCGCGGCCGGGGTGAGCCTCGGGCTCCTGGCCACCGGCGACGACGGAGCGCCGGCAGGATCGGAGCAGCGGCGGTCGGCCCCGGGCATATCCGAGGGTGCCTCACCCTCCGCACCGAGAGGGGCGCCCACCCCGACACCGTCACCCACTCGGACGTATCCGCTCTCGACGGCCCCGCGCACCATTCCCGCGGTCACCTCCCACACCGCCGAACGCGGGCCGGGCTGGCGTCCCGCGAAGGGGGAGCGGGTCGTCGTGAACGACAAGGATCTCGCCGACGAGGGGCGGCTCATCGCCGGTGAGCTGGGGCTGACGTACGCGGGCGAGAAGGACGACGTGCGGGCCGGGGACGTGCGGCTGGCGCTGAACGACGACAAGGGCGCGGATCCGGAGTCGTACGCGATGACCGTGCGCGGCGGACGGGTGACCATATCCGGGCCCGGTGAGGCCGGGGTCTTCTACGGGACGCGGACGCTGAAGCAGGAGGTCCGGGACGGGGGTACGGCGCCGGAGGGCGTGGTGCGCGACGAGCCGGCCAAGCCGGTGCGCGGGTTCATGCTCGACATCGCGCGCAAGCACTTCACCGCGGACTGGATCGAGGACCGGGTGCGGGAGCTGGGGGACCTGAAGTTCAACCAGCTGGGGCTGCACTTCTCCGACGACCAGGGGTTCCGGATCGAGTCCACCTCGCATCCCGAGATCGTCTCCCGGCAGCACCTCACCAAGGCACAGGTCAGGAAGATCGTCGAGCTGGCCGAGAGCCGGCACATCACCGTCGTGCCCGAGATCGACTCGCCGGGGCATCTGGGTGCCGTCATCGCCGCGCACCCGGATCTGCAACTGCGCAATGTGAACGGGGTCGCGACGCGAGGCGCCGTGGACATCTCCAAGCCGGAGTCCGCCCAGATCGTCGACGACCTGCTGAACGAGTTCGCCGGGCTCTTCCCGGGAAACCAGTGGCACCTGGGCGCCGACGAGTACCAGGCGCTGGTCGTCTCCAACCCCGAGGCGTCCTATCCGCAGCTCGCCGCGGCCGCCCGGGAGGCCTACGGCTCCGGCGGCACCGTCGCCGACCTCGCCACCAAGTGGCTCAACGACCGCGCCGCCACCGTCCGCGCCCACGACCGCACGCCGCGGGCCTGGAACGACGGGTTCTTCCGGGGCATCTCCGTCCAGCCGGACAAGGACATCCAGGTGGCGTACTGGACGGGCAAGGAGATCGGCGCGCGGGTGCCGCTGGAGTACCTGAGGGAGGGGCGGAAGGTCATCAACTACAACGACGAGTTCCTCTACTACGTGCTCGGCGAGCCGCAGACCTTCGTCTATCCGACGGGTGAGCGCATCTACGAGCAGTGGACGCCACGGGTCCTGCGCGGGACGGTGGCCGTGCCGGCCGACTACGACGACCAGATCCTCGGCGGGTCGTTCGCCGTGTGGTGCGATCTGGCGAACTCGCAGACGCAGGAGCAGGTCGCGGCCGGGATCCGGATGCCGCTGCGGGCGACGGTGCAGAAGCTGTGGGACGCCGGTGAGCCGGAGCTGTCCTGGGCGGAGTTCAGGGCGCTCGCGGACCGGCTGGACTGAGCTGTGGATTGGCCGATACGGCTGCGAACCCCCGTGCGAATGTGGTGTATTCGGCGCGAGCCGTACCGAACAGCCAGGGGGAATCGGAATGGGCTACTGGGGGTACTTCGTGGTGGGCCGTGGGGAGCGGCCGTTGGCGGAGCTGGACGCGCTGGCAGGCGTGGCGGGGATGACCCTGCGCGCCCGGGCACCTGGCGGCTGGCAGGTGTGGGAGTACCCGAGCGGGGACGGTGACGTCGGGAGCATGAACGCCCTGGCCGGCGAGACCGGGGCGCCCGCGCTCTTCGGATACGTCATGGACAGCGCCTCCGTGGTCGTCGAGGCGGCGGCGCCGGAGAGCGGGGCGTGGACGACCTGTCTGGCGCGGGCCGCGATGGCCGGGTACCTCGGCGCCGGCGACGAGGAGCTCACGCTGGAGGACTACTTCCTCGAACCCGGTGACGCCGCCGAACGGGCCGTCGCCTGGGCCGCCGAGGCGGGCCACGAGGTGAACGCCGAGTCCGTGATCGACGTACTCACCTCTGAAGCGGATCCTTTGGCCGAAAACCTCTTCTTTCGGCTGCTCGACCGGCTCGGTGTCGTGCCCCTGTGACACTCGGGGGCCGTTGCACGCAGTAAGGGGAGGTGTGGGCTCCGTTAAGGAAGGGGCCTTCCAGGGGCCTGTGCGGGGACCCCGACCCTCATGACTGACCCGCTTAGGGAGGCGTGGATGAGCCTGGTGGAACTGATCGCTCAGGCCGACGAACGCGGACTGGCCGCCAGCGGGTTGGCTTGTTTGGATCGGTGTGTGCCGCTGCTGGGCGGTGACGACGAGGTCCTGCGGCCGCTGTGGGCGAACCTCGCGGCGGGCGGGGAGCCGACCGCGTGGGGCGAGCTGCTGGAGCAGGTGCGCGGGAAGCTCGGCGTCGCCGAGATCGTGGACGACGAGGACGTCGAGGACGAGGCCGCCCTGCTCGCCCGGCGGATGCTGGCCGCCGCCCCGGCCGTACGGTCCGCCGCCGAGGCGCGGATCTGGGCCGACGCCTGCTCCGTGGCCTCCCTCCAGATACACCGGCTCCTCGACCCCGCGGAGGGCGACGCGTCCTCGGCCGGCGCACTGCCCGAGGAGCTCAGCTCGGCGCGCGCGGAAGGGGTGCCCGTGGAGGGCCGTAAGGCGGGGATGTCGCCGCTCGTCGCCGCCGAACTGCGGCGTCAGGTCAGCGTCCTGGAGATCCTCGCCGGGCACGGCGCGGGCGGACTGCGCCGGGCGCTGGAGGTGTCGACGGAGGGGCGTCGGGTGCTGCGGGCCGTGGTGTCGCGGCGGGCTCGGGGGAAGGGCTGACCCGGGCGGTGCCCTGAGCTACGGGCCGTCAGGTGATCAGCCACTTCACCACCGCGTCGCCGTAGTCCGCCGTCTGCGCGTAGAAGGCGGTCAGGTCACGGTGGGTCGCCGCGAAGAGTCCGCGCACCTCGGGTTCCGCGTCCGTCGCGGCGTACGGCCGCAGCAGCTTGGTGCGGGCGCGGCGCCACAGGTCGTCGAAGTCGGCCGTTCTGAGGTACTCGGCGACGCCGGTCACCTGGGCCGCGGTGAGCAGCAGGAACGGCGGAAGGGGTGTCTCGGAGTGGAAGACCGGGCGGCCGCCGAGGACCACGTGGGTGCGGGGGCCGTCCGGTGCGTGGTTCGGGGGGATGCCGCAGTAGAGGAGCTCGACGTCGCCGTACTGCCGGTCGAGCACCTCCTCGCGATGCCGGCCGATCCGCTCCCGCACGGTGTCCCAGTCGTCCTCGAACAGGCGCTGGAACCAGGTGGCGCTGTTGCGCAGTGCCGAGGGCGGCACCGCTCGGAGATGGAAGTACATGCTCATCAGTGACTGGAGCGCACGGGAGCGGCGAAGCGTCACTCCCGCGTAAACCCGGTGTCTGAGGGAGTCCTGTGAGTGTCGTGGGGTGGACGTGGGGCGGTCCTGCACCGGTCCCGGGCAGCCGCCGGATCCGCGTGACGAAACGCTGTTCGGCCACGCTCTCCAGGATGTGACGACTCAAGCGGAGACCAGGCCCTCGGCCGCGAGCAAGCCGGTGCGGTGGGCGGCGGACGCGGTGGCGACGATGCGCGAGGGCGCGCGGCTGCGGCTCGACTACTCGGCGCAGAGCCTGTGGCGGGTCGACCGGATGATCGAGGAACTGCGCCGTGAGCGGACGCCGTACGCCGCCGTGGAGAACACCCTGCGCGGTCTCGGCGCGTACGCCGGTGAGGTGATCGTCCGTCAGACCGGTGCCGAGTGGTGGGCGTCAGGCGGCGACCACTGGATCCGCACCCCCGACGGACGGCTGTGGGATCCGATCGACGAGGCGCGACGGTGCTTCGCGGGCGACGGGTCGCTGCGGCTGCTGTGCCGGGACGCGACGGGCGGCCGGTAGTCGCGGACCGGCGAGGTGACCGCGCGGACATGACCCGGCCGGGACCCCGTGAATGGGCGGGGTCCCGGCCGGGTCAGCTGTTCCGCCGTGGCGTCAGCTCGCCCAGACCTCGGCGTCGTCGGCCGGGACGGTGGTGGCCAGGCCCAGTTCCTTGCGGGCGGCGATCGTCTTGTTCGGGTCGATGCCGGTGAAGGCCGGGTCGTAGGCGATGTAGAACGCGTCGGCGTCGGCGGCGTTCGCGGCCGACTTCCACTCCTTGGCCGTCTTCGTCAGCTGCTCACGAAGCTTGCCGACCTCCGCGCCCTCGATGCCCTTCAGGCCCTCGAGGTGCTCGTCCAGGGCGGCCGCCACGGCCTTGGCCTGCGCCTTGTAGCCGGCCAGGTCCTCCTCGACGGTGTCCTTCTCGGACTGGTTCGCCCACAGCGCGTCGTAGACGGCGTTCGAACCCTTCAGGTACGTGCTCTGCGCGGGCTTCAGCGTGTCCGCGTCGGCCTTCAGCGAGCCGGTGAAGTTGCCCGACTCCTTGTTGTAGGTGCAGGTCACGGCGCGGTCGCCGGTGGCCCAACTCTCCTTGGTCGGCGTGTAGTAGAAGATCGAGACACCCTTGGGCAGCGCCCAGGTGTCCGGGGCGAACTTCCCCGCCTCGGCCGGGCAGCGCTTGTCGGCGATGGCCGTGATCGCGTCGTCGCCGGGGTACGAGCTGCCTTCCTCGATCTTGAAGTCGGCGACGACCTGACCCGTGTGCGCCTCGGTGCAGGGCACGATCTCGACGAGGATCTCCTCGCCCTCGCCCTTGGTGTTGGGGTTGTAGCAGTCCCCGACGGCCAGCGAGAACACCGACCGCTGGCGGGCCACCTTCTTCGCGCCGTCCTTGGCGCTGTCCACGGCGTCCGAGACGTCCGAGCACCCGGCCGCGCCGAGCGCGAGCAGGGCGACGGCGGCGGTTATGCCGCGAAGGGGACGGGAAGGTCGAGGCATCGACATGACGTGTACATCCTCTTATGTGATCTTTATGAGGGTCGGGCGCATCGTATGCCATCCCTGAGGTGTCGCTGTGCCAAGGCCCTTGCCTCGTCGCGGCGTCTGTGTGACACCCGATGAGCCGCAAGGGTTGTATCCCTCCGCATCGCGTGGCCGCCCTGTGACACTTCTGCGAGGCCGGGCGCTGTTGACCGTGGAGGGGCGTGCGAAAGGGCGGCCGCATCACGAGGTGCGGATGCGCCGCGAACCGGTACGGACGAGGACAGTTCTTGGGCCAGGGAGGGGAACCCCGCCGCGTGCACGTGCACGACGGGGAGTTGAGCGCGGCCGTCGCGCGGGCCCAGGAGGGTGACGAGGCCGCCTTCGCGGTCGCGTACCGACTGGTGCAGCCGGGACTGCTCGGATACCTGCGCGGACTCGTCGGGGACGACGCGGAGGACGTGGCGTCCGACGCCTGGCTGGAGATCGCCCGCGACCTCGGCCGGTTCAAGGGCGACGGCGCCGGGTTCCGGGGCTGGACCGCGACCATCGCAAGGCACCGGGCGCTGGACCATCTGCGCCGGCAGAAGGTACGGCCCCGGGCATCGGCGCTGGAGAGCGACGTACTGGAGCTGCCCGGCCCGTACAGCACACACGACCAGGCACTGGAGTCGATCTCCACGGAACGTGCCCTGGCGCTGGTCGGCGGACTGCCGCGGGACCAGGCCGAGGCGGTGCTGCTGCGGGTCGTCGTCGGTCTCGACGGCCCCGCCGCCGCACGCGTCCTCGGCAAGCGCCCGGGCGCGGTGCGGACGGCCGCGTACCGGGGTCTGAAGCGTCTGGCCCAGCAGCTCGGCGTCTCAGGTGTGACGGATGACGGCCCCAGGACGCTGGGGGAATCGAAATGAACAGTGAACGTGACGGCGGCGACCGGAACGGCACAGCGGCGCCTCGGTGAGGCGAAGCGGTGTGTGCTCGGTGAGTCGTGCGGGGCGTGAGGGACGTACAGCCTCTACGAGGCTTGTGAGTTACGAGGCTTGTGAGTCGGGCCAGGTCGGACAGGAACAGGAAACGGACATGGGTGAACAGCAGAGCGGCGGTGGGACCCCCGGCCGTCGGCGTGCGCACCCTGACGGCCTCGTCCCCGGCCGGGCGGCCGGCCCGCACATGACGCTCGACGCCGCCGCGCTGGAGGCGCTGCTCTCCGCCGCCGTACTGCGCGGGCACCGCGCGGACCTCGACGGCGAGCAGCGTGCCGTGGCCGCCTACCGGGCCGCCCGGGCCGCGGGGGTGCACCACCGGGCGCGCACCCGGCGCCGGGACGACTGGCGGCCCCGCGCGCCCCGGCGAGTGGCGCTGTCCGTGAAGACCACGCTCTCCCTCTTCGTGGCGAGCCTCGCCCTCGGCGGCGTCGCGGTCGCCGCGATCGGCTCGTCCGACTCCTCGGACCACCCCGCCGACGACAAGGTCGGCTCCACCCCGACGGCCGGTGCCCCCGACCGGCCGTCCGCCGGGCCGTCCGCCGCGCAGTCCGACCCCCGCGGCGGACGGCCCGGCCACCCCACCGCCGCCCAGGACACCGAGGCCAAGTGCCGTGCCTACGACCAGGTCGAGGGCAACGGCCAGGCCCTGGACTCCACGGCCTGGCAACGGCTCGTCACGGCGGCGGGCGGCGAGGACAAGGTGGCCGCGTACTGCGCCGAGCAGCTGGCGCGGGCGGCGAGGACCGAGCCGACGAAGCCCGAGCCGGCAAAGACCGAGCCGGCGAAGCCCGAGGCCACGAGGCCCGAGCCGACGAAGCCCGCGCCGACGAGGACGGCCGACGTGGGCGGTGGCGCCAGCGGCGACAACGGCCAGGGTTCGAGCGGGAGGAACACGTCCGGCGAGGGTGCCGAGAAGCCCGATCAGGCCGAGAAGCAGGCCGACGCGGGCTGAGCTGAGCTCCTCAGGCCTCACCTCAGGCGTCCGGCCCCGTCACCTTCTCCTTGCCCACGGAGGAGAGGTGCTCGCGCAGGTGGGCGGCGGCCTCGGTGCGTCGGCCCGCCAGGAGCAGGTCGGCGAGTCTCACGTGTTCGGCGCAGCGGACGAGGGCACGGTCGCGTGGGAGTGAGCGCCGGTATTCGATGAGCCGGCGCAGACGGTCGACGCGGTGCAGGGCGTCGATGAAGAAGGAGTTGCGGCTGCAGGCCATGACGACCTCGTGGAAGTGGCTGTTGAGGTCGTAGAGCCGGGCGTCGCCGATGTCCAGGATCTCGCCGTCCACCAGGCGCTGTTGCTGCGCACGGACCGTTTCGAGGGCCTCGCGGTCCAGGACGAAGCCGGGTTCGAGGAGGGCGGCGGGTTCGATGGTCAGCCGGAAGCGGTAGCTGTCCTCGTAGGCCTCCATCGAGGTGAGGGTGGGCTGGAACTCCCAGCCGTATCCGGGCAGCCGTTCGATCCAGCCCTCGACGGCGATACGGCGCAGGATGTGCGCGAGCTGTCCCGGCATCAGTTCGTAGCGGCGGGCGAGGGCCTTCTCGGTGACCCGGTCGGGCAGTTCGCCGTCCAGTCGGTCGGCGGCGATACGCAGGTAGGCCTCCTCGACGCCGTCCTCGGCGGCGGCCGGGGCCGGACGGGCTTCCGCGAGGTCGTCGCCGGTGAGGGCGACGGTGTAGCCGCCGCGCTCGGCCGGGACCACGACGCCCTGGTCCGCCAGCAGCCGCAGGGCCTGGCGGACGGGCGAGCGGGAGACCTTCAGCTGCTCGGCGAGTGCGCGCTCGACCAGGCGCGTGCCGACGGCGAGTCCGCGCGCGGCGATGTGCTCGACGATGTGCGCCGCGGTCCGGCGGGCCAGAGGGGTGGGCGCGGTCATCGTGTTCGGTTCCCGGTCGGTGGTCAGACGAGGGCGCGGCAGATCTCCGCGGTGAAGGCGGCGGTGCCGAGTGTGCCGCCGAGGTCGCGGGTGCGGGTGGCGGGGTCGTCCAGGACGGTGTCCACCGCGTCGGAGATCAGCTCGGCGGCCCGTATGAGCCGTTCGTCGTCGTCGCGTCGGCCGCGCCAGTCGAGGAGCATCGCGGCGGAGAGGATCAGCGAGGTGGGGTTGGCGATGCCCTGGCCCGCGATGTCCGGGGCCGAGCCGTGCTGGGCCTGGGCCACGCACAGGATGTCGGAGGCGTTGACGGAGCCGCCGAGGCCCAGGCTGCCGGAGAGTTCGCATGCCTCGTCGGAGAGGATGTCGCCGAACATGTTGGTGGTGACGATGACGTCGAACCGCTGCGGGCTGCGGATCAGCAGCGCCGCGGTGGCGTCCACGATGAGCTCTTCGAGCTCGACGTCGGGGAACTCCGCTGCCACCTTGCGCACCTCGCGCAGGAACAGCCCGTCCGACAGCTTGACCACGTTGGCCTTGTGGACGGCGGTGACCTTCCCGCGGCGGGTACGGGCCAGTTCGAAGGCCGCCCGGGCCACGCGCCGGCTGGCGTGGGCGGTGACCTTGCGGAGCGAGAGCGCGGTGTCCTCGTCCGGCATGAACTCGCCGCTGCCCGCGAACATGTTGCGGTCCGAGTAGAAGCCCTCGGTGTTCTCCCGGACGATGACCAGGTCCATCGGGTGGCGCAGGACGCTCAGACCGGGGCGGGAGCGGCTCGGGCGGACGTTGGCGTAGAGCTGGAAGACGGTGCGCAGTTCGGCCGACGGGTTGATACCGCCCTCGGCCCGCGGCGGGTAGTCGTAGTGCGAGACGGGGCCCAGCAGCACACCGTCCGCCCGCGGGACACGCTCCAGCACGGCGTCCGGCAGCGTGGACCCCGACGCGGCCAGGGAGGCGAGCCCGATGTCCCGGGTCTCGTAGGCCAGGCCGAGCCCGAGCCGTCGGTCGACGGCGTTCAGTACGTCGAGGGTGGCCGCCGTGATCTCGGGGCCGATGCCGTCGCCGGGCAGCACGAGGATGTTCACCGATCGCCTTTCGTGGGGTGGACGGCCGGTCACCGACACGTTAGGCGGACAGGTTGGTATTTTGGAAGCACGTTGTACCAAGAATGTGGCCGTGCGAGGCCGCGCGAGATCCAGCGGCACGGGGGCCGGGACTGCCCGGCAGGGGAAGGGTCGCCGTCGCGGAGACGGCCGGGGCCGCCACCCCCCACAGGAGAGGCCCCGGCCGTCGCGCGGCACGGGCCGCGCGGCGGCCCGTACTTTCTACAGCGTCATGACTGCGTTTTCTGTCACACCCGGGCGGACACATTCGCGGAATCCCGGGTAGTTGCATGTTGTACGGACATGGACGAGCAGCGCTTTCAGGCCGTAACGTGCCTTTCGCGCCGGACGCGGAGGGTGTATGACCACCGCAACGACCTGCGGTCTCGGAACCGCAACCACCAATTGAGGTACCAGTGCTGGGGGACGACGCGGAGTTGACCGCCGCGGTGCTTGCCGCACAGGACGGGGACGAGAGTGCGTTCCGGACTGTGTACCGCTCCGTGCACCCGCGGCTGCTCGGGTACGTACGGACGCTGGTCGGCGACCCGGACGCCGAGGACGTCGCGTCGGAGGCGTGGCTCCAGATAGCCCGTGACCTGGGACGCTTCAGCGGGGACGCGGACCGCTTCCGCGGCTGGGCCGCCCGCATAGCCCGCAACCGCGCGCTGGACCACATACGCATGCGCGGCCGCCGCCCCGCCATCGGCGGCGACGAGACGGAGCTGACCGGGAAGGCCGCCGAGTCCGACACGGCGGGCGAGGCCATGGAGGCCCTGGCCACCGATGGCACCCTCTCTCTCATCGCGCGGCTGCCGCAGGACCAGGCCGAGGCCGTCGTCCTGCGCGTCGTGGTGGGGCTCGACGCCAAGACGGCGGCGGAGACGCTGGGCAAGCGCCCGGGTGCCGTACGGACCGCCGCGCACCGGGGCCTGAAGCGGCTCGCCGAGCTGCTCGGCGACGATCCGGAATCGGCCGGTGTGCTCGACGCCCTGCCTCCCCAACGAGAACCGCGGGGCCGTGCGGTGACGTCCGCGAGTGTGACGCATATGCGTTCGCGGACGCAGAGGGATGTGTGATGGCCGACGAGCAGTACAGGTGGCTGGACCGCGAAACGGCGGAGCGATTGCTGCGCGGAGAGTCACTCGAAGCTGTCGACGCGGCCGACCGCGACCAGGCCGAACGCCTCGCCAAGACCCTTGAGGCACTGACCGTCGAACCCCCGCTGAGCAGCGCGGAAATCTCCGGAGAGGCCGCGGCGCTGGCGGCGTTCCGGGCGGCCCGCGCCGACCGGGGCGACACCACCGTGAGCGTCGGCCCCGGCACCGGATCCCACCCCGACCACGTCGCCGACGCGGGGCTCGTCCGGATCGGCGGCCCCGCCCGCGCCGCCCGCCGCCCCCGCTGGGCCCGTCCGGTACGGCTCGGTCTCGCCGCCGCGCTGGCCGTCGGCATGGTCGGCGGGGTCGCCGTCGCGGTCGGAACCGGATTCCTGCCGACGCCGTTCGGCGGGGACGAGGGGGGCCGCCCGGCCGCCTCGGTCTCGGCGCCGGCACCGTCGGACCGCCCGCTCGTCTCGCCCTCCCCGGAGAGCCGGATGCAGGGCGGACCCACCCCGGACGACGACGCGGAGGCCTCCGCCGACCCGGGCACCACCCACGACACGGCACCGGGCGGCCCGGACACGGACCGCGGCACCGCCGGTGACGAGCGGGCCGGGCACTCCGGCGCCTGGTGGCACGCCGTCACCTCGTACTGCCGCGACCTGCGCGACGGCAAGCAGCTGTCGAGCGACCACCGCCGCTCCCTGGAGGGCGCGGCGGGCGGCTCCGAAGGCGTGCGGACGTACTGCAAGAAGGTCCTCAAGGCGTCCGGCGACGGCACCTGGAGCAATCCGGGCGACGGCAGGGACAAGGACAAGGGCAAGGACAAGAACCGGGACAAGGGCGAGGACCGGGAGAAGGACGACGACGAGGGCGACGGGGCCGGCCGGCGTTACAACGACGGCGGCCGGTACGGCGGCGACCACGGTGACCACGGCGACCGTCACGGCAGCGGCCACGGCAATGACCACCGCGTGGACGGCGCCGTCGTCGCCGCCTCGGCCGTGACCGGCTTCCTGCCGGACCGGATCCTCCCCCCGCTCACTCCCCGCACTCCACTCACGCGCCGCTGACCTGCGGTTTCGTGATTCCTGGAAATTTCTTCGCGGCAGGAGTGACACTTTCGACGGCCACGGCGCTGATCTGAGTGAGCCGACTGGTCATCGGCCGTCGCACAGAGCCGGGGTTCCCCCCGTACCTGCGGCTCGTGCATCGGCGCGGGCGGGACACGTTCCCCCGGTCCCGCCCGCGCCCCACACTCACCTCACCAATGGACGACGACCTTGTCGCCGGTCCGCACCTGGGCGAACATCTCCGAGATCGCCCGTTCGTCCCGTACGTTGACGCAGCCGTGCGAGGCACCGGCGTAGCCGGTGGCCGCGAAGTCGGACGAGTAGTGCACCGCCTGGCCACCGCTGAAGAACATGGCGTACGGCATGGGTGAGTCATAGAGCGTCGACACATGGTGCCGGGACTTCCAGTAGACGCTGAACACACCCTCCCGGGTCGGTGTGTACTGCGACCCGAACCGCACCGGCACCGTCAGGACGGTCCGACCGTCGATCATCCAGCGCAGGGTCCGGCTCGACTTGCTGATACACAGCACCCGGCCGGTCAGACACCGCGCGTCCGGCGCGTCGGCCGGCTGGCCGCCCATCAGGTACAGGTCCCACTTGCCGGGTTCGCGGGTCATCTTCACCAGCCGCTGCCAGGTGACCTCGTCGGTCTTCCCGGTCCTCGGCAGCCCGCGCTTGCCCTGGAAGCCCCTGACGGCCTGCTCGGTCAGATCGTCGTAGGTCCCGGTCGGCCCGTCGAAGAGCCAGGCGATCTGCCGCAGCCGGGCCTGCAGCTCACGTACGTCACGGCCCTCGTCGCCCCGCGACCACAGCACGGCGGCGGGAGTCACGGGCGCGGTGGTGGGCGTCGCGCCCGGCTTGTCGTCGTTCCCGTCGTCATGGCCGTCGTCGTTGTCCCCGGCACCGTCGTCCGGCGGCGCCGACTTCGCGGACGGCGTGCCGCTCGGCAGCTCTATGCGCACCGGCGAATGCCGGTCGTCCCCGGACGCCTGCACCGTGCAGCCGCACAGGACCGCGAGCGCGGCACCCACGGCTCCCACGGCGAGTACGGCGGTAGATCTCCCCATGCCCCTGGTACGCATCCCGACCCCCGGCGTCTCATCGCGGCCACCCCCCGGCGGCCCTGATGTCACCTGAGATGTTCCCCGCGCGTGACCGGTTGCGAACTACGGGGCATGGTGGGAGACGGAGGGGAGACAGCGGCGAACCGGGACACGGAGGAACACCATGGCGCGTGAGTCGGAGTCCGGACTGCCCATCGAGCCGGTCTACGGGCCGGACGCGCTGGACGGCTGGGACCCGGCCGAGAAGCTGGGCGAGCCGGGCGCCTACCCCTTCACCCGCGGCGTCTACCGCTCCATGTACACCGGCCGCCCCTGGACGATGCGCCAGTACGCCGGCTTCGGCACGGCCACGGAGTCCAACGCCCGCTACCGCGATCTGATCGCCCACGGCACGACGGGCCTGTCCGTCGCCTTCGACCTGCCCACCCAGATGGGCCACGACTCCGACGCGCCGATCGCGCACGGCGAGGTCGGCAAGGTGGGCGTGGCCATCGACTCGATCGACGACATGCGGGTGCTGTTCGGCGGGATCCCGCTGGACCAGGTGTCGACGTCGATGACGATCAACGCCCCGGCCGCACTGCTGCTCCTGCTGTACCAACTGGTGGCGGAGGAACAGGGAGTCGGCGCCGACCGGCTCACCGGCACGATCCAGAACGACGTGCTGAAGGAGTACATCGCGCGCGGCACGTACATCTTCCCGCCGAAGCCGTCCCTGCGGCTGACCGCCGACATCTTCCAGTACTGCCGGGCCGAGATCCCGAGGTGGAACACCATCTCGATCTCCGGCTACCACATGGCCGAGGCGGGCGCGTCCCCCGCGCAGGAGATCGCCTTCACCCTCGCCGACGGCATCGAGTACGTCCGCACGGCGGTCGCCGCCGGCATGGACGTCGACGACTTCGCGCCCCGTCTGTCCTTCTTCTTCGTGGCCCGTACGACGATCCTGGAGGAGGTCGCCAAGTTCCGCGCGGCGCGCAGGATCTGGGCGCGGGTGATGCGGGAGGAGTTCGGCGCGAAGAACCCCAAGTCCCTGATGCTCCGCTTCCACACCCAGACGGCCGGCGTGCAGCTGACGGCCCAGCAGCCCGAGGTCAACCTCGTCCGGGTCGCGGTCCAGGGCCTCGCCGCGGTCCTCGGCGGCACCCAGTCCCTGCACACCAACTCCTTCGACGAGGCCATCGCGCTGCCGACGGACAAGAGCGCCCGCCTCGCGCTGCGTACCCAGCAGGTCCTCGCCTACGAGACGGACGTGACCGCGACCGTGGACCCCTTCGCCGGGTCCTACGTCGTCGAGAGGATGACCGACGACGTCGAGGCGGCGGCCGTCGAGCTGATGCGGAAGGTCGAGGACCTCGGCGGCGCGGTGGCCGCGATCGAGCACGGCTTCCAGAAGAACGAGATCGAGCGCAGCGCCTACCGGATCGCCCAGGAGACGGACTCCGGCGAACGGGTCGTCGTCGGCGTCAACCGCTTCCAACTGCACGAGGAGGAGCCGTACGAACCGCTCCGCGTGGACCCGGCCATCGAGGCCCAGCAGGCCGAACGGCTGGCGAAGCTGCGGGCGGAGCGGGATCAGGGGGCCGTGGAGGCGGCACTGGCGGCGCTGAGGAAGGCGGCCGAGGGGGAGGGCAACGTCCTGTACCCGATGAAGGAGGCGTTGCGGGCCCGGGCGACGGTGGGGGAGGTGTGCAACGCCCTTCGGGAGGTCTGGGGGACTTATGTGCCCTCGGACGCGTTCTGAGCTGGGCGATTACTCCGTGTGGGTGATCACGAGCCGAAGCGGCACGTTGCCGGTTACGCTCGTGGAGAGTGGGCCCCGAGAAGGAGGACGCCATGGCCGTACTGCAGCAGGAGCTGACCCTGGGAGAGGCTGCGGACCAGCTCGCCCGCGCACTGCCTGGCCACCGCGTGGAGATTCTCCAGGGGAGGCTCACTGTGACACCGCCGCCGGACAGCTCGCACGGGCGGTCGCTGACGAAGCTGTGCAGGGCGCTTGAGCGCGCAGGCATCGAGGGAAGCGGTGTCGAGTGGATCCAGGGCATCTGCCTCTGGTTGCCCACGTTGCCTGAGGACTTCGCGATCCCCGATCTCTCGATCGTGGACGACGACATCGACGACGCTCATGTCACGAGGAACTACTACGCCCCGCACGCTTTTCGGATGGTCGTCGAGGTGACGTCGTCCAACTGGTCCGACGATCTCGGTCCCAAGGTCGAGTGCTACGCCCAGGCAGGCATTCCCGCCTACCTCATCGCGGACCGGAAGCACGGCGAGGTGCTCCTGTACGCCGACCCCGCCGACGCCAAGTATCCCGACCCCCAGTACTTCAAGCGCGGCCAGAGCGTGCCCGTGCCGGAATCCGTCGGCCTGCGCGTCGAACTCTCCGTGGACACCCTCCTCGACGGCTGACCCGCTGGCGGAGTCCGAAGCGCCCGAGATAGTCCGCGATCCGTGTGGGGGGTGGTCCCCGGCCCACCCCACATAGCCGTCCGGCCGTACAATCTCCCCGCGCGGCGGGAAGATGTGCCAGTTGTCCCGGTCCAGGCCCGTGATCCGGACGTCCGCGACCAGGATCGGGTTCGGGTCGACGGTCACCCCGGTCATCCCGATGCCGAGGGCCCGCCGCACCGCCGAACGGCCCCCGTCGGCGGCGACGACGTACCGCGCGCGGACGCGTTCCCCGTCCGTGAAGCGGACCGTCACCCCGTCCGCGTCCTGCGTGATCCCGACGGCCTCCCGCCCGAAGGCGACGGTCCCGCCCAGCTCCTCCAGTCGCGCGAAGAGGATCTCCTGCGTCCGCCACTGCGGCACCATCCACGGCTCGGTGTACGGCGAGTCCTCGCTCACCTCGGCCGGGTCGAACATCCGGTGCTCGCCCGCCCGCTCACCGTCCTGCCAGATCATCCCGACCGGATAGCCGCCGCCCGCCGCACGGATCGCGTCCAGCACGCCCAGGTCGTCGAAGACCTCCATGGTGCGCGGCTGGATGCCCTTGCCGCGCGAGCCCGGGAACAGCCCGCCGGCCCGCTCCACGACCAGCGCGTCCACCCCGCGCTGCCGTCTCCGAGCGTGCCCTTAACGCCGTTAAACTGTCAAGCGTGACCACCGAACGCCGAGCCCCCCTCGACCGCGCCCGCGTCGCGGACACCGCCCTCAGGCTGCTGAACGAGGTCGGCCTGGACGGTCTGACCCTGCGGGCCATCGCCAAGGAACTGGACGTCAAAGCACCGGCCCTGTACTGGCACTTCAAGGGCAAACAGGCGCTGCTCGACGAGATGGCGACCGAGATGTACCGCCGGATGATCGCCGGGACGCCCCTCGACCCGGCGGACACCTGGCAGGACCGCCTGCTCAGGGCCAATCGCGGACTGCGCGCCGCCCTCCTCGGCTACCGCGACGGCGCCAGGGTCTTCAGCGGCTCACGCTTCACCGGCATCGAGCACGCCGAGCAGATGGAGGCCACCCTCCGCCTGTTCACGGCCGCCGGCTTCACCCTCGCCGAGGCGGTCCGCGCGACCTCGACGACGTACCTCTACACCCTCGGTTTCGTCACCGAGGAACAGGGCGTCGAACCGGTCGCGGGGGAGCGCCGGGAGGGCTACGACCTGGAGCAGCGCGCCCGCATGATGGCCGACTTCCCGCTGTCGGCCCAGGCGGGCGCGGAGATCTTCGCCGACTACGACCGGCACTTCGAGGAAGGGCTCGCGGTGGTGATCGCCGGGATCGAGGCGCGGTACCGGGTCAGGTGACCGTTACTTTTCGTTCACCTGGTGGTTGGCGGGGAGTCGGTGTCCGGCGTCGAACATCTCCTACGGTCGCAGGGATCCGCCCCGGAGAGAGCCCAGGTGTACGCGTGACCAACCCCCCGACCCTGTCCGTGATCGTCCCCTGCTACAACATCGAGTCGTATGTACCCGAGACCGTGACCAGCCTGGTCAACAACGCACGGGACGACTTCGAGTTCATCTTCGTCGAGGACAGGTCCACCAAGGACAAGACGTACGAAGCGCTGCTGACGCTGACGAAGAGACTCGGGAACAGCCGGGTGATACGGCACGAGCGCAACGGCGGACTGGCCACCGCGCGCAACACCGGCATCGACGCCTCGGAGGGCCGCTACCTCACCTTCCTCGACGGCGACGACTGGCTGGCGCCGGGCTATCTCGCGGATCTGGTCGACGCCATCGAACGGTTCGACGTCGACTTCGTACGCACCGACCACGTCCAGGTCACGGGCATCGAACGCACCGTGCACCGCGCCCCCGAGGGCCGCCGCCACACCCCGCTCGACCCGCGTACCTCCATCCTCCCCGTCGACGACACCACCATGGTCGACTACCCCTACGCCTGGGCCGGCGTCTACCACCGCCGTCTCCTCGACAAGGGCATGCTGCGCTTCCACGACGGACTGAAGACCGCCGAGGACCGCCCCTGGATCTGGGACCTGCACCGCAGGGCCGACTCCTACGCCGTCGCCAGTCTGCGCGGGGTCTTCTACCGCCGGGGCGTGGCCAGTTCGCTGACCCAGATCGGCGACGTCCGCCAGCTGGACTTCTTCCGCTCCTTCGACCTCGTCCTCGCCGAACTCGCCGACGACCCCGAGGTGGACAAGCTGCGCAAGAAGGCGCTGCGCAACTACTGCGTCGTCATCGCCCACCAGCTGCTCGGCCGCGGCCGGTTCGAACGCAGCATCGCCGCCCGGCTGAAGGAGATGGCCGCCGAGGCGCTGGGCAGGATGTCGGAGGACGAGCTGGAGGAAGCCCTCGTCGGGATGGGCGAGGAGCGCGTGTACATGCTGCGCCGGATACGGGGCGGCATGAAGGGAGTGGCGGCATGATCCAGATCTTCTTCTCGGCCACGCAGTACGCGGCCGCGACCGTCACCGCCGCCATACGCGCCGGCCAGTTCGGCCCGCGCGACGGCGTCCGCCGCATCCTCGTCGTCAGCAACACCGCCGCCATCCCCGAGGTCGGCACCCCGCTGGACAAGATGGCCGGCTTCGAGAAGCTGCGCCCCGAGTTCGACGAGGTGCGCTCCTGGAACGACTTCATCTCCCCGCACCACCCGGCCGGCTGGTCCCCGCGCGGCCAGGACACCCTGCTGTGGGAGAAGGCCGTACGCCTCGCCTGGAACCTGGGCGACGAGCCGGTCGAGATCGCCTGCGAGTCCATCCAGGCCAACCCCTCCCGCGCGGTCGCCGACATCTTCGCGGACAGCCCGATCCATGTGTACGCGGACGGCCTGATGAGCTACGGCCCCACCCGCAACCGCATCCCGCACGGCATGAGCAGCCGGATCGCCCGCGTCCTCCACCTCGACCTGGTGCCGGGCCTGACGCCCATGCTCCTCGCCGAGTACGGCGTCACACCCGAGGCCGTCCCCAACGACGCGATCGTCGACGTCCTCGCCCAGATCGGCGAGTCCGGCGCCGGCATCCTCACCGAGCGCCTCCCGGCGGACAACCCGCCCACCGCCGTCCTCCTCGGCCAGTACCTCTCGGCCATCGACCTGATCACTCAGGACGAGGAGGAGCAGCTGCACATCCGCTTCCTCCGCGCCGCGGCCCGCGCCGGTCACCGGGACGTGCTGTTCAAGCCCCACCCGAGCGCACCGGCCGTCTTCAACGAGTCCCTGGAGGCGGTGGCCAAGGAACTCGACGTGCGGCTTACGGTCCTCAACGAACCCGTCCTCGCCGAGACCGTCTTCGCCTTCCTCAAGCCCAAGCTCGTCATCGGCTGCTTCTCCACCGCGCTGATGACCGCCGCCGCCTTCTACGGCATCCCCGTCGCCCGCGTCGGCACGGACCTGCTCCTCGAACGCATCACCCCGTACGAGAACAGCAACCGCATCCCGCTGACCATCATCGACGCGGCCCTGCCCGACGCGGAGCACGCCGAGATCGGCTCCCCGCTCGAACTCGCCGGCATGGCCGACGACCTGGCCCCGCTGGTCCGCAGCGTCGGCTACTGCATGCAGTCCCGCAAGCACCACGCCCTGCGCGACGAGGTCACGGCCTGGCTCACCGCCAACCTCTCCCAGCACCAGGGCTACTTCAAGCGCCGCCGCCTCACCAGCCTCCGCCTGCCGGGCGGCAGCCCGGTACGCGCAGAGGCCCTGCGCAAGCACCCGGCGGTACGCAAGGCAGTACGCCGACTGAGGCAGACGGCGCGCTAAAGGTGGAGGGGGTGGGGGTGGGCGCAGCCCCACCCCCACCCCAGGGGCGCGGGGAACTGCGCGACCAGCCCCCACCGAACCCGCAGACGAACAACGGCCCGCCTAGCGGAGCGGCACCGCCGGCAAAGCCCTCTTAAGCTTCGGCCCGAACGGCTTCTCCACGAACCGGTGCATCAGATACGCCAGCCCCAACAGACCCAGCACGGACAGCGCCAGCGTCGGGTAAGAACCCAGCCCCAGCCCCCGATGCAGCACCCGGATGAAGAACCACCCCAGGTGCTCGTGGATCAGATAGAAGGGGTACGTCAGCGCCCCCGCCACCGTCAGCCACCGCCAGTTCGCCCAGCTCGTCCATCCCAGCGCCACCACCGCGACGGCGGCGAACGCGCAGAAGACGATGGCCTGGATGACCAGCGGATTGCGGTGGAAGTCACCCTGCTCGCCCGGGTGCCACAGCGCCATGACCGAGTAGCGCTGGCCCAGCAGGAAGGACATGCCGACGATCCCCCACAGCAGCAGGTCGCTGCCGAAGCGGTGGATCAGGTACAGCGCGAGACCGCCGATGAAGAACGGGGCGTGGTCACGCATCACCAGCTCGTCGGTCAGCGGGTTGTCGGCGACCCGGGCGAACGCGCCGGCCAGCGTCCACAGGATGCAGAAGGTGACGACCCGTTTGTAGGTGACGCCCTTCCAGATCACGAACAGCGCGAAGAGCACGTAGAACTTCAGCTCCACCCACAGCGTCCAGCACACACCCAGCACCCGGGGCACACCCAGCGGCTGCTGCATCATCGTGAGGTTGACGAGGAGCTCGTCGGGCCGGACCGGGTGGACGACGACCGGCAGCAGCACCGCGGCGCCGGTGACCATGACGATGGCCACCCAGTACGCCGGGTAGAGACGGGAGATCCGGGAGCGGAAGAAGTCCCCGAGGCTGCGGCCCCAGCTGCTCATGCAGATCACGAAGCCACTGATGACGAAGAAGAACTGCACTCCCAGGCTGCCGTACGTGGACAGCTGCGACAGCGTCGGGAACATGACGCCGGGGGACTGGTCCCAGGAGGTGGCGACCTCGCCGTTCTTGCCGGTGAAGTGGTACATGCACACCATCAGCGCGGCCATCAGCCGCAGACCGTCCAGGGCCCGCAGCCGGCTCGCGGCCCGGGGCCGGACGGGCGGCCGGTCGGGCAGGGGCAGCCGTATGTGCGGTGCCGTGGCCTGGTCAGCCGCGCTCATCGTGGGGGCCCTTCTCGTGGGAGTCGTGGGACGACCGAACCTATGTACCCCCGAAGAGTGAAAGGTGAGTGACAGCTGACGCACGGGGAGCCCGAAGATGTCACTCCGATGAACATCCACCCCTGCCGGCCAGCCCTACCAGCCACCCCCACCA
>NZ_JAKEIP010000055.1 GCF_021474425.1 Streptomyces muensis | reverse complement strand
CCGGTCCCCCTCCCCGCCATTCCCTGGCCCCTGTCCGCGCGGACCGCCGGTGCCGTTGTGGCGCAGGCGGAGCGGCTGGCCGAGTTCGTCGAGCGGCATCCTGAGGTGTCGGCGCAGGACGTGGCGCACGCGCTGGCCACCACGCGGGCCGGGCTGGAGCACCGGGCCGTGGTGGTGGGCGCCGATCGCGCCGAACTCCTCGCCGCGCTGCGCGCGTTCACGCCGGACGCGGTGGCCCCGGCCCTGCCGCGCGGCGCGGCCGGCACCGGCAGGCTCGGCTTCCTGTTCACGGGGCAGGGTGCCCAGCGCGCCTCGATGGGCCTCGAACTGCACGCCGCGTTCCCGGCGTTCGCGGCGGCTTTCGACGAGGTGTGCGCGCACCTCGACCCGCTGCTGGACCGGCCGCTGCGCGAAGTGATCGCGTCGGGCGACCGACTCGACGAGACGGGCTACGCCCAGCCCGCCCTGTTCGCCGTCGAGGTGGCGCTGTACCGACTGTTCGAGTCATGGGGCGTACGGCCCGACCTGCTCGCCGGGCACTCGGTCGGTGAACTGGCCGCCGCGCATGTGGCGGGCGTCCTCACCGTCGCGGACGCGGCGGTCGTGGTCGCCGCCCGGGGCCGGCTGATGCAGGCTCTGCCGAGGGGCGGGGCGATGGTGGCGCTGCAGGCCACGGCCGACGAGGTCGAGCCGCTCCTCGCCGGGGCCGGCGGGCGCGTGGGCGTGGCGGCGTTCAACGGCCCCTCGTCCACGGTGGTGTCGGGCGACGAGGACGCGGTCGCCGGGATCACGTCCACGGTCCGCTCGTGGGGCCGCGCGACCAAGCGGCTGATGGTCAGCCACGCGTTCCACTCCCCTCTGATGGAGCCGATGCTGGAGGAGTTCGGCCGGGTCGTGCGGGGCGTGTCCCTGAACGCGCCGGAGATCCCCCTGGTGTCCACGGTCACCGGCCGCATCGCCACCGAGGCGGAACTGCGTTCGCCCGACTACTGGATCCAGCAGGTGCGGCAGACGGTCCGCTTCCTGGACGCGGTCCGCACCCTCGCCGAGCGGCAGGTGACCACCACCCTGGAGCTGGGCCCGGCCGGGGTGCTGACGGCGATGGTCGACGACTGCGTGTCCGGCGTCGGCACGGTGACCGCCGTCGCCGCCGTACGGTCCGGCCTGTCCGAGCCCATGGCCGCGGTGACGGCGCTGGGGCGGCTGTGGAGCGCGGGCTTGCCCGTGGACTGGCCGGCCTTCTTCGCCCCCGCCGGGCCCCGGCGGCGGGTGGACCTGCCGAGCTACGCGTTCCAGCGGAAGCGCTACTGGCTGGAGTCCGGCCCCGCCGAGGCGTCCGGGCGCTCCGGGGGTGCGGCCGGCCATCCGCTGGTGGACGCGGCAGTCGAGATCGCCGGCCGTGACGAGCTGGTCCTCACCGCTCGTCTCACGGCCCGCTCGGCCCCGTGGCTCGCCGGGCACACCCGCCACGGCGAGGTCGTGCTGCCCGTCTCCGCGCTGCTGGACGTGGTGTTCCGCGCCGCCGACGAGGTCGGCTGCACGGTGGTGGACGAGCTGACCGTGCGCCGCCCCCTCGTCCTCCCCGAACGCTCCCGGGTCCGGGTCCAGTTGACCGTCGGCGCGCCGGACCCCACGGGCACCCGCGCCTTCACCGTCCACACGGGCGCCGACGAGGACCACCCGGCGTGGACCGTCGCCGCCTCGGGGACTCTGAGTCCCGCCGGCCGGGAGGCCCCGTTCGAGCTGGGGGCCTGGCCGCCGGCGGGCGCGGAGGCCCTGGACGGGGCCGACGGGGAGCGGGCGGCGTATCCGGGTGTCTCGGCCGTCTGGCAGCGCGACGGGGAGCTGTTCGCCGAGGTCGCGCCCGCCGAGGACACGCACGTCGACGGGTACGGGCTGCACCCGGCGCTGCTGGAGGCCGCCCTGCACGGCACGCTGCTCGCGGCCGGGCGGGGCGGGGTCGTCGCGGAGGTGCGCGGGGCCCGGCTGCATGCGGTGGGCGCCTCCGCGCTGCGGGTGCGGCTGACCCCCGGTGCCGAGGGGGGCTGGGCGGTACGGCTCGCCGACCCGTCCGGGCGGCCGGTCGCGTCGATCGCCTCGGCCGTCGCCCGCCCGGTCGGCGCGGCCGAGGTCGCCGTGGCCCGGTCGCGTCCGCTGGACTCGCTGTTCCGGGTCGCCTGGAACCCGGTCGTTCCGGCGGGCCGGGACTGCGCCGCGCTGGCCGTGCTGGAGACGGGCTGCGGGGACCTCGGGTTCGAGGACGTCCGCAGGATCGCCGATGTGGACACGGCCCTGGACTCGCCGGTCCCGTTCGACGCGCTGCTCGCCCCGTTCGTGTTCGCGCCGGGCGGTGATGTGGCGGCACGGGCACAGGAGGCGACGCGGCGGGCGCTGGCCCTCGTCCGGTCCTGGCCGTCGGACGAGCGGTCGGCCGACACCCCGCTGGTCGTGGTGACCCGCGGCGCGGTCGCCACCGGCCGGGGCGCCGACCGGCGGGCCGGGGTGTCCGACCTGGTCGCCGCCCCGGTGTGGGGTCTGCTGCGCTCGGCCCAGTCGGAGATGCCCGGCCGGATCATGCTGGTCGACCTGGACGACGACCCGGCGTCGGCGGAGGCCCTGCCCTCGATCGTCGCCTCCGGCGAACCCCAGGTCGCGGTGCGCGGCGGGACGGTGCTGGTCCCGCGTGTGGCCCGGCCGGCGCCGGCCGACGACGTGCCGGCGCCCACGCCCTGGCGGCGCGACGGCACGGTCCTGATCACCGGTGGTACGGGGGCGCTGGGTGCCCTCTTCGCGCGGCACCTGGTCCGGGAGCACGGGGTGTCCCGGCTGCTGCTGGTCAGCCGCAGCGGCCCGGCGGCCCCCGGTGCGGACGCACTCGCCGACGAGCTGGCCGAGCTGGGCGCCAAGGTGACGATCACGGCCTGCGACCTGGCGGACCGGGAGGCCCTCGGTGCCCTGCTCGCGACCGTCCCGGCGGAGCACCCCCTCACCGGGGTCGTGCACACGGCCGGCGTGAACGACGACGGGATGATCGCGGACCTGACCCCAAAGCGGCTGGCGGCCGTGCTGCGCCCCAAGGTGGAGGCGGCATGGAACCTGCACGAGCTGACGCACGATCACGATCTGTCAGCGTTCGTACTGTTCTCTTCGGTGGCGGGTCTCGTGGGCGGTCCCGGCCAGGCCAACTACGCCGCCGCGAACGCCTTCCTCGACGCGCTCGCCGAGCACCGTGCCGCCGGCGGTCTGCCCGCGACCTCGGTGGCGTGGGGCCTGTGGGACGCGGCCGGCGGCATGGGCGGCGCACTCGGCGAGGCCGACCTGAAGCGGATCGCCCGCACCGGTCTGCTGCCGGTGACCGAGGAGCACGGCCCGGGTCTCCTCGACGCCGCGTTGCGGCTGGGCCGGCCGGCGCTGGTGGCCACACCCCTCGACGTGGCCGCCCTGCGCGCCCGCCCCGCCCAGGTCCCGATCGTCTTCGCCGGTCTGGCGCGGACACCTGCCCGGCCGTCCGCCGGGGACGACGCCGCGGACACGCGGTCGCTTGCGCAGCGCCTCGACGGGCTGCCGGAGGAGCGGCAGCGCGAGATCGTGGCGGAGTTCGTGCGCGCCGAGGTCGCCCTGGTGCTCGGGCACGGCGACACGTCCGCGATCGGCCCCGACCGGCTCTTCACCGAACTCGGCTTCGACTCGCTGATCTCGGTGGAGCTGCGCAACCGGCTCGGCGCCGCCACGGGACTCCGGCTCTCCGCCTCCGTGGTCTTCGAGCACCCGACCCCGGCGGCGCTGACGAGGCACCTGTGCGCCGAACTGCTCACGACGGCCGCGGAAGCGGCCCCCGCGGCCGTGGACTTCGTCGCGGAGGTGCGGCTCGACGACGACGTATGGCCGGCCGGCGAGATCAGCCGGGTCTCCGTCAACCCCCGCGAGATCCTTCTGACCGGGGCCACCGGGTTCCTCGGGGCGTTCCTCCTGCGCGACCTGATGCGCTCGACCCGGGCTCGTGTGCACTGCCTGGTGCGCGGCGCCGACCGGGCCGACGCCGAACGGCGACTGCGGGCGAACCTGGAGTGGTACGAAGTCCTCGACGAGGTGGACCCGGACCGGATCTCCGTGGTCGTCGGCGACCTCTCCGCGCCACGGCTGGGGCTGACGGAGGACGAGTTCGACGATCTGGCGCGCTTCGTCGACGTCGTCTACCACGCGGGTGCCACGGTGAGCTGGCTGCGGCCCTACACCGAGTTGCGGCGGTCCAATGTGGACGGGACGCGGGAGGTGCTGCGGCTGGCCGCCCGGCACCGCACCGTTCCCGTGCACCATGTCTCGACGAGCGGTGTCTTCCCGGCGCCCGCGCCCGGCGCCGAAGGCGTCCCGGCGAAGGTGACCGACCCGACCGGCCCCGCCGAGGAGCTGTGGAACGGCTATCTGCAGAGCAAGTGGGTCGCCGAGCAGGTCATCGGGATCGCGCGGGAGCGCGGGCTGCCGGTCTCGATGTACCGGGTGGACGTGGTCTGCGGCGACCAGCGGGCCGGTGCCTGCCAGACGAGGGACTTCGTCTGGCTGAGCCTGAAGGGCCTGCTCCGGGCGGGCGCGGTGCCGGACCGGCTCGCCGGGTCCTTCCACATGGTGCCGGTGGACTACGTCAGCGGGACGATCACCACCCTCGCGACCCGGGAGGAGGCCGCTGGCCGCACGTTCCACCTGTTCAACGAGCAGCACCAGGCCTTCGCCGACCTCGTGGACCATCTCCGGTCGTACGGCTACGAGTTGCCGGTCCTGGACTGGGACAGCTGGCGGGAGCGGGTGCGGGCCGACCGCGACAACGCGCTGGTGCCGCTGCTGGACGCGTTCGAGGCCCTCATGGCGGGCGACGGCCGCGCGACCTACCCGCCGCTGGACGTGTCGGAGACGGAGCGGGCACTGGTCGGCACCGGCATCGAGTGCCCGGAGATCGGGCGCGAGCTGTTCGAGAAGTACGTGGGGTTCTTCGAGCGCGCCGGCTACTTCCCGAAGGCCGACGCCCACCGGGTGCCGGCGGCCGACGCATGAGCCGCGCCCCCCTGCGCGCGACCTGGGATTTCTACACAGTGAGGAGCGACAACCGTGGGTACAGCTGAGCGGAACCGCGCGATCGTGCTGGGCGCGAGCATGGCCGGGCTGCTGGCGGCGCGTGTGCTGGCGGACGCGTACGACGAGGTCGTCGTGGTGGACCGGGACGAGCTGACGGACGACGACCTGCCACGCAAGGGCGTGCCGCAGGGCAACCACGTCCACGCCCTGCTGGCGCGTGGCCGGCACATCATCGAGGAGTTGCTGCCCGGCATCACCGACGAGCTGATCTCGACCGGCGCGGTGACCGGTGACGTCACCGCGAATGTGCGCTGGGTCATGGAGGGGCGGCGGATGCCGCAGCCCCACTCGGACATGCTTCTGCTGTCGATGAGCCGGCCGCACCTGGAGCAGCGGGTGCGGACCCGGGTGCGGGCGCTGCCGAACGTGTCGTTCCTGCACCGGCACGACATCACCGGGCTGCTGACGTCGGAGGACCGGCGGACGGTCGTCGGGGTGTCGGTGGTGGGGGGCGGCCGCTCGCGCGAGCTGGCCGCGGATCTGGTGGTGGACGCCACCGGGCGACGCTCCCGCACCCCGGCGTGGCTGGCGGAGCTGGGTTTCCCGGAGGTGGCGGAGGACCAGCAGCGGATCGGGGTCGGTTACACCACGCAGTACTTCCGGCTGCCGCCGGAGCTGATGGGCGACGACATCTCCATCGACGTGGTGGCCTCGCCGGAGACGGGGCGCGGCGCGATCTGCGCCACCATCGAGGGCGGTCGCACTGTGGTGACGGCGTACGGCTTCCTCAGCGACTACCCGCCCCATGACTCGGAGGGGTTCCTCACGTTCCTGAAGTCACTGTCGGGGACCGACATCTACGACACCGTGAAGGACCACGAGCCGCTGGGCGACCCGGTGGCGTACCGCTTCCCGGCGAACCTGCGCCGCCGCTACGAGCTGATGACCTCGTTCCCCGCCGGGCTGCTCGTCCTCGGCGACGCGGTGTGCAGCTTCAACCCGGTGTACGGGCAGGGCATGACGGTCGCCGCCCTGGGTGCCATGGTGCTCCGCGACCATGTGTCCCGGCCGGGCGCACCGCGTGCCGAGGAGTACTTCACCGACCTCGCCGAGGGGGCGGTGGACGCGGTGTGGTCGATGACGACCGGCGCCGACCTCGCCTTCCCGGGCGTCGAGGGCGAGCGCACCGAGGAGTGGCGGGAGGAGCAGGCGTACGTGGGGCAGCTCCTGGAGGCGGCCACCCGCGACCACTCGCTGCTGACCTCGTACGCCCGTGTGGTCTTCCTGGTCGACCCGCCGGAGGCGCTGGTAGCGCCGGAGATCCAGTCGGCCGTCCGCGCGGCGTCCCCGGCCGCTCCCTGACGACCGAGCCCCACTGCCCCTTCCCCTCCGGCTTTCCCCGGACTTCCCCGACAGCTTCTCTCTGACGGCTTCGCTATGACGGCTTCTCTCTGACGGCAGGTGACATGAACGACACTCCCGTTCTGGTACTCGGTGGTACGGGCAAGACGGGCCGCCGCGTCGCGCGGCGGCTCGCCGAGCGCGGGCGTACGGCCAGGGTGGCGTCCCGCTCGGGCGCTCGGCGTTTCGACTGGTGGGACAAGGAGACATGGGCGGCGGCCGTCGAGGGGGTCGAGGCGGTCTACGTGGTGGACGAACAGGGGCCGCACGCGGCGGAACTCCTCGCGGACTTCGCCGCGTTCGCCACCCGGCGGGGCGTCGGGCGACTGGTGTTCCTCTCCGCGCGGACCCTGGAGCAATGGGCCCACGACGAGGGCAGGTTCGCCGCCGAGCGCGCGGTGCGGGAGTCGGGGACGGAGTGGACGATCCTGCGGCCCACGTGGTTCTCGCAGAACTTCAGCGAGGACCGTCTGCTGGCGCCGGACGTCGCCGCCGGCGAGGTGATCCTGCCGGACGGCGAGGGCGTCGAACCGTTCATCGACGCCGAGGACATCGCGGCCGTCGCGGTGGCCGCGCTCACCGAGGAGGGGCACGCGGGTGAGCTGTACGTTCTGTCGGGGCCGCGGCTGATGACGTTCCCCGAGTGCGTCGGCCTGATCGCCGAGGCGGCGGGACGGAAGGTCCGCCCGGTCGTGGTGGACCGCGAGGAATACGCCCGGCATCTCGTCGGGCGGGGCTACGCACGGGATTTCGCGGATTTCATGAACGAGCTCTTCGACACCATTCGTGACGGCCGGACGGCTTATCTCTCCGACGGTGTGCGGCGGGCTCTCGGCCGGGAGCCGCGTGACTTCCGGGTATACGCGGCCGAGACGGATTGGGACGCGGTCTCGGCACGGTAACCGCAGCGTCTCCACTGCTGGTCAGCGGTGGTTACCGGGGTGTGGCCCGGTCGTTCCGGGCGGCCAGTAGCGTTCAACGGGTCGAAATGCGCGGCGCGATGCCCAATCCGCCCGATGTCCATCTGTCAACTCTCGTCCAACTCCCTCGCGGGGGAATGAATGGAGCGGCTCATCCATGGCCAGCGGAAAGTACGACAAGTATTTGTCGAGCGACATCGAGACGCATCAGGAGATGTTCGGCGAGGCGTTCAACTCCGGTGACGCGGACGCCGTCAACTCGATGTACACCGAGGACGCCGTCGGCGTCTGGGACCCCGGTGTGCCGCTGACGGGCCAGGCCCGTCGGGACCGGGTCAAGGAGTTCATGTCCTACGGCCCGACCGTGGACGCGAAGGTGCTCCAGACCCTCGTGACCGGTGACACGGCGATGCTGATCGTCGAGTGGTCGATGGAGACCAAGGACGCCGACGGCAACCCGGAGCACCTGGAGGGCGTCGCGGTGGACGTCCTCCAGCGCGGCGAGGACGGCAACTGGCGTTACGTCGTCGACAACCCCTACGGCGTCAGCGGTCCCCGCACCGCCGAGGAAGCCGCTGGGGCGTAGCCCCTGTGGGGGCCCGGGTGCGCCGGGCGTCCGGGCCCCCGTGGGTTCAACCGCCCGTCGGCCAGGGTGTTGCGGCGGGCCGGGGCCGCCCCGAAGGACTGGCGGTAGTCCGTGGGCGTCACCCCGACGTGCAGGGTGAAGTGGCGGCGCAGGTTGGCCGCCGTGCCCAGGCCGCTGAACTCGCTGACCCGCTCGATCGGCAGGTCGGTGGTCTCCAGCAGGGTCTGCGCGTGCGCGAGGCGCTGGTTGAGCAGCCACTTGAGCGGGGTCATCCCGGTGGCGGCCTGGAGGCGCCGGAAGAAGGTCCGGGTGCTCATCCCGGCCTGCTTGGCCATGCTGTCGACGGTGAGGGGCTGATCGAGGTGGCGGGCGGCCCAGTCCATGACGGGGGCGAGGCTGTCGTCGTCGGTGACCGGGACGGAGAGGTCCACGAACTGGGCCTGTCCGCCCGGCCGGTGGCCGGAGACGACCAGTCGGCGGGCGAGCTGGTTGGCGACGTGGGCGCCGAGGTCGCGGCGCACGATGTGCAGGCACAGGTCGAGTCCGGCCGTCATGCCGGCACTGGTGAGGACCCGGCCCTCGTCGACGTAGAGGACCGAGTCGTCCACCTCGACCTCGGGGTAACGCTTGGCCAGGTCGGCCGTGTTCAGCCAGTGCGCGGCGGCCCGACGGCCGTTCAGGAGCCCGGCCTCCGCGAGTGCGAACGCCCCGGTGCACAGGGACACCATGCGGGCGCCGGCGTCGTAGGCGCGGCGCAGCGCGTCGACGAACTCGGCGGGGAGGGACTCCCCCTGGTTGACGACTGCGTCCGGCACCGAGGGAACGATCACGGTGTCGGCGGTGACGAGGTCCTCGACGCCGTGGGTGGTGCGCACGGAGAACCCCCGTGCCGGGCCGGCGGCAAAGGGCGGGGTCACCGAGCACACCCGCAGGTCGTACCAGGGGTCGGCGAGGTCCGGCTGGGGATCACCGAAGACCGCGTAGGCGATGGCCGTCTCGTAGACCTCGCACACCTGCATGTCCGTGTCGTTGACCAGAGCGATGGCGACAGAGCCAGGAGTCATACCGCCAAGCCTACGGCGGGAATTTTGCGAAGGTCGGCACTTCTGCCACTGTCCGCCGCTCGGACCGCGGTGCGAGCGTTGCGGGCAGTGGGTTGACCATCGCCGAGATGCAAACCATGCAAACCACAGTGTGAATTGGAACGGGAGTACGCAATGTCGAACACCAACGCAGCCCAAGCTCCGGTGTCGGTCATCGGTCTGGGCCTGATGGGCCAGGCGTTAGCCGCTGCTTTCCTCAAGGCGGGGCACCCCACCACCGTGTGGAACCGCACGGCCGCCAAGGCCGACCAGCTCGTCGCCGAGGGCGCCACCCGCGCCGGTTCGGTCGCGGATGCCATCGCGGCGAGCCCGCTGGTCGTCGTCTGCGTCACGGACTACGCCGCCGTGCGTGAGCTGCTCGACCCGCTGGCCGGCTCGCTCAAGGGCAAGGCCGTGGTGAACCTGACGACGGGCACCTCGACGCAGGCCCGCGAGACCGCCGAGTGGGCGGCGGGCGTGGAGACCACCTACCTCGACGGCGCCATCATGGCGATCCCGCCGGACATCGCCACCGACGCCGCCGTGCTGCTGTACAGCGGTCCGAAGGCGGCCTTCGACGAGCACGAGGCGACGCTGCGCGCACTGGGCGCCGCGGGCACCACGTACCTGGACACCGACCACGGGCTGTCCGCGCTCTACGACATGTCGCTGCTGGGCATCATGTGGGGCATCCTCAACGGCTTCCTCCAGGGCGCCGCCCTGCTGGGCACCGCCAAGGTGAAGGCCACCACCTTCGCACCGCTGGCCAACACGATGATCAACGTGGTCACCGAGTACGTGACCGCGTACGCCCCGCAGATCGACGAGGGCAAGTACCCGGCCGGCGACGCCACCATGACGGTCCACCAGGACGCGATGGAGCACCTCGCCGAGGAGAGCGAGACCCTCGGCATCAACGCCGAGATGCCCCGCTTCTTCAAGGCGCTCGCCGACCGCGCGGTGGCCGACGGCCACGCCGACAGCGGTTACGCGGCGCTGATCGAGCAGTTCCGCAAGCCCTCCGCCTGACGGACGCGTTCCACCCGGCCTCCGGGGTACGGCCCACCAGCCGTATCCCGGAGGCTTTTTGCATTCCGCCTGCACGTAGTTCTCACATTTCAATCCTCGACAACCCATCTGCCGTCCGCCAAACGGAATTACCCGCGGAAGACCGAAAATCGCCGCTGCTCGACTACGTTGGCAGCGTTTTCCGGACACGGTCCGAAGATCCGGGGGAGTGCCCGGCATTCATGCCGGCGACACATCAAGGAGAAATGTGAGTACACCCAACGAGCACGGCGCGATACCGGCCAACGAGAACACGGCGTCCGGTTCCGGCCGGACCGCGTCGCGGCTGCCGCGGCGCACCCTGCTGAAGGCGGCCGGAGCCACCACGCTCGTCACCGCGACGGGTACGGCCGCCGCACGGGCGGCCGCCGCGGCGGAGCTGAAGAACGACTTCGACGTCATCGTCGTCGGCGCCGGCCTCGCCGGGGTCACCGCCGCGCGCGAACTGAAGGCCCAGGGCAAGCGCGTCCTCCTGCTGGAGGCGCGCAACCGCATCGGAGGACGGACCTGGACCGACACCTACCAGGGGCAGCAGATCGAGCGCGGCGGCGCCTGGGTGGACCCGCTCCAGCCGTACGTGTGGCGGGAGCTGAACCGCTACAAGCTCCCGATCATCGCCGACGCGGGGGTCGAGCGAAGCATCCTGCCCACCCTCGACGGATTCAAGGAGTACGACCCGACCGAGGCCTACGCCCGTCAGAAAGAGCTGTTCACCCCGTTCTTCGAGGACGGCAACCGAGAGTACTTCGAGCGCCCCTACGAGCCGCTCTACCGCGAGGACCTGGTGCGCAGGCACGACGGGTTCTCGCTGCGCGACCGGCTCGACCAGCTGAGGTACGCCCCTGAGGACGAGATCCGGCTCACCAGCACGACCTCGCTGTACGGCGGCTCCAGCAAGCGCGGCGCGCTGACCCACCTCACCCAGTGGTGGGCGCTGTCCGGCTGGAACTTCGACGGCTTCCACGGCGTCAACACCTACCGTCCGAAGGACGGCACGATCTCTCTGCTCAAGGCCATCCTGGCGGAGGCGGCGCCCACGCTGCGCCTGAACTCCCCGGTGGCCTCGGTCGAGCAGGACGGCAGCCGGGTCCGGGTGGTCACCCGCGCCGGGCAACAGTTCGTCGCCCCCGAGGTCATCATGGCCGTACCGGTCAACGTGTGGAAGACGATCAGGTTCACCCCGGAGCTGCCGCAGGCGCACCGCACGGCCTCCACCGCGGGCATCGGCGTGCCGCACGAGAAGAAGCTGTGGCTGGATCTGAAGCGGCCCGCCGACCGCTTCGTCGCGGAGGCCCCGGAGGGACACCCGATCTGCATCATGGGCCGCTTCGACGTGGGCCAGCCGGTGGTGGCGTTCAGCGTGAAGGACACCTTCGACGTACGGGACCGGAGGCAGGTCGAGGCGGCGGTGAAGGACATCCTCCCGGACGCCCAGCTGCTCAGCTACACGGCCCACGACTGGCACGCGGACGAGTTCGCGCTGGGTGTCGGCGCCTTCCGACAGCCGTTCCAGCTGACCCGGCTGCACCGCGACATCCAGAAGCCGCACGGCCGCGTCAAGTTCGCCGGCGGCGACATCGCCGACGGCTGGAGCGGCTACATGGACGGGGCCGTCGAGTCGGGCATCCGCGTGGCCGGCGGCAAGCCCCTGACCGCCGCCGAGATCGGCCGTCTGACGAGCGCGGCGGCCCTGCGGGCCCCGCAGGTCGACCGCCGGCTGTACCGCTCGATGTCGGCGTTCTGACCCGCGCTCCCGGCCCGGTCTCCCCCTGATCTGCCGACGGTCTACGGGCGGTCTTCGGAAACCGGCGCCGCGTCACCGGCAGCGGACTTCGGTCCGCTGCCGGTTTCAGGTCTCTCACGCATTCCTTCTATTCCCGCGACATTCACCGTGGGCCGAGAAACGCGAGGATAAGGTCAGGATCATGAGCATAACTTCGGATACTCTCGCAAAGGATCCGGCGGAGTCGCTGTTCGCCTGGTTCCGTTCGATGCTCGACACGCAGCCGGTGTACCGGGACCCGGAAAAGGGATGGCAGGTGTTCGGTTACGCCGACATCTCGCGGATCCTCGCCGACACGACCACCTTCTCCTCGGACACCGCCCGTGCGTTCAATCCGCCGCAGCCCGATCTCGACTTCTTCGACATGGGCAATCTGGTGACGACGGACCCGCCCCGGCACCGCCAGCTCCGCTCGGTGATCAGCTCTGTGTTCACCGCACGGGCCGTGACCGGGCTGACGCCCCGGATCGAGAAGATCACCAACGCCCTGCTCGACGGTGTGGGCGACGCCGACCGCTTCGACCTGATCGACTCGCTGGCCTACGCCCTGCCCATCAATGTGATCCTCGAACTGCTGGGCCTGCCGGTCGAGGACGAGCCGCTGTTCCGGGTCTGGGGCGAGGCCCTCGGCACCGTGGACGCCGCGACCGTCCCCCCGGAGCAGTTGGAGAACGAAGTCGCCCCGGCGGTACGGGAGATGAACGCGTATCTGCTGGAACACGTACGGCGGCTGCGCAAGAACCCCACCGACGATGTGCTCAGCAGGCTCGCCGGCGCCAAGGTCGACGGCGAGTACCTGGACGACGGTGAGATCGTCGGGGTGACCGGTCTGACCATGTTCGCCGGGCACGCCACCACGATGGCCCTCATCGGCAACGCCGTCCTCCTCTTCGACCAGCACCCTCAGATCGGGGCCGCGGTGCGCGCGGACCGCTCGCTGCTGCCGGGCGCGCTGGAGGAGGTGCTGCGGCTGCGGCCGCCGTTCCCGAGGCTGGCCCGGATCACCACCGCCGACACCGAGCTGGGCGGTCACACGATCCCCGCCGGGTCTCTGGTGACGCCGTGGATAGGGGCCGCGAACCGGGACGGCTCCCGGTTCCCCGACCCCGACCGGTTCGACATCCACCGCACCACCAGCCACCTGGTGTTCGGCCAGGGCATCCACTTCTGCCTCGGCGCGCCGCTGGCCCGTCTCGAGGCGAAGGTCGCCCTGAACATCCTGATGGACCGTTACCGGGACATCGCGGTGGACGAGACCGGCTCCCTGGAGTTCGAGAACCCCAGGCAGCTGATCTCGCCCACTCGTCTACCGATACGGGTGTCCGGCTGACCTCGGCAGGCACGGGTCCGGCGCGGCGGTCTGCGGACCGCCCGCGCCGGGTCCGCACCGCTCGTCCCTCAGGGAGGCCGAGCCGGACGCCAGGATGCGGCGCAACTGGGCGCGACGGGCGGCCGGATCGTCACCCGCTCCCTCCAGCAGCGCCTCCAGCAGTCCCCCGGCGGAGGTGTTCAGGCCGCTGGCCGTGGTGGACATCAGGAACTCCAGCAGCCGGTCGATGGCCGCGTCGGAGATCGGCTCCAGGGTGAGCGTGAGTCCGTGCCGGATGCCGCTGCCCCACTCCGGGCGCCGTTTGAGCAGCTCCGGCCGGGCGGTGGCGATCACCAGCAGCGGCAGTGAACCCACCGACGGCGCGAGGTCCTTGACGAAGTCGACCAGGACGTCGTCGGCCCAGTGCAGGTCCTCGAAGACCACCACGAGCGGGCCCCGCCCCGCGATCTCCGCGAGCAACTGCCGCGACGCGGCCAGGGCGTCGGCGACCGCGACCCGGGTGCTCGCGCAGATCTCCGCGTCGAGGAGCGGGTGCAGTCGCGTCAGCATCCACTGCCGCTCGTTCTCGGTCTCGACCAGCCGCTCGACGGTGGCGGTGAGCTTGGCCCGGGTCGTCTCGGCCGAATCGCCCCGCAGGATCCCGCAGCAGGACGCCACCAGGTCGTACAGGACCTCCAGCGGCTCCTCACCGATGACGGGCCGGCTGCGCACCACCAGAAGCCGTACGGCCTCCGGGTTGGCCGCGACCCGGCGCTCGAACTCCATGATGAACCGGGTCTTGCCGATGCCGGGTTCCCCCAGCACCGTCACCAGATGGGGCCTCGTCTGGTGACGGGTGCGCTGGAGCAGGCCGCGCAGCACGTCCAGGTCGTACTCGCGGTCGATCACGGGTACGGCGTGCAGGGCGACGTACTCCTGGCGGAAGCCTCCGACCTGCCAGCCGGGCGAGGAGTCGCCGCGATGGTAGGTGACCGCGAACTCGGTGGCGCGGCGGGTGTCGTCGCAGACCCGGATCTCCCCGGCGGGGGTGAGGTACAGCAGGGTGTGGCACTCGTCGAGGAGAGCGCCGTTGACCGACGGCGGGACCTCGTCGCGGTCGGGTTGGTAGCGGACGAGCGCCTCGCCGGTGGCGACCGCCGCCTGGACGGAGACCCCGCGCGCGGCGGCCGTGGCCGGTCCGGCGGGGGCCGCCGCGACACCGAGGCGGTCGCGGATCGTCATCGCCGCGTGCACCGCCCGTTCGGCGTCGTCATCGCCGCTGCGGGGCACCCCGAACAGGGCGAGCCAGATCGGGCCGATCGAGGCGGTGACCGTACCGCCGAGGCACTCGACCTCCTCGCGGATGACCGCGGCCGCGTTCTCGGCGGCCTCGTCTATCCGCTCGGGATCGCTGTCGCCGTCCTCCGGGCTGAGCTGGGCGCGCACGATGAGGACGCTGACGTCCTTGCGCTCGGCCACCATGGTCGGCAGCACGGGCGTGGCCGCGGCCGGCGGTTCGACGGCCGGCGGCCGGGTGGCCGGCTCCTCGGGGGCCCTGCCCTCGTCGACCCGACGGTCGGTGGGTACGGCCGGAGCGGCGGGGGTCTCCGGCCGTGCGGGTCCGGCGTCCGGGACGCCCGGGAGGGTCGGGCCGCCCGGGAGGGCCGGTTCCGCGCGGTCCCGGGGGGCACCCGTCATGAGCAACTCGATCTGCTGCCGGACGCCGACCGGGACCAGTGCCGGGTCATGGGCGAGAATGGCCTGCTGCAATGCCTTGAGGACATGACCCGGTTCAAGTCCGAGTTTTTTCACCATTTCGGTGCGGGCGCCGTGATAAACGTCCAATGCGTCCGTCTGCCGCCCCGATCGGTAGAGCGCCAGCATGAGTTGTCCGAGCAGCCGTTCCCGCAGTGGCTCGGTGGCCACGGTCTTCTGCAGCTCGGCGAGTATGCGGTGATGATGACCGCACGCCAACTCCGCCTCGAAGCAGTCCTCCAGAGCGTCCAGGCGGGCGTTACCGACAGAAGTCAACTCCGGCCAGTCAATTCCGGTTTCCACCAGATCCGCCAACACCGGTCCCCGCCAGAGGGCAAGTGCGTCGCGCAGCAACAGGGACGCGTTCTCCGGCGATCCCGCCGCCAGTTCCGCGCGGCCCTTCTCGACCAGCCCCCGGAAGTTGTGGAGGTCCGTCCGGTCGGGTGCGACGCGCAGCATGTAGCCCGGGGCCTGGCTCAACAGCTCCACACAGCCCGGGTCGCGCTCGTCCGGGGAGAGGGCCCTGCGCAGTCTCCACACGGAGTTCTGCAGTATTTTCCGGGCCGACTGAGGTGCTTTACCTTCCGGCCACAAAGCCTCTATCAACTGACTGCTCGCCACCACCCGGTTGGCGTTCAGCAACAGAAACCCGAGTGTCGCGCGTTGTCTCGTTCCGCCCAGTCCGACCAACTGGTCACTGCAAACGACCTCTAATGGGCCCAGCATTCGAAACCGCATCGCTTACCCCCGTTACAGATTGCTCAAGTTCTTACGAGCGACCGCCTTCGAGGCCCCCTTGCACGGGCATACTCAGGTGTCAACCGGTGCCACCCCCGTGTCCCCGTCTGCGCAGGTCGACCCGCCGAGTCGATCACGAATACCTGGTCTCAAGTGACACACGCCCCTTGCTTCCCGGTCAAGTTTTTACAGGTAGCTGGCCGTTTTATGACCGGATTCAGGCGGCTCACAGGCTTCGCACATATGGCAGCCGTGATAAAAGGACGGCCGGGACCGTCCGGCCCGGCCGGTGGTGGTCCACCCACCGGGTCGTCAGCTGCCCACCCCGGTCAGCCGGCGCGGGTCGGCAACAAACCGCGGATCAGGTCGATGACGTCTCCGGCATGATCGTTGAGGAAGAAGTGACCGCCCTCGAACACCCGGGTGCGGAAGTCACCCGAGGTCTGCTCGCCCCAGGTCCGGATCTCCTCGACGGTCGCCTCCTGGTCGCGGTTTCCGGCCAGGGCGACCACAGGACAGGACAGCGGACGGCCGGGAGTGTCCTCGTAGGAGGCGAGGGCCCGGTAGTCGCCGCGCAGCGCGGGCAGGACCAGTTCCAGCCAGTCCGGATCATCGAGGACCATGGCGTCCGTGCCGCCCAAACCCCTTATCCGCCGCACCAGTTCCGCGTCTCCCACAGGCCAGTCCCGGTTCCTTCCCCGCGCGGCGGCCGGTCCCCTGCGGGCCGACACGACGAGCAGCTGCGGCTCGTCGCCGGGCCGCCGGGCGAGCCGTACAGCCACCTCGTACGCGAGGGAGGCTCCCATGCTGTGCCCGAGCAGCGCCCTGGGCCGTTCTCCCGGCGGGCCCAGCGCATCGGTGATCAGGTCGGCCAGCAGATGCAGATCCTCGACCGGGGGCTCAGCCAACCGGTCGAGCCGGCCCGGGTACTGCACGGCCACCACGTCCACGGTCGGGGCGAGTGCGACAGCCAAGGACTTCCAGTAGGCGGCGGAGCCGCCCGCGTGCGGAAAACAGACCAGTTCGCACTCCGCGCCGCTGTCGGTACCCGTAGTCGCGCTCTCCGCCGACGGGAAGCCTCGAAACCAGACGTTCCGTTGCTGGCTCACCTCGGCCGGCCTCCCGTCTCAGCACCCAACGGCCGCTTCACAGCGCCTGCTTCGCGACGCCCCTGCACCTCACCAGACATCCACGGACCTCTCGAACGGGTTCGCGCACGTGCGTTCACCCGCATCATCGCATCCCCGCATCACATCCCGCCCAAAGATTCTTCATCATTTCCCCCCCTCGCCGGTCCACCCATCCGGCACCGACCTGACCGTCCCCTCGCGCATCGCCTCGCTCCGGACCGCCGCCCCGACCGTCGCGCCGCGCCCACTCCCCCGCGGCCGGCCCCCAGCCGTCCACGCCTGCCGGGACACCCTCCTTCGAGCCGTGGCCCTTCGCTCCGGCCGGGCCTGAGCCATCGTCGGATCCCGAAGTGCTCAAGGAGCTGCCTCGTGCGCGGTGAAACCATGCCCCACCGAGCCAACTGCTGCTCCTACGCTTCCCCCGCTCACTGCTGCCACTGCCCCCCCCCGGGACCTACGGCGGCTGAGCGCGGTGCGCATCCCGGGCAACCGGGGCATCGGGGCGCTGTCGTCACAGTTCCTGCTGCAGCTCGCCCAGCGCATGCACGAAACCGGCCCGTCCGACACCGCCCGGCTGTCCACCCTCACCCTCGACGTGCTCACCACGGCGCTGGCCGACGCTCTGGATGCCGGGAGCGAGGTGCCACCCCACACCCGGCGGCGCGCGCTGATGGCCCAGATCCACGCCTTCGTCCGGGAGAACCTGGGCGACCCGGCGCTGACTCCGGACGGGATCGCCGCCGCTCACCACATCTCCCTGCGCTACCTGCACCAACTGTTCCAGCAGGAAGAACGCACCGTCGCCGGCTGGTCCGCGAACGCCGCCTGGAACAGTGCCGACGCGACCTCGCAGATCCCCACCTGGCCGCCCGCCCGATCCACGCGATCACCGCCCAATGGGGGTTCACCAGCCCCGCGCATTCCAGCCAGGCCTTCCGCAGTGCCTACGGTCTCTCCCCGCGCCAATTCCGCCTGGCTGTGCACGCGGAAGCGGGAGTCGTTTCGACGTGACTTCGGGAGGCACTCCCCGGCTCCGTCGCCTGATCAATGTCGATGAGTTCGGGAGTCATTGCGGCCTTCCTCGCGGGCCGAGGGTGATCGTCGCTCGCTGCAGGCAAGGGCCCGAAGCTATGTCACGGCAGTTGCGGCGGGCCCTCGTGATCCACGAAACACTCCGCTCTACCACCCACGTCTTGGGTAAGAGGACAAAGCCCTTGGTCTTCGGCCGGTTGACGAACTTGAAGGTGAGGCGGAGACCAGGCGTCTCACCCGCAAGCAGCCCCGGTGAGCAAAGAAGACCGGAGCCACCGGCGAACCCATCCTTGTCAACTCCCGTGCCCTGAAAAGTTCTAGGTTGCCCCGCCAGACGAAGGACTCCACCCTGACCTGGCAGCTGACGAATCACCCAGGGATTCGTACATCGGCAACCACAGACACCCCAAAGGAAGCATGAGCATGCGTATTCCCTTTCGCTCGCCCGGTGTAACCGCCGCCGGCCTCGTGCTAGCCACCACCGGAACCATCATGAGCACCACGGCGCTGCCAGCCACAGCGCAGTCCTACCCAACTACGGACTTTCCCCAGATCACCAACTCCACTGGCGCCACGGACGTCTCGGTAACCTGGTACAACCGGTCGGTCGGTGTTACCGGGGCTGTGAGCGACAACGAATCCGACTACGCGACGACGGTGGTGTGCGTCTACGGATTCGTGGGCCCGAACGCCACCGAGGGTTGGCATGACATGGAGTGCCGGGGAGTCAACGGTGGCACCAAGGGCTTCAACTTCACACTCGACGGATCGGACATCTCCGGCGGATTCCGATCCGTACAGGTCCGTTTGGGCCGCCAATACGACATCAACGGCGAGCCCGGCCGTGTCTGGGAGGACGAGACCCGTACACGTAATCGCCCTGCTGTCTGACCGGTTGTCGGTGCATCGCTTAGAGGCTCAGGCCGCCTCGACGCATCCATCGTGGAGGTTACCGTCGCCGTCGCTCCGCAAGTGCGGCCCTCCTCAGCAGTAGTTGGGCCCGGTAGTCCAGACCCAGATCTTGTGGAGCCCCCGCGCCCTCAGGCGTGGGGTGTCGCTTCTAGGGATGGCGACCGGGTGGTGACGCCGGGTCAGGAATGGGCGGGATCCGAGGATGGTCAATGTCCGTACGTACCCGCTGTGGCGGGATCTTGCGATGAGTGACCGCCAGCTACGTCTGGCTCAGCAACATCGACACGACCAGCGGCTACGGCACCGCGGTCCTCGGCCCCCTGCTGATCAACGGCATCTCTGCCGGACTGACCTTCATGCCGGCCGCCTCCCTGCTGATGGGCGGGGTCGAGCCGCAGCACGCCGGATCGGCCTCCGGCCTGCTCCAGACGGTCCAGCGTTTGGGCGGCACCATCGGACTCGCCGTCGTCGTCCCGATCTACACCGCCGGAGCCGTCCCCGGCCAGTTCGTCCCCGGCGCCCGCGCCGCATTCCTGACCACCGCCGCATTCACACTCCTGGCTTCCACCCTGGCAGCCCTCATCCTGCGCTCTCCCCCCGACCAGCCCACGCCAAAACCAACTGAAGCACCACCCGGCGAGCCGGCTTCCCACCATCGTGGGAAGCCGGCTCGCCGCCATCCGCCCGCCCGCGGGTCAGGCGACCAGGCAGCCAGATCCAAGGAGCCGTTCACCGACCAATCACAACCGCAGCTCTGCCATGTCGGCCTCGGGAACAGGCACTTAGCCGCAGGTGCCCGCGATGGCCCATGCGTTGTCGATCTCGTCGGTCGTGCCGAGATGGGTCTCCCCCGGCGGGACGCACCTCTTGATGTCGGTCGGCCACCAGTCGATGTCGACCTGGATCTTGACCCAGGTGCTGCCGCAGTGTCCGTAGTACGAGTCTGTCTGCGTCTCGTAGTAGCCGCAGGCCTTGACCCCTATCTCTGCGGCGGCTTTCCCCTCGGGCGCGGCATGGGCACTTGCGGAGAGCGCCGTGCCCGCGAGGAGTACAGCGCTGAACGCGGCCGCGGCGAGGCGGAGCTTGCTTGCGGTTTTCTGCATGGAAGGGTTCCTCTTCTTCTGCAAGGACATGCTGTGCTTCTCCTTCTCCCCGGACCTGTCGCGGGGCCACACAGGAGGCTCGCAGCGGTCCATGACCGCTCCGCGCGACGAGTGTGACGGGACCATGACCGTTCCTCACCAGTGGCCGTCATGTTGCTCCATCGGGCCGTTCACCGACCCATCACAACCGCAGCTCTGTCATGTCGGCCTCAGGATCAGGCACTGAGAACCTCCCCAACGAGGCCCTTAAGACAGTGATCGAAGCTCTGTGCGCCCCGGCGATCAGCCCTCACGGCATCGACCTCCCCCGTCGACCGGTGGCGAGAGGAAGCCCTCAGAGCCGCACTGCACAGTGACCACCGCCGACCTGCCCGCCACCCTGCGCACCCGCCGGGCATGGGCCGGACTGGTCGCCGGTCTCGCACGGCACTCCACCCAGGTCGAATCGGCAATCACTCTCCTGCCCGCCTCAACAGGCACGAGGTGGAGCACGTCGTCCGGGACTGGGATGTCGGCCGCTACTCCCGCACCGCCGAGACCAAGCCGATCCCACCCCTGCCGCAGGGTAGTGGCTGGGCAGCAGGTCGGTTTCGAGTCGTGGCTCGGGGCCGCCTCGCACTTATGGACTTCGACCCCGCTGTGGTACGGACGACCTCCCAGCCATTCGGGCTGCACTGGTACGAGAGATCGCGTGAGCGTCGGCACCCGCCAGACTTCTTCGTGCGCCGCATGGCTGGTTCAGCCGTGCTCATCGACGTCCGCGCCGACGATTGCAGAGCGCTGCGCGATGCAGAACCTTTCGAAGTGACACGCAGAGTCTGTGCTGAAGTCGGGTAGCGCTTCGAGCGGGTGGGGATTCCAGAGGCGGTGCTGCTTGCAGATACGCACGATACCCAACGCGCCCGGCATCAGGAGATCACCAAGACACTGGAACTTAAGCAGCCGCGTATCTGCGGTGAACGTTGGGCAAATGCGCGTCGCGGTTTCGACGGTACCGCCTTGGCGCGTAATCGTTCCTCAGAGCGATTCAGGTCTTGACCGTCCATCATCAGTGAAGCTTCAGTGATGCGCCCACTCATGCGTGTTGCGTGTCATGTGACGGGAACTGACATGCAGCAGTACCGAAAGAGACGCTGGTTTGTGATCGCAGCGACAGCCGCGGCTTTCGCAGCGTTCGCTGGCGTGGCACCGGCTGACGCCGTAACAGGAAGTCAGAACAGCAACAGTAGAGCCGCTGTTGTTTCGGAATTAACCCCTCTGATCCCGGAAACTACACCGGGCTCCGACGCGCCCGCGAGGGAAGCCGGCGCAAACCTGCTCTCGGCCTCGGGCGAGATCTGCACGGCACCCGACGAGAACGGCCGAGGTTCGTGCATCGAGCACAAAAATCCCGACACCATACCGGCCCTGGCCAGTGGCGAAGCCAGTTCGAAACTCTCCGCAGTTGCCCCGCCTCAGTGGTGCGAGGACGCCCAGGGCGTCGTGTATGCCACGCGCACTCAAGCCTGCCGCCTCGACTCGGTCCTCTACGGGACGTACGTCGTGCGCAACGGCGTCCGGACTACTACAGGTGAGGCCACTCTCCTCCTCATCAACTACAGCTACGGCAGCACCAGCGATTCCCGCATAGCCCATCAGCTCGACGTCACAGCCTTCAGTGGCTGGGGCGACGCGCTCAAGGGCTCGTACAGCGGCAACGCGCGAATCGGCCGGCTACTCCTGCACCAAGGAGAGCGGCTCCTTCCCTGCAAAGCCGATCCAGCTGTTGAACTAGTGGCACACGGGCGAGGCGTTCTTCGACTCCATGCCACAGTCGCCCACAGACAGCCACACCGTGGCATCGCCAACCGCACCGGCCTGAGCCAGCCGGCTGTTCGGACGCCTCCTGGCAAGCAGGTGGAAGACAGCGAGAATTACCCGACCGGCTTCCGCCCTGCGACCACCAACACTGACGCGTTTCGGCAGGTCAGCGCACCCTTCCCCGCGGCTTCAACGGCACCGGCGGCAGTTCCGGTGCAGGCGGAGCACCGTCGTACCCCTTCACCTCCCCGAACCGGGAGCCTTCCATCCAGTCCTGTCGGGCCTGCACGATCTCTTCCTGGGTCCGTCCGATCCAGTTCCAGAACATGATCAGCTCCTCCTCGAACGGCTCGCCGCCGAGGAGCATCAGGCCGGCGTCCGACTCGGCGCGCAGCGGGAGTTCGGTGCGGCCGCAGCCGAGGTAGAGCATGGAGCCGGGCAGGACCGGTACGCCGTCCACGTGGGCCTCGCCGGACATGGACAGGACGGCGTACTCGAAGTCCGGGTCCAGGGGGAGGCGTACGTCGGCGCCGTGGGTGAGGGACAGGTCGGCGCCGACGATCGGGGTGTACGTCGTGCCGGGTGAGGCGGCGCCGTCGAGGCCGCCCAGGATCAGCGTGGCCCGCAGGCCCGGCGCCGTGACGACCGGCAGCTCGGCGTGGTGTTCGAAGTGCGGGTCGGTGTGGCGGTGGCCGTCCGGGAGTGCGACCCACAGCTGGGCGCCGTGCAGGAGGCGGGCGTGGGCCTTCGGGCTCTCCTCGGAGTGGCTGATCGCGCGGCCGGAGGTCATCAGGCCCAGCTCGCGCGGGCGGATCGTCTGCAGGCTCCCGGTGGAGTCCCGGTGCAGGACCTCGCCCTCGTGCAGCCAGCTCACCGTCTGCAGGCCCATGTGCGGGTGCGGCGGCACCTGCATGCCGGGCTCGTCGGCGATGTCGTCGGGGCCGTAGTGATCGACGAAGCACCAGGCGCCGACCATGCGCCGGCCCAGGTTGGGCAGCAGGCGGCGGACTTCGGTGGATTCGCCGAGCTTGACCCGGCGAGGGCTGAGGAGTTCGCGTACGGGCTCCGCCACGACGAAACCACGGCCGCCGCAGACGGCGGGCACCGCCTCGCGATCAAGATTGCTCATGCCGCCCAAAGTAGCCCCGGCGGGGCCGTCACGTCAGTCCGTCGCCCGGGGCTGTCTCGATGCGCACCGGAAAATAGTAGCCATGGATATAGTAGCTATGTATGGTATTCGCTTATGAGCAAGGGTTCCGAGCACGCCTCACCGGGCTTCCTGGTGTGGCGGCTGTCGACGAAGTGGCGGGTCGCGGTCGACCGGGCCGTGGCCCCGGTGGGGCTCACCCACGCGCAATACGCGCTGGTGGCCTCGCTGTACGGCATGCAGCGCCAGGGCGAGCGCCCCAGTCAGCGGCGGCTGGCCGACCACACCGGGCTGGAACCGCTGTACGTCTCCAAGCTGGCGCGCGCCCTCGAGAGCGCCGGCCTCCTCGAACGCACCAGGGATCCCAGGGATCCGCGCGCGGTGCAGCTGGCGCTGACCGAGCAGGGCCGGGAGCGCACCCGGGAGGCGATCGAGGTGGTGCAAGGGCTGCTGGAGCAGCTGCTCGCGCCGCTCGGTGGCCTGGACGGCGCGCGTACGCGGGAGTTCAGGCGCGAGCTGGCCACCTTGCTCGACGTACCTCTCGACCCGTTCGCCCTCGACCCGTTCGTCCCCGATCCGACCGCCCTCGATCCGTTCGCCAAGGACAGCGAGTCCGACAAGGAGCAGTCATGACCACCCCGACTCCCCCGCTCAACCCCCGGGTCATAGCCCTGGCCCACTACGCGAGCCGAGCCCTCCTGGAGAACGTCCTGGACCGGCACGGCGTGACCTTCCAGCAGTCCGTCACCCTCCGGGTCGTGGCCGTCGCCGGCGAGCCGGTCGAGCGGGAGCACCTCGTCGGCGGTGTCGTCGGCGCGCTCAAGATCGACGCGGCGGACGCGCACTCCGTGGTCGACGAGCTGGTCACCGCCGGGGCGCTGGCCGCTCAGGGGCCGTCCCTGGTGCGGATCACAGACGCCGGACGGGAGTTGTACGAGCGGACGTCCGCCGAGACCGCCCCCGTCACCGCCCGCGTCTACGCCGGCATCCCCGCGGAGGATCTCGCTGTCGCCGGACGGGTCCTGAGCCTCATCACCGAGCGGGCCGACGCGGAGTTCGCGGCCCTGCCCCGGTGACGGAACGCCGGCGGTCGAGCGGTCGTCAGTTCGCCTCCGCGGGGCTGCGCCTGCCCCGGCGATGGGCCACCTCGCCGAGGACCACGTCCACGACGACGAACGCGGCGAGCGAGATGCCGAGGAGCGGCACGAAGTAGCCGACCACGGCGACGACCGCCACCAGCGGGACCAGGATCTGCGGGGGCACCTGCTGCCAGGCGCCGCGCGGTACGGGCCGGCCGAAGGCGGAGCCGCGGCCGCGCTGCCACCACATGCGGTAGCCCCACACGATCAGCACGATCAGCGACAGCGCCAGCAGCATCAGGGCGATCTGGTTGACCAGGCCGAAGAGGACGCCGGTGTGCAGGTCGATGCCCCAGCGGGTCAGCTTGGCGAGCACCGGGTAGTCCTCGAACCGCACCACGTCGGTGACCGCACCCGTGGACGGGTCGATCGCGGCCGCGTCCTGCTTCGTCGGCCAGCTGCGCTGGACCTGACGCACCACGTACGCGGACGAGGAGTCGGCGGGCGGCACGATCTCCACGGGGTCGCCCAGGCCTTCGGCGCGCGCGGCCGCCAGGACCTTGTCGAGGCCGACGCCGTGCTCGCCGCTCCCGCCCGTGCCGGCGGCGCCGCCGTGACCGCCGTGGTCGCCGCCGGCCGAGGCGGAGACGGACGGGGTGGCCTGGCCGAGGGAGGTGCGCAGCTCGTCGATGTTGGCGCCGGCGTACGCGGACCAGGTCAGGCCGGTCGCGGAGAGGAAGAAGAAGCCGGCCGCGGCCCAGACGCCGACGGTGCCGTGCAGGCCGAGGGTGCGGCGGCGTCCGCTGGTGCCGCGCACCTTGCGCAGGGCGCGGCGACGGGAGAACCACAGCACCAGGCCGCCGCCCGCGATCACCCACAGCCAGCTCGCCGCCAACTCGCTGTAGAGACGGCCGCTCTCGCCGAGGCGCAGATCGCGGTGGAACTCGTCGATCCAGGTGCGCAGCGGCAGTGCGCCGGTCGAGCCGTACTGTTCGAGGGCGCCGCGCACCTTCGCGGTGTACGGGTCGACGAACACGGCCAGCGTGTGGTCGGCGTCGACGCCCTTGACTCCGGACAGCATGACCCTGGTCGTCGCGTCGGCCTCCGGGGAGGGCCGTACGGCCGAGACCGTGCCCTCGGGGTGGGCCTTGCGCGCGGCGGCGACCTGCTGGGATATCGGCAGCTTCGCGTCACCGACCGGGACGGTCAGCTCGTGGGCGTACACGAGTTTCTCGGCCTGGAAGGCTCCGGCGTACAGGAAGCCGGTGGCCGCGGCGACGAGCAGGAACGGCGCTACGAACACTCCGGCGTAGAAGTGCAGACGCAGGATCAGCGGGCGCAGGGGTGCCCATCCGCGGGGCGACGCGGGGGCGTCGGGCTGCGTCGTCTCCTCCGGGGTGGTCGAGGGAGCGATCGACATCGGTGGCTTCTCCGGGGGGTGGGGAGGGGGGACGGTTCTGTGTTGTGGCGGTCCAGTGGTCGGGCGGAGAAGCCGTCGAGTTCCCGCCATCTCAAGTGACGTGGGCCACAAGGAAGTCAGGTGGTGGTGCGGGGGTCGTGGCATCCTGGCGCGATGGCACTACCGAACGATCGCGCACCTCTGGCCGAACAGGTCGAGCAACTCCTCGCCGCCGAGGGCCCGTTGCCCATCGTCGCGGCCGGCGAGCCGGTGCTCCGGCGTCCCACGGAGCCCTTCGACGGCCAGCTGGAGCCCGCGCTGCTGGCCCGCTTCGTCGAGGCCCTGAGGGTCACGATGCACGCGGCGCCCGGCGTCGGTCTCGCCGCGCCGCAGGTCGGGGTGGGGCTGCGGATCGCGGTGATCGAGGACCCGGCGCCGGTGCCGGAGGAGGTACGGCTGGCTCGTGGACGGGTGCCGCAGCCGTTCCGGGCGCTGGTGAACCCATCGTACGAGGCGGTCGGCGGGGAGCGTGCCGCGTTCTTCGAGGGCTGTCTGAGCGTCCCGGGCTATCAGGCGGTCGTCGCCCGGGCCGCCGAGGTGCGGCTGACTTGCGAGGACGAGCACGGGCGTGCCGTCGACGAGGTGTTCACGGGGTGGCCCGCCCGGATCGTGCAGCACGAGACGGACCATCTCGACGGCATGCTCTACCTGGACCGGGCCGAGCCGCGCTCCCTCTCCTCGAACCAGGCCATCGCCGAGTACTGGGCGCAGCCGACACCGGACGAGGCGGCGCGGGCCCTCGGCTTCGACCTGCCGTGACCCGGCTTCCCACCGCCCTGCCGGACGGCGCCGTCGATAAATCAGCGGCGCCGCACACGCCGCCCTCGCTACGCTGACCCCATGTCAACGCCCCGAATTTCCTAGCTGAGGCCCCGCTTCCACGCCACCCGTGTGTCCTCTTGCTTGTTCGGAGCGTCTTCTCATGATCACCGTCACTGGTGTCGACGTGCGCGTCGGCGCGCGTCTGCTGCTGTCCGGCATCTCCTTCCACGTCTCCCCCGGCGACCACGTCGGCCTGGTCGGCCGCAACGGCGCCGGAAAGACCACCCTGTTGAACACCCTGGCGGGCACGCTGACCCCGGCCGCCGGTACCGTGACCCGGACCGGCCAGGTCGGTCATCTGCCCCAGGACTCCCGCGCCGCGGACCCGACGGTCACCGTCACCGACCGCATCCTGTCCGCGCGGGGCCTCGACCGGGCCGTACGCGCCCTGCGCCGTGCCGAGGAGGCGATGGCCGACGGCTCGCGGCGGGCGATGGACGCCTATGTGCGGGCCGAGGCCCGGTTCCAGGCCGCCGGTGGTTACGCCGCGGAGGCCGAGGCGGCCCGGGTGGCCGCCGGCCTCGGGCTTCCCGCCCACCTGACGGACCGGCCGCTGGGTGCGCTGTCGGGCGGGCAGCGCCGCCGTGTGGAGCTGGCCCGGATCCTGTTCGCGGAGCACGGCACACTGCTGCTGGACGAGCCCACGAACCATCTGGACGCGGACGCGATCACCTGGCTGCGCACGTTTCTGACGAACCATCACGCCGGGCTCGTGCTGATCAGCCACGACACGTCGCTCCTCGACGCCACCGTGAACCGGGTGTTCCACCTGGACCCGCGGCGCGCCACGATCGACGTGCACAACACCGGCTGGCAGGCCTACCTCGCCCAGCGGGAGACCGACGAGCGGCGGCGTACGCGCGAGCGGGCGAACGCCGAGCGCAAGGCGGCGGCGCTGCGCGCCCAGGCCGAGAAGATGCGCGCCCGGGTGTCGACGGCGGTGGCCGCGAGGAACATGGACCGCCGCGCCGAGCGCATGCTCGCCGACCTCGAACCGGCCCGGCGTGCCGACAAGGTGGCCAGGTTCCGGCTGCCCGAACCCGAGCCGTGCGGGCGGATCCCGCTCGGCGCCGTCAGCCTGACGAAGTCGTACAGCGGCCGGCAGGTCCTGCGAGGCGTCGACCTGGCGGTCGAGCGGGGCAGCCGCATGGTCGTCCTCGGCCCCAACGGGGCGGGGAAGACAACCCTGTTGCGCATCCTCGCCGGGCAGGACGAGCCGGACGGTGGGCGGGTGGTCCACGGGCACGGGCTGCGGCTGGGCTACCTCGCGCAGGAACACGAGACGCTGGACGCGGATCTGACGGTGGGCGCGCAGCTGGCGTCCGCCGCGCCGCATCTCGGCCACGGTGAGGTACGGCGCGTTCTCGGCTCGTTCCTGTTCACCGGCGACGACGCCGACAAGCCCGTCGGTGCCCTGTCCGGCGGTGAGAAGACCCGGCTCGCGCTCGCGGGCCTGGTGCACTCCGGTGCCAACGTCCTCCTCCTGGACGAGCCGACCAACAACCTGGACCCGGCCTCCCGGGCCGAGGTGCTGGGCGCGGTGGGCACGTATCCGGGCGCGATCCTGCTGGTCACCCATGACGAGGGTGCCGTCGAGGCGCTGCGCCCGGACCGGGTGCTGCTGCTGCCGGAGTCCGAGGAGGACCTGTGGAGCGAGGACTACCTGGACCTGATGGCCGGGTGAGGCGCCCTCAGTTGTCGCGGTAGGACTCCAGCAGCCGCAGCCACACCTCGCTGATCGTCGGATACGACGGGACGGCGTGCCACAGCCTGCTGATCGGCACCTGTCCCGCCACCGCGACGGTCGCCGAGTGGATGAGTTCGCCGACGCCGGGGCCGACGAAGGTGACGCCGAGGAGGATCTCGCGTTCCAGGTCGACGACCATCCGGGCGCGGCCGCGGTAGCCGTCGCCGTACAGGGACGCGCCGGCGACCGAGGCGAGGTCGTAGTCGACGGCTCGGACGCGGTGGCCGGCCTGTTCCGCCTCGGCGAGGGAGAGGCCTACGGCGGCGGCCTCGGGGTCGGTGAAGACGACCTGGGGGACGGCGGCGTGGTCGGCGGTGGCGGCGTGGGCGCCCCAGGGGTCGGATTCGAGAAGGGGGACGCCGGAGGCGCGGGCGGCGATGGCCGCGCCCGCGATGCGGGCCTGGTACTTGCCCTGGTGGGTGAGGAGGGCCCGGTGGTTGACGTCGCCGATCGCGTACAGCCATTCGCTGCCGGTGACGCGGAGGCTGTCGTCGACCTCCAGCCAGGAGCCGGGTTCCAGACCGAGGGTGTCCAGGCCGATGTCGTCGGTGCGCGGGGCGCGCCCGGTCGCGAAGAGGATCTCGTCGGCCTCGATCCGGTCGCCGCGGTCGGTGACGACCAGGACCGTGCCGTTCTCGCGGGTCACCGACTCGACCGAGGTGCCGGTGCGGACGTCGGTGCCGGCCTCGGTGAGCGCCTCGGCGACCAGCTCGCCGGCGAAGGGCTCCATGCGGTTGAGCAGGCCCTTGCCGCGGACGAGGAGCGTGACCCGGGAGCCGAGGGCCTGATAGGCCGTGGCCATCTCGGTGGCGACCACTCCCCCGCCGACCACGACGAGCCGGCCCGGCACGGTCTGGGCGCCGGTTGCCTCACGGCTGGTCCACGGCTTGACGTCGGCGAGTCCCGGCAGGTCGGGCAGGACGGCCCGGCTGCCGGTGCAGACGGCGACGGCGTGCCGTGCGGTCAGCACGCGCCGAGCGCCGTCGGGTCCTGTCACCTCCAGGGTGCGGGGTCCGGTGAGGCGGCCGTGGCCGCGGTAGAGGTCGGCGCCGATGCCGCTCAGCCACTGGACCTGGCCGTCGTCGTGCCAGTCGGAGGTGAAGTCGTTGCGCCGGGCGAGGACAGCGGCCGCGTCGAGGGGGCCCTGCACGGCCCGGTCCAGGCCCGGCAGGCGGCGGGCGTCGGCCTGGGCGATGGCCGGGCGCAGCAGGGCCTTGCTGGGCATGCACGCCCAGTACGAGCACTCGCCGCCGACCAGCTCGCTCTCCACGACCGCGGTGGACAGACCGGCCGCGCGGGTGCGGTCCGCGACGTTCTCCCCGACCGGCCCTGCGCCGAGCACCACGACGTCGTACGCGATGGATTCCGTTTCCGTCATGGGGTCAGTCTTACGGGTGGTGTGCGGCGTGGCCACACGGGTACGCGCGCGGAGATACGACGGAATACGCGGTCGTACGGTCGTGTTGTCGCCGACGGCTTCGCCCCGACACCAGGAAGAGGGAATACGCCATGAGCAGCACCGTGGAGCTCACCAAGGAGAACTTCGATGAGACGGTCACGGACAACGAGTTCGTCCTGATCGACTTCTGGGCGTCCTGGTGCGGGCCGTGCCGTCAGTTCGCCCCGGTCTACGAGAAGGCCGCCGAGGAGAACCCTGATCTCGTGTTCGGCAAGGTCGACACGGAGGCGCAGCCGGAGCTGGCCCAGGCCTTCGGTATCCAGTCGATCCCGACGCTGATGATCGTCCGGGACCGTGTCGCCGTGTTCGCGCAGCCGGGTGCCCTGCCCGAGGCCGCCCTCGCGGACGTCATCGGACAGGCCCGGAAGCTCGACATGGACGAGGTCCACAAGGCCGTGGCCGCTCAGCAGGCGCAGGCCGAGCAGAACGGCCAGTAGGACCGCGCTCCGGAAGATCCGGAAGGTCTGACAGATACAGAAGACCTAGAAGGGGTACGCCGCCACGTCACCGCGCACCGTCGTCCAGCGCACATCGGTGAACGCCTCCAGGTTGGACTCGCCGCCGAACCTGGCGCCGGTGCCGGAGGCGGCGATGCCGCCGAAGGGTGCGACCGCCTCGTCGTTCACGGTCTGGTCGTTGATGTGCACGATCCCGGTCGGGATCCGCTCGGCCAGGTCCAGGCCCCGGGCGGCGTCCCCGGTGACGATGCCCAGGGAGAGGCCGTAGGAGCTGGCGGCGGCGAGTGCGGCGGCCTCGTCGGCGGTGGCGAAGGAACGTACCGGTGCGACGGGGCCGAAGACCTCCTCGGCGTACGCGGGGGTCTGGTCGTCGACGCCGGCGAGCACGGTCGGCCGGTAGAACAGCTGCTCGTGGGTGCCGCCCGCGGCGAGTTTGGCGCCCCGGGACGTGCTGGCCTCCACCAGGCCGTGCACCTTGCCCAGCTGACCGGAGTCGATCAGCGGGCCGAGGTGGACCTCGGCGCGGTGCGGGTCGCCGACGGCGAGGGAGTCGGCCTTGGCGGCGAGCCGCTCGACGTACTCCTCGTACAGCGACTGGTGGACCAGGTGGCGGCCGGTCGTCATGCAGATCTGGCCCTGGTGGAAGAAGGAACCCCAGGCGGCCGTGGAGATGACCGCGTCGATGTCGGCGTCCTCCAGCACGATCAGCGCGGAGTTGCCGCCCAACTCCAGGTGCGCGCGCTTGAGATGACGCCCGGCGGCCTCGCCGACGGCCCGGCCGGCGCCCGTGGAGCCGGTGAAGGAGATGACGGGCACGCGCGGGTCGGCGACCAGCGCCTGGCCCGCCTCCGGGCCGCCCGGCAGGACGTGCAGCAGCCCCTCGGGCAGACCTGCCTCGGCGAAGATCGCGGCGAGGGCCAGGCCGCCGCAGACCGCGGTGCGCGGGTCCGGCTTGAGGATCACCGCGTTGCCGAGGGCGAGGGCCGGGGCGACGGAGCGGATCGAGAGGATCAGCGGGGCGTTGAACGGGGCGATCACGCCGACGACGCCGACGGGGACCCGCCGGGTGTACGACAGGCGGGGCGCCTCGCTGGGCAGGATGTGCCCGGCCGGGCGGGAGGCGAGCGCGGCCGCCTCGTAGCACTCCTGGGAGGCGACGTGCAGCTCGAAGTCGGCCTTGCCGGCGATCGACCCGGACTCGCGGACGAGCCATTCGCGCAGTTCGTCGGCGTGCGCCGCGAACAGGTCACCGGCCTTGCGCAGCACCGCGGCGCGCACGAAGTGCGGGACGCGCGCCCACTCGGCCTGGGCGGCACGGGCGGCCTCGGCGGCCGTCGCGATGTCCTCGGCGGCGGCCAGGGTGACGGTGCCGAGCGGGTCGCCGGTGGCGGGCTCGGTGACGGTGTACTCCTGTCCCGACAGGGAGCTGGACTGCCAGGCCTTCGGGTCGAGCAACGGCATTGCGACTCTCCGTTCGATCACCGGGCGGGACTCACAGCGGAAGCGGGAGTCCCGAGTAGTTCGCCGCCAGTTCGGCGGCCGCGTGACGGGATGCGGTGATCCGGCGCAGACGTGCGAGCTGCATGCGGGCGTCGAACGCATCCTCATTTGGTTGAGTGTGCAACATCCTAGTCATGTCGTCGGAGAAACGGGTGGCCTGCCACACGCGTTGAAGGCACAACTCCGAGTACCTGTCGAGGAGTTGCGTGTCCCCTGTGCGGTGCAGCTCGACGAGGCCGCGAGCCAGGACCCGTACGTCCGACACGGCGAGGTTGAGGCCCTTCGCGCCCGTCGGCGGGACGATGTGGGCGGCGTCCCCGGCGAGCAGGAGCCGTCCGTGGCGCATCGGTTCGTGGACGTAACCGCGCATCGTCGTCACGGACTTGGCGGTGATGGGGCCGCGGTTCAGGGTCCAGTCGGCGTCGATGGCGAAGCGGGCGGCGAGTTCGTCCCAGATGCGGTCGTCGGGCCAGTCGTCGGGGTCGGTGCGGTCGGGGACCTGGAGGTAGAGCCGGGAGACGGTGGCCGAGCGCATGCTGTGCAGTGCGAAGCCGCCCTCACCGCGTGCGTAGATCAACTCGTCGCAGGACGGCGGCACTTCGGCCAGGACCCCGAGCCAGGAGTACGGATACTCGTGCCCGTACGAGCGGCTCACCTCGGCCGGGAAGGCGTCCCGGGAGATGCCGTGGAAGCCGTCGCAGCCGGCGACCCACGCGCAGGTCAGCGTCTGCTCCCGGCCCTCGTGCAGGAACCGGACGACGGGCGTGGCGCTCTCCGGCTTCTCGACGGCGAGCGCCTCCGCCTCGAACAACAGCGGTGGCCCGTCGGCGAGTTGCAGCGCGACGAGGTCCTTCACGATCTCGGTCTGGGCGTAGATCGTCACCGTACGGCCGCCGGTCAGGCCCGGGAAGTCGATGTGGTGGCGTTCCCGGTCGAAGCGCAGCTCGATGCCCTGGTGGATCATGCCCTCGGCCGTCAGCCGTTCGGCGGCGCCGGCCTCGCGCAACGCGTCGACCGTGCCCTGCTCCAGCATCCCGGCCCGCTGGCGCCGTTCGACGTACTCCCGCGTGCGGCTCTCCAGGACGACGCAGTCGATGCCGGCTCGGTGCAGCAGGCGGGCGAGCAGAAGTCCGGCGGGGCCGCCTCCGATGATGCCGACGGTCGTGCGCATGTCCCGCCTCCCCTGGGTTCAGCTGGATTCGCGGTGCACCACCGTCGCTCCCAGCACCTTGTGCGTCTCGGGTTCGGCGCCGGGGCTCTGCACCGCGCGGTCGACCAGCTCCGCGAGCTCGCGGCCGGACGGCAACTCGATGTGCACGGTGCTCAGCCTAGGCCGCAGCAGCCGCCCCAGCATCAGGTCGTCGGCGCCGATGACGGCCGTGTCGGCGGGGACGCGGACGCCCTCGTCCTGCAGGGCGCGCATCAGCAGCATCGCGTACTCGTCGTTGTAGGCGAACACGGCGTCGAGGCCGAGGTCGCGCCAGCGGGCGGCGAGGAGGGCGGCGGACTCCTCGGTGTAGGCCAGCGGCAGTTCGGTCAGGGTGGCGTCGGTGCCGTGCAGGGCGCGGCGCACGCCTTCGAGGCGGGGTGCGGAGAAGGCCTCCAGGCCGCGCTCCTGCGGTAGCACCACGCCGATGCGGCGCCTGCCGCGGTCGTACAGATGGCGGCCCGCGCAGTGCCCGACGGCCTCGTAGTCCATCAGCAGGGCGTGGGCGCCCTCGACGGACTCGGGGCCGAGCGAGACCACGGCCCGGGCGCCGGAGCGCTTGAGGACCGTCACGCCCTTCGGGCCGAGGCCGGAGCCCGACTCCAGGACGGCGACGGGGCGCAGCTCGGCCCAGGCGCGGGCGGCCTCGTCGCCGTGCAGGCCGACGCTGCCGTGCTGTACGACGGTGTAGTCGAGGCGGCCGAGCGCCAGCTGGAGGTCACTGAGGAAGCGGCTGTAGAGCGGGCCGACGGGGAAGCTCGGGACGGGCATGAGGACCATACGGCTGTGTCCGGCGCGCAGGCTGCGGGCCGCGGCGTGCGGGACGTACCCGAGTTCCTTCGCGGCCTCGTGGACGCGGCGGCGGGTGGGCTCGCTGATCCGGACGGCGCTGGTGTTGTTGAGGACGTAGGAGACGGTCGCGCGCGAGACGCCGGCCAGGCGGGCCACATCGGCGCTCGTGGGTACCGAGCGCTGTGCGGGCAGAGCGGGCGCGGGCGTTTTCGGTATCTGCACCATGACGTACGGCATCCTTGCAGAACCTGTGAGCGAGGCTCACTCAGGGTCTCCCCTCGCTCACACCTCGGTGCGGGTCACGCGCTCGACCAGGTCGAGCCAGCCCTTCTCCAGCCGCTCCATGGGCATGCCGCACTGCCTGGTCAGGTGGTTGATCAGGGCCGGGTCGAGGTACGCCAGCAGCGGCTGGGCGAGGAGCTCGCAGTCGGCGTCCGGCAGGATCTGGCGCAGCAGCACGGTGACGTGGGTGCGCAGCGCGCGGTGCGAGGGGTGGGCGTAGCGGCGGGTGGGGTCCGGCTGGGCGGCCAGCTGGAGGTCCAGCTGCTCGGCGGAGCGGTACAGGACCGCCACGCCGAACGCGCGGAGCCGGTCGACCGGGGGTGCTCCGGGACCCAGGGGCGGCGGGCCGCCGAGGAAGTCGGCCTGGAGCTTGCGCGCACCGTGGTCCAGCAGTGCCGTCAGCAGTCCGGTGCGGTCGCCGAAGCGGCGGAACACCGTCCCCTTGCCCACGCCGGCCTCCGCCGCCACGGCCTCCATGGTGACCCCGGCCGCGCCGTGCTCCGCGATCAGCCGGGCGGCGGCCTCCAGCAGCCGGGCCCGGTTGCGGGCCGCGTCGGCACGCAGGCAGGGCTCGTCGGCGGCGGAACCGACCTCCAGCAACTGAGGCTTGTCGACGGGCTCCTGGGGCGGTGGGAAGGGCGGCAGAACGGCGGACATGAAGCCAGCGTAAAGCATCGGGAATGAAACTGGACCGCGGTCCGGTTAAGGTGCTAGAAATTAAACGGACCCCGGTCCGGATGATTACGCCAGTGTTTCAGCCCCTTGGAGTTCGCATGTCTGTTCGCATCCTCGCGCTCGTCGGCAGCCTTCGCGCCGGTTCGCACAACCGTCAGCTGGCCGAGGCGGCCGTCAAGCTCGCTCCCGAGGGCGCCGAGGTCGTGGTCTTCGAGGGCCTGGCCGAGATCCCCTTCTACAACGAGGACATCGACGTCGAGGGCGGTGTCCCGGCCACCGCCGCCAAGCTGCGCGAGGCCGCGCAGTCCGCCGACGCGTTCCTGCTCTTCTCCCCCGAGTACAACGGCACGATCCCGGCCGTGCTGAAGAACGCCATCGACTGGCTGTCCCGCCCGTTCGGCGCCGGCGCCTTCGGCGGCAAGCCGGTCGCCGTGGTCGGCACCGCCTTCGGCCAGTACGGCGGTGTGTGGGCGCAGGACGAGACCCGCAAGGCCGTGGGCATCGCCGGCGGCAAGGTGCTGGAGGACGTCAAGCTGTCCATCCCCGGCTCCGTGACCCGTTTCGCCGAGACGCACCCGGCCGACGACGCCGAGGTCGCGGCCCAGCTGACCGAGGTCATCGCGCGGGTGCACGGACACGCGGGCCAGGCCGTCGCGGCCTGACCGGACGCGAGTCCTCAGCAGGGGCCGGAGCCGAGCGCTCCGGCCCCTGCTCGTGCGTCAGGCCACCGCCGTCGGCGCCAGCTCCCGCAGCTCGCGCAGCGCCGCCGCCACCGCCGGGCGCTCCCGGCAGCCCCGACGGGTGCAGGTCAGGATCTTGCGGTGCGGGTCGCCCGCGCAGCGCACCCGCGTGATCGGCAGCTGCGGCGTCAGCTGGGCCAGCCTCGGGACCAGGGCGACGCCGAGCCGGTGGGCGACCAGGTGGGCGGTGACGTTCCAGTCCAGGGCGTGATGGATCACGTCGGGGGTGAACCCGGCCGCCCCGCAGGCCGACATCACATGCGGACGGCAGGCACTGTCCGGCACCGGCGCGATCCAGTGCTCGCGCGCCGCCTCCGCGAGGTCGACGCGCTCGCGCCCGGCCAGCGGATGGTCGTCGGGGACGACGAGGTCGTAGGGGTCGTCCAGCAGCGGCTGCTGGTCGAAGCGCGCGTCGCTCAGCGGCGGGTTGTGCGGGGTGACCTCGACCACGGCCAGGTCGGCCTCCCCCTCGAAGAGCTGGTCGAAGCTCTCCGGCACCCCCGTCTCCTGGATCCGTACGGTCAGCCGCGGATGGCGCTCCCGCAGCCGTACGGCCATCGGCGCCAGCAGCCTCGAGACGGCCATGGAGAAGCCGCTGACGCGCAACTGTCCGGCGGCGGCGCTGTACTCGGCGCGCAGGTCGAGCTCCGCGGCCTCCCAGCGCTCCGCGATGGCGTCGGCGTGCGCGAGCAGGCTCTCGGCGGCCGCGGTCAGGCGTACCCCGCGGCCCTGCGGTTCGAGCAGGTCGACGCCCAGGTCGCGGGCCAGCTGGCGGATCTGCTGGGAGGCGGCGGACGGGGTGAAGTGCAGGGCGCGGGCGGCCGCGGTGACCGTGCCGTAGTGCGCCACGGCCCTCAGTACGTGCAGTCGGCGCAGATCAATCATGAAGTCCACGCTTCAAGGTGACGTCCGGAAAGTCAACCTGGACGTGTACGAAGGCGGACCGCACCCTTGGTGGTGTCGCGACGGTCGACCGGCACGACGAGCATCACCCGCCACTGACGTACGAGGAGTAGCCATGACCAGCACGACCGGTACCGTCTGCCCGCACTGCGGGTGGCCCGACGGCGCCGAGCCCTACCAGGTGGTGTCCCGGCACGGCACCGCGGCGGGCAGCACGGTGTGGACGCGGTGCGCCTGTGGTTCGTTGCAGGTCCGCAGCGTGGACGCCCGCGGGATGCGGGTCGTCTCGCGCAGCCGGCCGTCCGCGACGCCCGCGGGACGTGCGGCGAACTCGCCCTGCCGGTGACCCGGACCGTCCGGATCAGTCGAGCCCGGCCAGCCGTCGCACGGCCGGGGCCGCGAAGTTCTCGATGAATGCCGCCGGTTCGCCCGTACGCGGGCCGAGGATCACCGTGTCGATGCCGAGCCCGGTGTAGCCGGTGACGTCCCGGGTGAAGGCGTCGAGGTCACCTGTGCCGACGGCCTCGCCCGTGTACACGACCGTTTTGCGGATCGCGTCGTGGTCACGCGCCTCGGTGTCGCAGTGGCCGCGCAGGACGTCGAGCTTGTGGCGCACCTCGTCCGGCGAGGTGGCGAACAGGTTGCAGGCGTCGGCGTACCGCGCGACCAGCCGGAGCGTCTTCCTCTCCCCGCCGCCTCCGATCATGATCTCGGGGTGCGGGGCACTGATCGGCGCCGGCACGCACAGGGTCTCGGCCAGCCGGTAGTGCTTGCCCTCGAAGGGGCCGTTCGCCTTCGGGTCCCACATCCGGTGGCAGATCCGCAGGGTCTCCTCCAGCCGCTCGAACCGCTCGGCGACCGACGGGAACGGCACACCGAGCCCCTCGTGCTCCCGGTCGTACCAGGCCGCGCCGATCCCGAGGGTGGCCCGCCCGCCGGACAGCACGTCGAGCGACGTGGCGATCTTGGCGAGCAGACCGGGGTGGCGGTAGGTCACACCGGTGACCAGGGCGCCGAGGCGGACCGTGGAAGTGTGGGCGGCGAGGTAGCCGAGGGTGGTGTAGGCCTCCAGCATGGGGTCCTCGGCCCGGTCGTTGAACTCCATCTGGAAGTAGTGGTCCATCACCGACAGCCAGCTCACCCCGGCCGCCTCGGCCGCGGCACCCGCGGCGGCGAGCTCGGCGCCGAGCGCGGGGCCCCCTCCGGGGTGGTCGAACCGGTTGATGTGCACGCCGACCCGCATGTCCTGTCTCCGCTCTGGTCTTGCCCGGCCCTTCAACGACGTCGATGACGCTAGGACTTGGAGCGCTCTTCAAGTCAAGGGGCGCGGCACCGCTACGACGCGCGTTCCGCCTGCGCCGGCTCACGCGTCCGCGAAGCCCGCAGGCTCGTCGCCGTCGTGACCGCGAGGACCAGGACGATGAAGCCGAGGGAGAAGGGGATGCTGATCTCGGGGACGTGGACGCCGGATTCGTGCAGGGCGTGGAGGACGAGTTTGACGCCGATGAAGCCGAGGATGACCGACAGACCGTAGCTGAGGTGGACCAGCTTCTTCAGCAGGCCGCCGATGAGGAAGTAGAGCTGCCTGAGGCCCATCAGGGCGAAGGCGTTGGCCGTGAAGACGATGTACGGGTCCTGGGTCAGCCCGTAGATGGCGGGGATGGAGTCGAGGGCGAAGAGCACGTCGGTGGAGCCGATGGCGAGCATCACGACCAGCATCGGCGTCATGATCCGCCTGCCGTTCTCGGTGATGAACAGCTTGGTGCCGTGGTAGCGGTCGGCCACGCCGAAGCGTTCCTCCGCCATCTTCAGCAGCTTGTTCTCCTGGTACTCCTCCTCGTGCTCGCCCTTGCGGGCGTCCTGGATCAGCTTCCAGGCGGTCCAGATCAGGAAGGCGCCGAAGAGGTAGAACACCCAGGAGAACGCCGAGATGATCGCCGCACCGGCCGCGATGAACCCGGCGCGCAGCACCAGCGCCACGATCACGCCGACCATCAGGACCCGCTGCTGGTACTGCGAGGGCACCGCGAACTTCGCCATGATCAGGACGAAGACGAAGAGGTTGTCGACGCTGAGCGACTTCTCGGTGATGTAGCCGGCGAAGAACTCGCCCGTGGGCCCGCCGCCGCCGTAGAAGTACAGTCCGACGCCGAAGAGACAGGCCAGCACGACCCAGACGATCGTCCACGTCCCCGCCTCCCGGAGGGAGACGTCGTGGGGTTTGCGACCGATGAAGAAGTCGACGGCGACGAGTGCGCACAGGGCGACGACGGTCAGCAGCCAGACGGAGAGGGAGACGTTCACGGGTGATACTCCTGGTGCAGATGGGGCCCTGACAGCGTTGTCGCCGTTCCGGTGTCCGTTCCACCCACGGCGGGTGAACAAAGGGTCATGTCATGGCAAGCTCCAGGTCACGAACCTGCCACCCGCCGTACGGCGGGCAGGTTCCGCCGTACGGCGGCCCTCCGGCCGGGGCCGGTGCGCGGATCATGGCCGCAGAGCCGCCGGGCACGCTTGTGCCCCCGTGTGAGGAGAACCCATGACCCAGGCCCCGCCGCCCCCGTTCGATCCCGAGCTCGCCGCCGCGCTGGAGCTCATCAAGGACGTGATCTCCCCCGGCCTCACGATGGACGAGATAGCCGACGTGCGTCAGGGTGCGGGGATCCAGATGCTGGCCGAGCTGGATCTGACCTTGGAGGGGTTCTTCGAGGTCGAGGACCGTACGGTGCCGGGGCCCGCGGGCGCGCCCGAGATCTCCCTGCTGATCTGCCGGCCGGCCGCCCCGGCGGAGTCCGGGCCGCGGCCGGTGATCTACCACGTGCACGGCGGCGGCATGATCATCGGCAACAACCGGGTCGGCGTCGACGCCGCCCTGTCCTGGGCGAAGGAGCTGGACGCGGTCGTGGTGTCCGTGGAGTACCGGCTCGCGCCCGAGCATCCGCATCCGGCGCCGATCGAGGACGTGTACGCCGGTCTGGAGTGGACGGCGAAGAACGCGGCCGAGCTCGATGCCGACCCGCAGCGGATCGTCGTCGCCGGGGCGAGCGCCGGCGGCGGGCTGTCGGCGGCGTTGGCTCTGCTCGCCCGGGATCGCGGTGGTCCGCAGCTGATCGGTCAGGTGCTGATGTGTCCGATGCTGGACGACCGCAATGACAGTCCGTCCTCGTACCAGATGGCGGGGCTCGGGGTGTGGGACCGTACGGCGAACGAGACGGGGTGGACGGCGTTGCTGGGTGAGCTGCGTGGTGGGCCCGATGTTCCGGCGTACGCCGCGCCGGCTCGGGCCGAGGATCTGTCCGGGCTGCCCCCGGCCTTTCTGGACGTGGGGTCGGCGGAGACGTTTCGTGACGAGGTCGTCGCCTATGCCTCTCGGATCTGGCAGGCGGGTGGGGTGGCCGAGTTGCATGTGTGGCCCGGTGGGTTTCATGGCTTCGACGGGTTTGCTCCGCAGGCGGCGGTTTCGCAGGCGTGTCGGGGGGCGCATGTGGGGTGGTTGCGGCGGTTGTTGGGCCGGTGAGGGTGGCGTGCCTGGTGTGGGGGCGGGATCTGTGGG
>NZ_JAKEIP010000054.1 GCF_021474425.1 Streptomyces muensis | reverse complement strand
ACCCCCTCCCAGAGCGAGAGCACCGCCCCCGCGGACACGGCCAGCAGCGCCCCGTCCCCGGCGAACGACGACTCCAACCTCGCCGAGACCGGTGCGAACTCCAACACCGGCCTGATCGCCGGCATCGCGGTCGCCCTGGTCGCGGTCGGTGGCGGCGCCGTCTTCTTCGGCCTGCGCCGTCGCGGGGCGAGCAGCGACCGCTGACCCGCCCGCACACAGCGACACCCTTGTGGCCCGTCCCCTTCCCCCGGGGGCGGGCCATTCGCATGCCGTACGGCTGCCGGAGGTGCGTGCCTCTGCCTGTCAGCCGAAGGTCGCCCGCTCCAGCCAGAACTCCAGCAGCTCCCGCTCGCCAAGGACCTCCAACTCGGCGCTGTCCAGCGGCAGTCGACGGTAGAAGGCGAGGAGTACGGCGGTGAGGTCGCCCCGAAGCGCGACGGTCGCCTTCTCGTGGCCGCGCCGCCAGGCGATGACCTCCTCGGAGAGGTCGACGAACCACTCCGCGTTCACCTCGGGGGTGTTGTCGGTGGCATGCAGATGGATGCTGCTGCCCGGCCGCCGAAGCTCCCGCGCCGGATCGTCCGGCAGGGTCCGCTGGGCCCACTCGACGATCTCCAGCCACTCGTCGATCGCGTCGGCGGCGATGTCCGGCGCGACCTCGTAGGGCAGTCCGGCGGCGAGCGTCGCGTCCGCGCGATGGATCGTGATCTCGTGGGTCATACGGCGGGCCCAGAACCCGGCGTCGCACTCCCCGGTCCAGCTCCACACCTTGGCGTCCGGACCGGCCTCCCGCAGCGCGGCGACGATCATTTCTCCGGTCTCCGCGAGCCACGCGTCGAGCGCGGCGGCGTCGCCCTCGCCGTCGGGGCCGGCGGCCCCCGGCACCTGCTCCTCCTCGATCTCCTCCTGCGCCCGCGTCCGCACCATCAGCTCCACCCAGCGCAGGGCGCCGCCCGTATGCCGTACGAGCTGCTCCAGTGACCAGTCCGGGCAGGTCGGCACGGTGGCGGACAGATCGGCGCCGGAAGTCACCACGGCCCTCAACAGTCCGACCTGGTGGGCGATTTCGGCACAGTAGCGATCATGCGGGAGCGACGTCATGCCCCGCACCCTATGCGCCGGACGATCAGCCCAGCACGACAATTTCCGCCGCGTCGAACTCCACCCCGACCTCGTCCCCGACCCCCGGCGCGTCCCGCAGCGCACACGCCGCTTCGAGGCGCGGCGCGTCCTCCGGCTGAAGGTGCACGGCGACATGCGTGCCCTTGAAGGTGCGGGCCGTGACCGTGCAGCGCAGTCCCGCGTCGGGGGCCACGAGCCGTACACCGGCCGGCCGTACGAGCAGCGTCCGCGGCCCCTGTGCGGCGCCCTCGCCGACCGGCAGCTTGCCCCAGGGCGTGTCCGCGGCCTCCCCGGCGACGGTCGCCTCGACCACGTTGTCGAACCCGAGGAAACGCGCCACGAACTCGTCCACGGGCCGCTGCCACACCTCCAGCGGCGTGCCGCTCTGGGCGATCCGCCCGTCCCGCATCACCACGACCCGGTCGGCCAGCGCGAAGGCCTCGCCTTGGTCGTGCGTCACGGCCAGCACGGTGGTGCCCAACCGTCCGAACAGCTCCCGGAGTTCGACGACGAGCCGCTCCCGCAGCGAGCGGTCGAGCTGGCCCAGCGGCTCGTCCAGCATCAGCAGCCGCGGCCGGGGCGCGAGCGCACGGGCCAGCGCCACCCGCTGCTGTTCCCCGCCCGAGAGGGAGGCGACGGCACGACGGGCGGCGCCCGGCAGCCCGACCAGGTCGAGCAACTCCCGTACCCGCTCGGCCTGTTCGCCCTTCGAGGCACCGTGCATCCGCGCCCCGAAGGCGACATTGCCGCCGACGTCGCGCTGCGGGAAGAGCTGATGGTCCTGGAACATCAGCCCGACGCCCCGCTTGTGCGCGGGCACCGCCGCCTGGTCCCGCCCGTCGAGCGACACCCGCCCGGCGTCCAGGGACTGCAGTCCCGCCACCGCCCTGAGCAGCGTCGACTTGCCGCTGCCGCTCGGCCCGAGCACGCACACGATCTCGTGCTCGGCGACTTCGAGGTCGACGCGGTCCAGCACGGGTCGTCCGTCGAACCGTACGGTCGCACCCGCCAGACTCAACAGACTGTGCGGACCCTGCGGATCCCGCGGCCCCTGTGCCATCTAGAACTCCCCCGTCCGATCCGTACGCAGCCGCTCCAGCACCAGCAGCGCCACCGCGCACACCACCATCAGTACCGTCGAAAGGGCCATCGCCTGCCCGTAGTTGAGTTCACCGGCCCGCCCCAGCAGGCGGGCCACGGCGACCGGCAGTGTCGGGTTGTCGGGCCGCGCGATGAACACGGTCGCGCCGAACTCCCCGAGCGACACCGCGAAGGCGAACCCGGCCGCGATCAGCAGCGCCCGCCGCACCATGGGCAGATCCACCTCCCGCCAGACCCGCCACGGCGAGGCCCCCAGCACCGACGCCGCCTCGCGCAGCCGCTGGTCCACGGCCCGCAGCACGGGCAGCATGGTCCGTACGACGAAGGGCACCCCGACCAGCGCCTGGGCCAGCGGCACCAGGATCCACGTACTTCTCAGATCGAGTGGCGGCTCGTCCAGGGCGATCAGGAACCCGAACCCGACCGTCACCGCGGACACCCCGAGCGGCAGCATCAACAGCGCGTCGAAGCCCCGTACGAACCGCCCCGCGTCCCGCCGGGTCAGCGCGGCCGCCGCAAGACCGCCGATCAGCACGGCGATGAGCGTGGCGACGACGGCGTACTGCAGCGAGTTGCCGATCGCCTCGATCGGCGCGACGAGGAAGACCCCGCCGTCGGCGTCGGTCAGCGCCCGGTAGTAGCCGAAGTCGGGCGCGTCCAGCGACCGTTGCACCAGCACGGCGAGCGGCAGCAGCAGGAGTACGACGATGACGGCCAGGACGCCGGCCAGCAGCGCCCACTGCCCCGCCCCGCGCGGCCGCCGCGCGGTGACCGAGGCGTCCACCAGGCGCAGGGCGCTCTCCCGCCGCCGTACCGTCCAGGCGTGCACGGCGAGGATCGCGCCCACCGCGAGGAACTGGATGATCGTCAGGACGGCGGCGGTGGACAGGTCGAAGATCTCGGAGGTCTGCCGGTAGATCTCCACTTCGAGGGTGGAGAAGGTCGGGCCGCCGAGGATCTGCACCACGCCGAAGGAGGTGAAGGTGAACAGGAAGACCATGAGCGCGGCGGCGGCCACGGCGGGCCCGAGGGCCGGCAGGGTGACGGTACGCCACGCGGTGAGGCGGGACGCCCCGAGCATCCGCGCGGCCTCCTCCTGCCGCGGGTCGAGCTGTGCCCACAGGCCGCCGACGGTCCGTACGACGACGGCGTAGTTGAAGAAGACGTGCGCCAGCAGGATGGCCCACACCGTCGTGTCGAGCCGTACGCCCCACAGCTCGTCGAGGAGTCCGCCGCGGCCGAGAAGCGCCAGGAACGCCGTGCCGACGACGACCGTCGGCAGCACGAAGGGGATGGTGACGACGGCACGCAGGATCTGTTTGCCGGGGAAGTCGAAGCGGGCGAAGACGTAGGCGCCGGGCAGTGCGATCAGCAGGGTCAGCGCGGTGGAGGCGAGCGCCTGCCACGTGGTGAACCACAGGACGTGCCGGATGTCGGACTCCCCGAGCACGTCCCACAGCCGCCCGAACTGCCAGACCCCGTCGACCTGGAGACCGCGCGCGACGATCGCGGTGACGGGGTAGGCGAAGAAGAGCGCGAAGAACGCGACGGGCACGGCGATGAGGCCGAGCCGCACCGCCGCGCCCCTCTTGCGCGAGGCCGCTACTTCAGTACGAGCGAGGTCCACGACTTGACCCAGTCGTCACGGTTGTCGGCGATCTTCGCCGGGTCCATCGTCTCGGGATCCTTGGCCTGCGGCCCGAACTTCGTGAACTCCTCGGGCACCTGGGCGCCCTCCCGCACCGGGTAGACGAACATGTTCAGCGGCATGTCGTCCTGGAAGGTCTTGGTGAGCATGAAGTCGAGGAGCGCCTTGCCGCCCGCCGCGTTCTCGGCGTTGCTCAGCAGACCGGCGTACTCGACCTGCCGGAAGCAGGTGCCCGTCGCGACCCCCGTCGGCGCGGTCGTCGGCTTCGGGTCGCCGTAGATCACCTCGGCGGGCGGCGAGGAGGCGTACGACACGACGAGCGGCCGGTCGGCCCCCGCCTTCTTGCCGCCGGCGGACCCGGAGAACTCCTCATTGTAGGCCTGCTCCCAGCCGTCGACGACCTTCACGCCGTTCGCCTTGAGCTTCTTCCAGTAGTCCTCCCAACCGTCGTCGCCGTACTTGGCGGCGGTCCCGAGCAGGAAGCCGAGCCCGGGCGAGGAGGTGGAGGCGTTCTCGGTGACGAGGAGATCCTTGTAGGCGGGCTTGACCAGGTCGTCGTACGACGTCGGCGGGGCCAGCTTGTGCTCGCTGAAGTACGCCCTGTCGTAGTTGACGCAGATGTCGCCGGTGTCGATCGGAGTGACCCGGTGCTGGTCCTGGTCGGCCCGGTACTCGGGCAGTACGAGATCGGAGCCCTTCGGCTCGTACGACTGGAACAGGTCGTTGTCGAGAGCCCGCGAGAGCAGGGTGTTGTCGACGCCGAAGAAGACGTCGCCCTGCGGGTTGTCCTTGGTGAGGATGGCCTTGTTGACGGCCTGCCCGGCGTCACCGTCCTCCAGGACCTTGACCTTGTACCCGGACTGCTTCTCGAAGGCGGCGATGACGTCCTTCGAGACGGCCCACGAGTCATGGGCGACGAGCGTGACGGTCTTGGAGCCGGAGCCGGAGCCGCCGGTGTCGGAGCCCTGGGAGTCGGACGACCCGCACGCGGACAGTCCGACCATGCCGAGGCCCACGACAACGGCCGCGCACCGCTGACGGGTGATCCTCTTATGGGTGTTGCTCACTGAATTCCTCCTGGGTGACCAGGAAGAGACGCGGCCCTGCCCACGACCCCTGAGGGGTCCCGGGCAGGGCGCAACAGCTTGAGTAGTGACCGAACTTCCTACCCAGAATGACCTGGGCGAGGTTCAGAGGGTCTGCGGCCCGATCGCCGCACTCTCAGCGCTGTGGCGCTCCCCTGTCGGAATATGAAGATGTACTTACGGCGGTCTTACGGTGGCCAGACTACCGCTCGGTCGCGGCGAGCTGTCCGCACGCTCCGTCGATCTCCTGACCACGGGTGTCCCGGATCGTCACCGGCACACCATGGGCGGCGATGGCCTCGACGAACGCCTTCTCGTCCTCGGGCCGGGACGCGGTCCACTTCGACCCCGGCGTCGGGTTCAGCGGAATCAGGTTCACATGCACCGGCTTGCCCTTGAGCAGCCGCCCGAGCCGGTCACCACGCCAGGCCTGGTCGTTGATGTCCCGGATGAGGGCGTACTCGATCGACAGCCGCCGTCCGCTCTTGCCGACGTACTCGAACCCGGCGTCGAGGACCTCCCGCACCTTCCACCGCGTGTTGACGGGGACGAGGGTGTCGCGCAGCTCGTCGTCGGGGGCGTGCAGCGAGATCGCGAGCCGGCACTTGAAGCCCTCGTCGGCGAACCGGTGGATGGCCGGGACGAGACCGACGGTCGAGACGGTGATCCCGCGCTGCGACAGCCCGAGCCCGTCAGGCTCGGGATCGGTCAGCCGCCGGATGGCCCCCACGACCCGGTTGTAGTTGGCGAGCGGCTCGCCCATCCCCATGAAGACGATGTTGGACAGCCGAGCAGGCCCCCCGGGGACCTCCCCGTCCCGCAGCGCCCGCATCCCGTCCACGATCTGATGCACGATCTCGGCGGTCGACAGATTCCGGTCCAGCCCCGCCTGCCCGGTGGCGCAGAACGGACAGTTCATCCCGCACCCGGCCTGCGAACTGATGCACATGGTCACCCGGTCCGGATACCGCATCAGCACGGACTCGACGAGCGTCCCGTCGAACAGCCGCCACAGCGTCTTGCGCGTGTCGCCCTGGTCCGTCGACAGATGCCGTACGACGGTCATCAGCTCGGGAAACAGCTCCTCGCGCAGCTTGTCCCGCGAACCGGCCGGGATGTCGGTCCACTGCTCCGGGTCGTGCGCGTACCGCGCGAAGTAGTGCTGCGAGAGCTGCTTGGCACGAAACGGCTTCTCCCCGATCGCGGCGACAGCGTCCTTACGCTCACCGGGCGTGAGATCGGCAAGATGCCGCGGCGGCTTCTTGGCTCCGCGCGGGGCGACGAAAGTGAGTTCTCCGGGCTTAGGCATGGCTGTACCAGTGTCGCAGATCAACTTGCGACGGAATCCACGCCCGGGATGATCACTAGTCGGTCGAGCGTTCCAGCCTGTCCTTGAGGAGTTGCTCGTCGCGCGGGAGTTCCTTGCGGACCTGCGGGCGGACGACGAGGGGTACCAGGACCTTGCCGAGGCCGTGCCCTTCGAAGTCGAGGTCGATCGTCACGCGGGAGCGGCGACCGTCGTCGAGCGGCTCGATCTCCCCGTGGGTACGGGGCCTGACGGGGCCGTCGACCCCGTGCAGATCCCAGCTGTGCGGAGGGTCGAGCTCGTCGAACTGCACGGTCATCGCGACCTCGCGGCTGCCGACGCGCCGGGTGACCCGGACCCGGGAGCCGGTGTGGATCGGCCCTTCGTCGAGGGGTTCTGCGGCGACGGCGCTCAGCTGCCACTCGGGCAGATGGGACGGGTCGGTGATATACGCGTAGACCTCGCCGGGTGGCCGGTCGACGTCGATGGATTCGCGGATGATGGCCATGACGGCCCCCTTCGCGACGCTGTGAGGGCGTACACCGGAATCGTCCCACACATCAAGAAGCCCCCGCTCTGCGAGAACGGGGGCCTCCGGACGTTCGACCGACCTGTCAGCCCGACCCCACGAACAGCACCATCAGCAGCCACACCACCGGCGCCGTGGGCAGCAGCGAGTCCAGCCGGTCCATGATGCCGCCGTGCCCCGGCAGCAGCGTGCCCATGTCCTTGATGCCCAGGTCCCGCTTGATCATCGACTCGCCGAGGTCGCCGAGCGTGGCGCTGGCGGCGACCGCGAGGCCCAGCAGCAGCCCCTGCCACCACGTGCCGTCGTCGATCAGGAACTGCATGCACAGCGCGCCCGCCACCATCGCGAAGCTCACCGCGCCGAGCAGGCCCTCACGGGTCTTGCCGGGGCTGATGCGCGGGGCGAGCTTGTGCTTGCCGAAGCGCCAGCCGACGGCGTACGCGCCGGTGTCGCTGACGACCGTCAGCAGCAGGAAGGTCAGGACCCGCCAGGCGCCGTCGTCGGCGGTCAGCATCATCGCGACGAACGTCGCCAGGAACGGCACGTAGAACGCCGCGAACACACCGGCGGTGACGTCCTTGAGGTAGCCCTCCGGTGGCTCGGTCATCCGCCAGACCAGTACGGCCAGCGCGGTCAGCGCCATCGACACCCAGGCGCCCTCGGCACCCCGGACGTACCCGGCGATCACCATGGCCGCACCGCCGAGCGCCAGCGGGACGAGGGGCGCCTTGATGCCCTTGCGCTCCTCCAGCCGCCGGGTCAGCTCCCACAGGCCCACGACGACGGCGACCGCGACCACTCCGACGAACACGGCCTTGACCACGAACAGCGAAGCGACGATCACCACACCGAGCGCGACGCCGACTCCTATGGCCGCACCCAGGTCGCGCCCCGCGCTCTTCTTCTGCGGCTGGGGCGCCGGCTGTGGGGCGTCGGGCATGGGCTCCGGATTCTGCGGCGCCGCCTGGGAGGGCCGCGCCTGCGGCGTGTCGTACGGCCGCGCGTGCGGCGGCTGTTCGCGGAACAAGGGGCCGCTCAGCCGAGCGGCCCCCCGATCGTCATCCTGGTCTCCGCCATACGCGGGTCCGTCGGGCACGATGGGCATGGGGCGAGTCTGCTGCGCCTCAGGCGCATCGTACGCGGGACCCGCCGGGGCAGCCCCCTGGACAGGTCCACGTGCGGCGGCCCCCCAGTAACCGGCTTGTCCGGCTTGTGGCGGTGCCCCCCAGGAAGAGTCGTTCATCAGACCTCGAGCAGCTCCGCTTCCTTGTGCTTCAGGAGCTCGTCCACCTGCGCGACGTACTTGTGCGTGGTGTCGTCGAGCTCCTTCTCCGCACGACGGCCCTCGTCCTCGCCGATCTCGCCGTCCTTGATCAGCTTGTCGATGGCGTCCTTGGCCTTGCGGCGCACGGAGCGGATGGACACGCGCGCGTCCTCGGCCTTGCCCTTGGCGACCTTGATGTAGTCGCGGCGGCGCTCCTCGGTGAGCTCGGGGAACACCACTCGGATGATGTTGCCGTCGTTGCTCGGGTTGACGCCGAGGTCGGAGTCGCGGATCGCCTGCTCGATGTTGCGCAGCGCGCTCTTGTCGAACGGGGTCACGACGGCCATGCGCGGCTCCGGCACGGAGAACGAAGCCAGCTGGTTGATCGGCGTCGGCGCACCGTAGTAGTCGGCCACGATCTTGTTGAACATCGCCGGGTGCGCACGGCCGGTGCGGATCGCGGCGAAGTCCTCCTTGGCGACCACGACGGCCTTCTCCATCTTCTCCTCGGCCTCGAGGAGGGTCTCTTCGATCACCACTTGCTCCTGCGTGTCTTGAGTAAAGGCCCGGCTGCGGTTCCTGGGTGGGGGCGGCGGCCGGCTGCGTCGCGTCTTCTTCCTGCACGGTTCCCGACCGGCAGGACATTGTCCATCCCCCGGTCAGGGTCCGTCCCGTCCGTCCCCCGGACGGGTTTGTCGTCTGAGTTGTCGGAGCGTCAGCCCCGACCGCCCTGCTCACCCACAAGCGTGCCGATCTTCTCACCCTTGACGGCGCGCGCGATATTGCCCTCCGCCAGGAGCTCGAAGACGAGGATCGGGAGCTTGTTGTCGCGGCACAGGGTGATGGCCGTGGCGTCGGCGACCTTGAGGTCGCGGGTGATGACCTCGCCGTAGCCGAGGGAGTCGAACTTGACGGCGTCCGGGTTGCGCTTGGGGTCGGAGTCGTAGACCCCGTCCACCCCGTTCTTGCCCATGAGCAGCGCCTCGGCGTCGATCTCCAGGGCACGCTGGGCGGCGGTGGTGTCGGTGGAGAAGTACGGCATGCCCATACCGGCGCCGAAGATGACCACGCGGCCCTTCTCCAGGTGCCGTACGGCGCGCAGCGGGATGTACGGCTCGGCGACCTGCCCCATGGTGATGGCGGTCTGCACCCGGGAGTCGATGCCCTCCTTCTCCAGGAAGTCCTGGAGGGCGAGGCAGTTCATCACGGTGCCGAGCATGCCCATGTAGTCGGAGCGGGCCCGGTCCATGCCGCGCTGCTGGAGTTCGGCGCCGCGGAAGAAGTTGCCGCCGCCGATGACGACCGCGACCTGCGCGCCGTCGCGTACGACGGCCGCGATCTCGCGGGCGATCTTGTGCACCACGTCCGGGTCGACGCCGAGGCCGCCACCGCCGGAGAAGGCCTCTCCGGACAGCTTCAGCAGAAACCGGCCGCGTACTTTGCCGTCGTCGCTCTTCTGGGCCTTGGTGGTCATCGAGATCCCGCCTTTGTTACGTGGTGCACATACGAAGAAGGCCACTGCCGGTTGGGGCGTGTTTCGCATCCCATGCGCGGCAATGGCCTCCTCGTCAGATCTGTTGTCGTCCGTCACGCACGCGTGCGCGGTGACGGAGTCCGCCAACGACTGCCCTCGACCCTATAGGGACCGGGCACCGATCGCGGCACGGACTCAGATGCCGACCTTGATGCGCGAGAAGCGCTTCAGGGTGACACCGGCCTCGTCCAGGATCTTCTGGACGGACTTCTTGTTGTCGAGCGCGTACGGCTGGCCGAGCAGCGTGGCGTCCTTGAAGAAGCCGTTGAGGCGACCCTCGACGATCTTCGGCAGGGCGGCCTCGGGCTTGCCCTCGGCGCGGGTGGTCTCCTCGGCGACGCGGCGCTCGGACTCGACGACCTCGGCCGGCACGTCCTCCTTGGAGAGGTACTTCGGCGCGAAGGCGGCGATGTGCTGGGCGACGCCCTTGGCGACCTCGGCGTTGGGCTTGTCGAGCTCGACCAGGACACCGATCTGCGGGGGCAGGTCGGGCATCGTGCGGTGCATGTAGGCGAGCACGAAGCCGTCGGCGAACTGCGCGAAGCGGTCCAGGACGATCTTCTCACCGAGGTTGGCGTTGGCCTCGTCCACGAACGCCTGGACGGTCTTGCCGGCCTCGATCTCGGAGGCGAGCAGGGCGTCGATGTCGGCCGGGGAGGTCTTCGCGACGTGCTCGGCGATGGTGTTGGCCACGGCCTGGAACTTCTCGCCCTTGGCGACGAAGTCCGTCTCGCACTTCAGCTCGACGATGACACCGGAGGAGTTGTCGTCGGCGATGATCGAGACCACGGCGCCGTTCTCGGCGGAGCGGCCCTCGCGCTTGGCGACGCCCTTCTGGCCCTTGATGCGGAGCGCCTCGACGGCCTTCTCGACGTTGCCCTCGGCCTCGTCCAGCGCCTTCTTGCAGTCCATCATGCCGGCGCCGGTGAGCTCGCGGAGCTTCTTGACGTCGGCGGCGGTGTAGTTCGCCATGAGTCTGTGAATCTTTCTCGAAGTCTGGAGGATCGGAGATCTGCGGGTCTGCGATCTACATGTAGATGTAGATCTCCGACTCGCCGCTGACCTACGGGTGAACGGCGGGAGCGGACTTCATGTCACCGCTCCCGCCGTCAGCGCCGGCGTTGTCAGCCCTGCTCGCCCTCGGCGGCCGGGGCCTCGGCGGCGGGGGTCTCTGCGGCCGGAGCCTCGGCAGCGGGGGCCTCGGCTGCGGGGGCCTCGGCGGCGGCCGGGGCCTCCTCGGCCTTCTTCTCACCCTCGAGCAGGTCGCGCTCCCACTCGGCGAGCGGCTCGCCCGCGGCCTTCTCACCCTTGTCGCCGGTGGCGACGCCGGAGCGGGCGATGAGGCCCTCGGCGACGGCGTCGGCGATCACGCGGGTGAGCAGGGTGACGGAGCGGATCGCGTCGTCGTTGCCCGGGATCTTGTAGTCGACCTCGTCGGGGTCGCAGTTGGTGTCGAGGATGGCGACGACCGGGATGTTGAGCTTCCGGGCCTCACCGACCGCGATGTGCTCCTTCTTGGTGTCCACGATCCAGACGGCGCTGGGCACCTTCTGCATCTCGCGGATACCGCCGAGGGTCTTCTCCAGCTTGGCCTTCTCGCGGGAGAGGACCAGCAGCTCCTTCTTGGTCAGACCGGAGGCCGCGACGTCCTCGAAGTCGATCTGCTCGAGCTCCTTGAGGCGCTGCAGACGCTTGTAGACGGTCGAGAAGTTGGTGAGCATGCCGCCCAGCCAGCGCTGGTTGACGTAGGGCATGCCGACGCGGGTGGCCTGCTCGGCGATGGCCTCCTGCGCCTGCTTCTTCGTACCGACGAACATGACCGTGCCGCCGTGGGCGACGGTCTCCTTGACGAACTCGTAGGCGCGGTCGATGTACGACAGCGACTGGAGCAGGTCGATGATGTAGATGCCGTTGCGCTCCGTGAAGATGAAGCGCTTCATCTTCGGGTTCCAACGACGGGTCTGGTGACCGAAGTGGACGCCGCTTTCCAGCAGCTCCCGCATCGTGACGACGGCCATGGCCGTATCTCCTTGAATGTTCTCGGTTGTGCCGCAGATGCCGGACGGCTTCCGCGCCTGACGCCCGCATGCGCCGTGCCACGAAGGACCGAGGGGCGCTGACACCGGCTTTTGATCACCTGGTGTCGGGGCGTGCGAAGTCGACCCGGTGACCCGGATCGCCAGAAGAAGTGTACGGGACCCGCGAGGCCCCGGGTGACGCCGCTGTCCACAACCGGTGAGTTGTCCACAGATCCCGGCCATGATCGGCGGGGGTGCGGGACGGTTGCGCCATGCGAGAGAAACGACGGCCGGGGCCGGTGAGGACATGCGGGCGGCTGATGTTGCTGCTGCTCCTGACGGCCACCGCCCTGCTGGCACCGGTCCCCCGGCTGACCACGACCGCCCTGACCACGCCCGCTGCCGCACCGGACCCGCCGGTGCCGGCGATCGGCCGGGCCTGGCCCGTGGGCTCCCGCCCACCGGTCCTCCGCGGCTGGGAACCCCCGACGACACCGTACGGCCCCGGCCACCGCGGCGTGGACCTGACGGCACCTGCCGGGGCGCCGGTACGGGCCGTGACGGCCGGACGGGTGTCGTTCGCGGGCGTGGTCGCGGGAAAGGGGGTCGTGTCGGTGGAGCTGACCGGGACGGGAGATCCACCACTGCGGGTGACGTACGAGCCGGTACGGGCGACGGTGAAGGAAGGCGACGAGGTGGCAGCCGGGCAGACCGTGGGGACGGTCGAGCCCACGGGCTCACACTGCACGACGACATGCCTCCACTGGGGCCTGAGAAGAGCCGACACCTACCTGGACCCGCTGTCCCTCCTCCCCCCGTGGCTACTCCACAGGGGCCCATCGAGACTGCTGCCGGTACTGGGGGTCCCTCTGCCGTAGCAGCCACCACAACCGCGGGCAGTCGTGCCGCTGGGGCGGCACGGGTGGGCGCGGCGGCACCCCGTGAGCGCCGGGCCGCGCGACGCCCCGGGTTCAGCCCAACGCCGGGTGCTCACCAGCGCCGGGCAGCGTGACATCCCTGTCGGGACCCAAACGCCGGGGCACCCAGCAGCTCCGGGCAGCAAGACCCCCGCCCAGCCCGGCAGGGCTCAGCCCCGAACCCCCCGCAACGCCATGGAGACAGCCGCATCCGTAATCGCCGAAGGCTCCTCCGCCGCCCCCAGCTCAATCCGCCGCACAGCCGCGTCCACCACGCCCTGCAACAACATCGCCGCCAGCCGAGGCTCCGCGTGCCCCATCTCCCGCAGCGCCTCGACGATCATCGCGACCAGTCCGCCGTGCGCCGCCCGGATCTTCTCCCGGGCCCCCGCGTCCAGCTCACTCGCCGAGATCGCCACGACAGCCCGATGCCGCCGGTCCCCGACCAGCGCGAGCTGCCGGCGCACATACGCCTCGACCTTCCCCTCGGCCGTGGCCTCCCGCTCCATCGCCGCCGACACCTCCGCGGCCCACACCGGGAAGTCGACCTCGCAGAGTTCCTCGACCACGGCGGCCCGGGAGCGGAAGTACTCGTACACGGACGACCGCGCGAGGCCCGTCCGCTCGGCGAGGGCCGGGAAGGTCAGCGCCTCCGTCCCACCCTCGGACAACAGGGAACGAGCCGCGTCCAGCAGGGCGGCTCGCTGCATCGACCGGTGCTCGGCCACGGAGGCCGCTCGAATCCTTGGCACGTCAACCACTGTACGGACGCACCCCCGCCGACGGGAGTCACTCCGCGCAACCCCACACACGTCCCGCCAGGTCAACGACCGAAGCCGGCCAGCTTCGCCCGCAGCTGGAGCACGGACTTGGTGTGGATCTGACTGACCCGGCTCTCGGTCACACCCAGCACGTTCCCGATCTCGGCGAGCGTGAGTCCCTCGTAGTAGTACAGCGTCACCACGGTCTTCTCCCGCTCGGGCAGCGTGTTGATCGCCCGCGCCAGAAACCGCCGCAGCTCCCGGTCCTCGGCCACCTCGACCGGGTTGTCCGCGGCGGTGTCCTCCAGCGTGTCCATGACGCTGAGCCCATCGCCGCCCTCGCCCCCGACGTGCAGCAACTCCTCCAGTGCCACCACGTTGGCCAGCGACAACTGGCTGAACACCGCGTGGAGTTCGTCCACCGCGATGCCCATCTCGACGGCCACCTCCGCCTCCGTCGGCGTGCGCCGCAGCCGCGCCTCCAGCGTCGCGTACGCCCGCTCCACGTTCCGCGCCTTCTGCCGCACCGACCGCGGAATCCAGTCCAGCGCCCTGAGCTCGTCGATCATCGCGCCCCGGATCCGCGTGATCGCGTACGTCTCGAACTTGATCTCCCGGTCGATGTCGAACTTCTCGATCGCGTCGATGAGCCCGAAGACCCCGGAGGACACGAAGTCGGCCTGCTCCACGTTGGGCGGCAGGCCGACGCTCACCCGGCCCGCCACGTACTTGACGAGCGGCGAGTAGTGCAGGATCAGCTGCTCGCGCAGCCGCTCGTCCCCCGTCGCCTTGTACGACCGCCACAGCTCGTCGAGCGTCGAGGGAGCGGGCGGCCGCACGCTGCCACCGTCACGGGCGGCTGGGGGGATGGCCGCCCGGTCGGACCCGGAGGTGTGCTGGGGCATTCGTTGCCTTGTGCCGTTCTGCCGTGAAGTGGGGGTTCCTGGGGGAGCTGTCGGTCTGATGTCGCGCTGGTGCCGTTCTGGGAACCTTCCGGTGTCGAGGTGCCGGTCTGAGTCGGAATTCACGTGAGCGTAGCGTGACTGCGGTGTCGCGGCGCGCGAAGGGCGGAGCGTCAGCCGTGCGCAGATACGTTCCGCTGGACGCCCCGCCAGGGCATCACGGTCGCTCTACGTGATCATCCGAACACCCCAACTGGGGGAATTCACAAGGGCGTCCGTGTTCCCCCGTACGGCCGAACACGCTCGGTCAACATCCACTCCGACCGGCCCGAACGGAGATCATCGCCTGGCGTGTCAACTTCCAGCCGTCGCCGTGTCGTTCGACGTAACCAAGTGAGCGGAGTTCGTACAGTCGCGCGACGGCGTCGTCCTCGGTGGTCTGCGCGCCGCGTGCCACCTCGTCCGCTCCGGCCGCGCGACGGCCGGGCAGCGCGGCCAGGACTCTGCGCGCCCTCGGCTCCAGAAGGTCGCGCGGCAGGACGGGCCCGCGTCTCTCCGGCGCGAGTTCTCCCATGTCGCCCACGAGTTCGACGACCTCGGCGGCGTCGGTGACCAGCACGGCGTCACCGCGCAGGAGTTCGTGCACCCCTGCGGAGAGGCCGCTGGTGGCCGGGCCGGGGACCCCTATGGTGTGACGTCCGAGCCGCTGTGCGGCCCGGGCGGTGACCAGTGAGCCGCTGCGATGGGCGGCCTCCACGACGACCGTGCCCCGGGTCAGGGCCGCGATCACCCGGTTCCGCACGATGAATCTGCTGGGCGTGGGATGGTCCCCCGGCGGCAGCTCTCCGATCACGAGCCCCTGGTCGGCGATCCTGTTGATCAGCTGGGTGTGTCCGCGCGGATAGGGCCGGTCGACCCCGCAGGCGAGCACCGCGACGGTCGCTCCCCCGGCGCCGAGGGAACCCCGGTGCGCGGCGCCGTCGACACCGTAGGCGCCGCCGGAGACGACCACCCAGCCCCGCTCGGCGAGCCCGCCGGCCAGCGTGGCCGCCATGTGCGCGCCGTACTCGGTGCAGGCCCGGGCGCCGACGACGGCCACGGAGCGCAACGCCCACATCCGCAGGCTGGCCCGCCCTCGCACCCACAACCCGATCGGCCGGGCACCCCCGAGATCGTCGAGCTGCCCCGGCCACTCGACGTCCCCCGGACAGAGAAACCGCACCCCCGCTTCCCGGGCGACGGCGAGATCCCGATCCGGGTCGGCCCGCTGCCCGCGTGCCCGCAGCCCGTCCCACCGCTTGTAGCTCACCCCGGGCAGTGCCTCCGTCCCCTCCCGTAACCGCCGTACCACTTCCTCCACGCCGTACTCCCGCACCCACCGCCCCGCGACCTCGTCGCCGGGCTCGACGACCCTGCTGAGGAAGACCCGACCGAGCAGTTCCTCGTCGTCCGGAGTGCCGCTGCCCGTCATGTCAGCGCCCCGATGGCCATGGGCACACCGCGCGGGACACCTGTGCGCAGCTGGAGTGCGAGGGCGACGTCCGTCGCGTCGGGCCGGTCGTGGCCGACGAGGTCGGCGACGGTCCAGGCGACGCGCAGGACGCGGTCGAGTCCGCGGGCGGTCAGCACACCGCGCTCCAGGTTCCGTTCCGCCTCGTCCATGGCGCCGATCGCTGCGTACCAGCGGCTGCGCAGCTCCCGTCCGGGGATCTCGCTGTTGGTCCGCCAGGGCGTGCCGACGAGCCGGGCCGACGCCCGCTCCCGGGCCGCGCGCACCCGGTCGGCGACCGTCGCCGTGGACTCGCCCCGGGCGCCGCGCTCGGTCAGCTGGGCCCGGGTGACCCGGTCCACCTCGACGCGGAGGTCGACCCGGTCGAGCAGCGGCCCGGACAGCCTGGCCTGATAGCGGCGGATCGCCGAGGGCGGGCACTCGCATGACTCGTCCGTCCGGGAGAAGCGACCGCACGGGCACGGGTTCGCGGCCAGCACCATCAGGAACTTCGCCGGGAAGCGCACGACGCCCGCGCTGCGCGCGATGACGACGTGCCCGCCCTCCAGGGGCTGCCGCAGGGCGTCGAGGGCCTGGCCGCTGAACTCGGGGGTCTCGTCCAAGAAGAGGACGCCCCGGTGGGACAGGGACACCGCGCCGGGCCGCGCGATGCCCTGGCCGCCACCGACGAGCGCCTGCATCGTCGCGGAGTGGTGCGGGGCGCAGTAGGGGGCGACGTCGATCAGGGGCTTGCCCGGGGGCAGCAGTCCCGCCACCGAGTGCACCGCCGTGACCTCCAGTGACTCCTCCCTGGCGAGCCGGGGCAGGATGGCCGGCAGCCGCTCCGCGAGCATCGTCTTGCCGGCGCCGGGCGGCCCCTCCAGGAACAGGTGGTGCCCGCCGGCCGCGGCGACCTCCACGGCCGTACGCGCCGACATCTGGCCCACCACATCGGCCAGGTCGTGCCCGTGGTCGGGCTGGGCGGCGCCCATGCTGTGGATGCCCGTGGCCGCGCCCGTCCCCGGCATGCGCAGACCCGCTAGCAGCGGGTCGGGGCGGCCCTGGTCGTCGGGTTCCTCGTCGGGTACGGGTTCGTCCGCGAGGACGGCGATGAGCTGGCGCAGGCTGCGCACGCCCAGGACGGAGACGCCCGGCACCAGCGAGGCCTCGGCCGCGGCGCACTCCGGCACGACGACCTGCTCGTAGCCGGCGTCCGCCGCCGCCAGCACCGCGGGCAGGATGCCCCGTACGGGACGCACGCGTCCGTCCAGGCCCAGCTCACCGATCATCACGATGTCGGCGAGGACCTTCGGGTCGATCCGCTCGGAGGCGCCGAGGACGGCGCACGCGACGGCCAGGTCGAAGCCGCTGCCCGCCTTGGGCACCGATGCCGGGCTGAGCCCGACGGTGAGCTTCTTCTGCGGCCACTCGCCGCCCGAGTTGACGACGGCCGCCCGTACCCGGTCCCGGCTCTCCGTCAGGCTCTTGTCCGGCAGGCCCACCAGCGTGAACGCCGCCACTCCCGGCTCCAGGTCCGCCTGGACCTCGACCACGACTCCCTCGACGCCCACCAGGGCCACCGAACACGTCCGTGCGAACCCCATGTCAGGCCACCCCCCGCGCGTGCTCGACCACGGGCGCGCCGCGGTCGGGCAGGACGATGCCGACCAGGTCGATGCGGACGCCTCCGGGTGGGGCGCCGCCGTGTGCGTGGATCCAGTGTTCCGCGAGGCCCCGCAGGCGCTGGGCCTTCTCGGGGGTGACCGCGGCCATCGGATGCTCGTAGTCGCTGGTCCTGCGGGTCTTCACCTCGCACACGACCAGCGTGTCGCCGTCCCTGGCGACGATGTCGATCTCTCCGGTCCTGCCACAGCGCCAGTTGCGCTCCAGAACCGTCATCCCGGCCTCGGTCAGCCGCCGCGCGGCCAGATCCTCGCCGTACCTGCCGAGTGCGCTGCGTGCGTTCATGTCGGCACCACCTCCGGCGCCAACGATGAGGGCAGCTCAGCGAGCTATTGGATCTTGGTGGACAAGTCCGCGTCTGTGGATAACTTCCTCACCCCTGCGAGTGAACGTCACCGTGCACGTCATCAGTGCACGTCACCGGTCCACGTCACCGAGCGTCACCCGCCGGGAAGCTCCAGATCGCTCTTGTTCAGCTCCTCGATGTTCACGTCCTTGAACGTCAGCACGCGCACCTGCTTCACGAACCGCGCCGGCCGGTACATGTCCCACACCCAGGCATCCGCCATGGACACCTCGAAGAACACCTCACCCTGAACCGAGTGCACCTGCATCTCGTAGTCGTTGGTCAGGTAGAAGCGGCGCTCAGTCTCGATCACATACTTGAACAGACCGACGACATCGCGGTACTCCCGATAGAGCTTGAGCTCCATCTCGGTCTCGTACTTTTCGAGGTCCTCGGCGCTCATGGCATGTTCCCCTTCAGCCGTGCGATCCCACCATTGTGCGCCAGTCCCGTCAGCACCTAGACAATTTCGGCGTCAAGGGTCACGGGCCCGGCGGGGGGACCTTCGTCGAGCAGTGTGCGCAGCAGCTCGGCGAGTCTGGTCGGATACACCGTCTCATGGGCCTGGGCAAGTTCCTCACACGTCCACCAGCGCGCTCCGGCGACGCTGCGCCGCTCCAGTTCGGTGAGCGCCACGGCCCGGGTCTCCGTCTGCGTCGTGCGGGCCAGGTAGTACCACTCGTCCTGGTCCCAGCGACGCCCCGCGAACGGGAAGGAGCACATCCGCCGCCACAGCACGGGGCCGAGTTCGACCTCCGTGATGCCGGTCTCCTCGGCGAGTTCCCGCAGCGCGGCCTGTGCGCGGCTCTCGTCGCCCTCGACGCCGCCGCCCGGGGTGAACCACCAGTCGTCGGCGGGATTCTCCGGCTCATGCCCGTGCAGCAGCAGAATGCGGTCCTGCGGGTCCAGCAGGACGACTCGGGCGACCTTGCGCAGCCCGCCGTCGTACGAGTCGCCGTGAGGGTTCGTACTCATGTCCGTCGGCTCAGCGGACACGCGCGGCCTCCGGGCCCGGCCGGGCCCGCCTGCTCCGCCGGTTCGCGATCGGGCCGTAGGCACCGCCGCCGAGGACGAGCACGCCGCCGCCGACGATCAGCGCGACCATCGTCCGCAGCGGCCCGGGCGACGACAGCGCGCCGAGCTGTTCGAAGCTCGTGGGGGGCTCCAGCATGCCGTCCATGGGCCAGACGACGGCGTCCACCCGGGCCGACACGGCGCTTCGCGCGACGGTGCCGCGGGCGGCGTCCGTGAGGTGGGCCGTGGAGTCCAGGGAGCCGCTGCGCTCGTCGCCGAGCAGGAAGAGCCTGCCCTTGGGGACCGTCACCGTGGGGAAGTTCTGGAGGTCTTCCAGGCCGTCCTTGGCCAGATACGGCTCGTCGATCTGCTTGCCGTTGACGGTCAGCTTGCCGTCCGTGCAGCAGGCCACCGTGTCGCCGCCGATCGCGACCACGCGCTTGACGACGGGCGCGTTGCTCACCCAGGTCTTGTCGGTGAAGACGACGACGTCGCCCCGGCGTATCTCGTCGCCGTCGACGCGCTGGGCCAGCACCCGGTCGCCCGCGCCGATCGTCGGCGCCATCGAACTGGTGGGCACGGTGTACGGCCGGTAGATCACCGCTCCCCAGACGAACCCGCCCAGGAACAGCACCAGGCCCAGCGCCACGGCCAGCCCGGACAGCCGCTGTCCGGTCCGGCTGCCCGCCGGGCCCCTGCTCGCGCCACCGCTACGCGGCGCCGTACGTGTCGTGCTCTCGCCACCCATGGGTCCGCACCCTACCCGGCGGTACCGACACCGGGCAGCCCCTCCCGAGACCTCCTGGGTCACAGGCTCGGCAAAGGTTTTCCAAGCTCCCGGCACCGGGCGGGCGCGGCGAGGTCCGCGCCGCTTCCCCGGCAGGCGCTCAGCCCGTCAGCGGGTCTCGGCCGCCTCGATCCGACGCCGGCGCCACAGCACCAGCGGCACCGCGCCGGCCAGGGCCAGCCCCTGCGGCGCCACCGTCAGAGCGGCGGACCGGGCGCTCAGGTTCTGCTCGAAGGTGTCCGGAACCGGCAGGTTGTCCCAGCGGTTGACCGGCCAGGCGATCACGATGGCGCGGCCGACGACCTCGTCGACGGGGACCATGCCGTGGTTCTTGTCGGCCTGGTTGTAGCGGGAGTCACGGGAGTTCTGCCGGTGGTCGCCCATGACCCAGATGAAGCCCTCGGGCACCTTGACCTTGAACTGGCCGCCCTGGTCGTCCTGGCTGCACGGCGTGTTGCCGGGGTAGACGTACGACGCCTCGCTCAGCGCCTTGCCGTTGACCTTCAGCGGGCCGGTGCCCTCGCACTCGATCGTGTCGCCGCCGACGCCGATGACGCGCTTGATGAGGTCCTTCTCCTCCGCCGACGGCATCAGGCCGATCCAGCTGAGGAAGGTCTGCAGGGCGTTCGGGTCGGGAGTGGGCTCGCCGGCCAGCCAGTTGTCGGGGTCGTGGAAGACCACGACCTCGCCGCGCTCGGGCTCGGAGCCGAACCAGGGGGTGAGCTTGTCCACCAGGACGCGGTCACCCTGCTGGAGGGTGTTCTGCATCGAGTCGGACGGGATCGAGAACGCCTGCACCAGGAACGTCTTGATCAGCAGCGCGAGGACGAGCGCGATGCCGATGAGAATGGGCAGCTCCTTCCAGAAGGAGCGCTGCTTCTTGGGCTTGGGGACCGCTCCCGACCCCTCGCCGCCGGTCGGGGGCTCGCCGCCCGACCCTCCTTCGCCGCCGTCGCCTCCGGAGTCATTCCCGGAGGTCACGGCGCCGTCCGCGGCCGGGTCGGCTGCGTCCACGGGGCGTCCGCGGTGCTCCTCGCCGTCGTGCCCCGACCGTGCGCCAACCGCCACATCCCCCACGCCAACTCCTCACTCTGTGCCGCTGCCTGCCCCATGCGCGGCGCAGGCCCACCACTCCCATAACGAGCGGGAGTTCCGCAGGGGTCGGGAGTTGGATCGTTCCGTTCGAATCGTCGGAAGCAACCCTATGCGACAGCGGGTCGGAGGCGGTCGACCCGGTGGCCGAGTCGGACACGGAAGCGTAGGTGTTCGGCTCGTCCAGGGAGCTCCAGTGGCCGAACGGCCAGGCGATCCACATGGCGCGGCCGACCACCTCCTCCTCGGAGACCGTGCCGCCGTAGTCCTGGTCCTGATGGGCCCGGGAGTCCGCGGAGTTGGCCCGGTGGTCGCCCATCACCCAGAGCCGGCCCTGCGGGACGGTGATGTCGAACTGGGCGTTCGAGGGGGCGTTGCCGGGATACAGATAGTCCTCGTTCAGGGGAACGCCGTTGACGGTGACCCTGCCCTGCGTGTCACAGCACTTGACGCGGTCCCCGCCGACGCCGACGACGCGCTTGATGAGGTCCTTCTCGTCGTCGGACGGCAGCAGGCCGATGAAGGTGAGTGCCTCCTTGACCTGCTTGATGACGACGGGGTCCTCCTTCTTCACCGTCGTCTGCTCGTCCTGGAGCCAGCCGCCGGGGTCCTTGAAGACGACGACGTCCCCGCGCTGCGGCTTGGAGCCGAACCAGGGGGTGAGCTTGTCGACCAGGACGCGGTCGCCGATCTGGATCGTCTGCTCCATGGAGCCGGACGGGATCACGAAGGCCTGGACGAGGAACGTCTTCAGGACGAGCGCTATGAGCACGGCGACGCCGACGAGGAGGGGTATCTCCTTCATCGCCGAGCGCCTGCGGCGCCGCTTGACCTTGCGCTGGAGCTTGCGCCGCTCCGCGCGGGTGCGCCCGCCGGCGGGGCTGGCGGCACGCCGGGATCCGGTGGGCAGCAGATTGTCGGCGGCACTGCTGGGTACGCCACGCGGCTTGCCACGATTACCCATGCGTGCCCTCCGCTGCGGCTGCGGGCACGCGCGCGTAGGCGTCCGGACGGTGCAGCCGGGTCCAGTGGGCGGTCGGCCATACGATCCAGTCGGCGCGGCCGATGACGTCGTCGACCGGGACCATCCCGCCGCCGGGCGAGCCCAGGTGGTCGCGGGAGTCGCTGGACGCGCTGCGGTGGTCACCGAGGACGAACAGCCTGCCGTCGGGCACGACGACGTCGAAGCGCACCGTGGACGGGCTGTCTCCGGCGAACAGGAACGTCGACTCGTCGACCGACCGGCCGTTCACCTGGATCCTCCCCTCCTTGTCACAGCAGACCACGCGGTCTCCCCCCACACCCACAACGCGTTTGATGTAGTCGGCATCCCCGAAATACCCAGTTCCGTCGAACACGACAACATCACCGCGGCGCGGTTCGGCACCGAAACGGTACGCCAACTTATTTACGAGAACGCGGTCGCCGATCCTCAATCCGGACTCCATGGATCCGCTGGGAATCTCGAACGGCCGTAGTACGAACGTGTTGAGCAGCAGCAGAAAGACCAGGAAGACCAGCAGGGTCAGACTGATCCGCCCGCCCGGGAGCCACTCGGTGATCCGCGACACCAACGCGAAACGCGACCGTCCCTCCTGTCCCTCGGTGTCCGAGATGTCCTCGGAGTCGGAAGGGCGGGAGGAGCGGTCGCGCTCCGTCTGCTGTGCTTCGGTGTCCATCGGGGCCAGATGTTATCCGGCCCCGCTTCGGACCCCGCGGGGGCGAGCCCCCGAAAGCGCTCAGTTCTCGCGCTTCTCCTTGATCTTCGCCGCCTTGCCGCGCAGGTCGCGCAGGTAGTACAGCTTGGCGCGGCGGACATCACCCTTGGTGACGAGCTCGATCTTCTCGACGATCGGGGTGTGCACCGGGAAGGTGCGCTCGACGCCGACGGAGAACGAGACCTTGCGGACCGTGAAGGTCTCGCGGACACCGGCGCCCTGGCGGCGGATCACAACGCCCTTGAACTGCTGCACACGGGAGCGGTTGCCCTCGATGACGCGGACGTGGACGTTGACGGTGTCGCCCGGGCGGAAGGCCGGGACGTCGCTGCGCAGCGACGCGGCGTCGACGGAGTCGAGCAGGTGAGACATTTCGTCTGCTTTCTTCGCCCATGCCACAGGTCATAGGCGGGAGCTAGGTGCTTCGTGAGGATGCTGTCCGTGTCGGGGCGGGCGTCGTGTCCCCCTGTGGCAGGGGCGCACGCCGGACGACGCACAACAGCGGTCTATTCTTCCACGCTCTCTGTCCTGCGCCAAAATCGACCGAACCGCTCCCCCTCCGGGTCGGGCATCCAGCCCAGGATGGAGAGCATCTCGCGGTCCTTCTTGTCGAAGGCCTTGGGGTCGCAGCGCTCGATCAGGTCGGGCCGGTTGGCTGTCGTACGCCGTAGCGCCTCGTCCCTGCGCCAGCGGGCGATCTTGCCGTGATGGCCGCTGAGCAGCACGTCGGGGATGTCCCGGCCGCGCCACTCGGGCGGCTTGGTGTAGACGGGGCCCTCCAGGAGGCTCGCCATCGCGCCGGGCGCGAAGGAGTCGTCCCGGTGGGACTCGGCGTTGCCCAGGACGCCGGGCAGCAGCCGGGCCACGGCCTCCGTGATGACCAGTACGGCCGCCTCGCCGCCGGCGAGGACGTAGTCGCCGATGGACACCTCGTACACGGGCATCCGGGTCGCGTACTCGTCGATGACCCGGCGGTCGATGCCCTCGTAGCGGGCCGGCGTGAAGATCAGCCAGGGCCGCTCGGAGAGTTCGACGGCGAGTTCCTGGGTGAAGGGGCGTCCGCTGGGGGTGGGGACGATCAGGGCGGGCGTGCCGGAGCCCGTCTCGTAGCCGTCCGCCAGCACGGAGTCCAGGGCGTCTCCCCAGGGGTCGGTCTTCATGACCATGCCCGGACCGCCGCCGTACGGCGTGTCGTCGACCGTGTTGTGGCGGTCGTACGTCCAGCCGCGCAGGTCGTGCACATGGACGTTCAGCTGTCCACGCGCGCGTGCCTTGCCGACGAGGGAGACGTTCAGGGGCTCCAGGTACTCGGGGAAGATCGTGACGACGTCGAGCCGCATCAGCTCTCGGCCTCCGTGTCGCGCGTCGAGGCGACCTCCGCGCGGTCGTCGATCAGACCCGGCGGCGGCGTGATGACCGCGCGCTGCTCCTCCAGGTCGATCTCGGTGACGATCTCCGAGACGAACGGGATCATCACCTCGCTCCCGTCAGGCCGCTCGACGATGAAGAGGTCCTGGGAGGGCAGGTGCGAGATCTCGGTGATACGACCGACCTCGACCCCGTCAGCGGTGACCACGTCGAGGTCCATGAGCTGGTGGTCGTAGTACTCGTCCTCCTCCTCGGGCAGCTCGTCCGGGTCGATCTCGGCGATGAGGAGGGTGTTGCGCAGCGCCTCGGCGCCGGTGCGGTCCTTGACCCCCTCGAAGCGCAGGAGGAGCCGGCCGCTGTGGACGCGGCCGGTCTCGATGGTGAGCGGCCCGGTGGCGGCCGGGTCGGTGGCCAGGACGGCGCCGGGGGCGAGCCGCAGTTCGGGCTCGTCGGTACGCACCTCGACGGTGACCTCGCCCTTGATGCCGTGGGCGCGGCCGATCCGTGCGACTACCAGCTGCACGAGTTCAGATCTCCTGTCGTGTGCCTACGGCATGACTTCGTATACGACTACGGGCCGGGGACGGCCCAGTGGCCCTCCCCGGCCCGAGCCGGTGCTGCGTTCGGCGTCAGCGGACGTGGTCGACGTCGACGAGGTCGACGCGGACACCGCGGCCGCCGATGGCGCCCACGACGGTGCGCAGAGCGCGTGCGGTGCGGCCGTTACGGCCGATCACCTTGCCGAGGTCGTCGGGGTGGACCCGGACCTCGAGCACGCGTCCGCGACGCAGGTTGCGCGAGGCGACCTGCACATCGTCCGGGTTGTCGACGATGCCCTTCACGAGGTGCTCGAGAGCCTCCTCGAGCATGCTCAGGCCTCGGTCGACTCGGACTCGGCCGCAGCCTCGTCCTTCTTGTCAGCCTTCTTCTTCTGGGTGATCGCCTCACCCTTGCCCTCGTCGTCGCCACCGAGGGCCTCGAACGACGGGCGCGCCTTCTTCGGCTCGGCGACGAGCAGGGGCGCCGGGGCGGGCTCGCCCTTGAACTTCTGCCAGTCGCCGGTCTTCTTCAGGATGGCGAGCACGGGCTCGGTCGGCTGCGCGCCGACACCCAGCCAGTACGCGACACGGTCCGCGTCGACCTCGATGACCGACGGGTTGTACGTCGGGTGGTACTTGCCGATCTCCTCGATCGCACGACCGTCACGACGGGTACGGGAGTCGGCGACGACGATGCGGTAGTGAGGCGAACGGATCTTGCCCAGACGCTTCAGCTTGATCTTGACTGCCACGGGAGTGGGTTCTCCTGGATTTGACGTGGTTGGGCACGGCGAGAGAGCCGCGTGGGGTTGCGGTACCCGAGTGCCCGATGGACGCGTCAGCCGGAGGAGAGAGGGGTCCTGTGCGGCTGTCGAGTACAGCTAGCCATTGTGCCACACCCCGCGGGTCGCCTCCGGCCGGGGGCGGTGAGGGTACCGGGGCTGGGCATGCCCGAGAGGCGCCGGGCGCTTCAGGTGCCGTCACGGCGTTGTGCAGCCCGGCGCTGCGGGGTGCCGCCTGCGCGGGCCACAGCGGCACCCCGGCGCCACGCATACCGGCGCGTCACGCCGACCGACATGCGACGCGCCCGACGCGCCTACGTCCCGACCGGCAGCCACGAGATGCCGGTGCTCGACGTGGCGCCGTTACGCCGCTCCGACCACCTCGGGAATCCGGAACGGCTTCCCGCAGCCGCCGCACACGATCGGGGCCTGGGCCAGGACCGACGGGACGACCCGGACGTTGCGGCCGCAGTCGCAGACCGCCTTGACGCGGACGCCGCCTCCGGAGGAGCCGTGGCGGGCGGCCGGGCCCCGGAAGGTCCGGCTGGTGTCGGCGGAGGTGGCCGCGGTGTGGGCCTTCAGGGCGCGCTGGAGGCGTTCGATGGTCGGGCGGTAGCGGCGCTTGGCCTCGGGGTTGAGCGTGACCAGGGAGAAACCGCTGCTCGGGTGCGGTTCCTCGGGGTGGTCCAGGCCCAGCTCCTCGGCGATGGCGAGGAATCTGCGGTTGTGGTAGCGGCCGGCCCGGGAGGTGTCGCGAACGCCGCGGGCGGCGGCGATGCCATGGACTGCCTCATGAAGCAGTCGCTCGAAGGAGAGCTCGTGACCGCAGGCGGACGACGACTCCCCGATCAGGGACTCTGGCGCGGCGAGATCCGGCAGCTCGGGGTGGTACCGCTGAATGTCGGCCCACGCCTGCGCCAGTTCTGCGGCGAGAACAGGTGGTGTCTGTGTCGTGCTCACGTAATGACAACGAGCCGGAGTGCCGCTGTGTTCCGATTCCGGGCCATCCCAAATAATTTGCACGTACCCGTCAGTTGCGAATGATGCGCCCTGACGAGGGCGGGTGCGCCGATCTGCGGAGAAGCCTCACAGCTCATACCCAACCGGTGCGTAGTCTGACGTACGCGCCGGCGCGTACGCCTTGTCCACGCGCCGGTGCGGCTGTGGTTCGCGGATGCGCAAGAGGCGATTCGGTCGCTCTCGTTCCCCACGCGCGTCCACTCAGTAAGCGCGCGCCACGACCGCGACGTTACCGGGCGCGTCGTCGGCGTCCGGCACCGACCCGTCCTCGGCGACCAGACACCGTACGGTCACCGCGTGCTCGGCCAGCCTGGCCTCGCCTTCTTCGCCGAGCGTCGCCCACGGGATGCGCGCCCAGCCGCCGCCGACGGCCGCTTCGACGGCCTCGTCGATGGTCGTCACGTCGGCGGTACGGGACTCGCGGCGCTCGCGCGCCTGGGTCAGCAGCAGCGCCTGGTCCTCTTCGAGAACCGTGGGCAGCAGTCGTACGAGGGACTCGACGGGCACCGGTTCCTTGCCGCCGGGGATGCGGCGGGCCAGCATCGCGGTGCCGTTCTCCAGGTCACGGGGGCCGACCTCGATGCGGACGGGCACGCCCTTGAGCTCCCAGTCGACGGCGCGGCGGCCGAACGGGGTGTCGGTGCGGTCGTCGACGTGGACGCGGATGCCGGCCGCCTTGAGCTGGTCGCCGATCTCGCGAACCTTGGCCAGAACCGCTTCGTCGCCCTTGATGGCGAGGACGACGACCTGGATCTGCGCCAGGCGCGGCGGGACCCTCAGGCCGTCGTCGTCGCCGTGCATCATCACGAGGGCGCCGATCATGCGGGTGGTCGAGCCCCAGGAGGTCTGCCAGACCAGTTCCTGGGTGCCGTCCTTCGACAGGTACGAGGTGTTGAAGGCCTTGGCGAAGTTCTGGCCCAGCTCATGGCTGGTGGCCATCTGCAGGGCCTTGCCGTCGCCCATCATCCCTTCGAGCGTGAGGGTGTTGACGGCTCCGGCGAAGCGCTCCTCGGCGGTCTTGCGGCCGGGGACGACGTCCATGGCGAGGACGTTCACCATGAAGTCCTCGTAGACCTCGCGGTGGATGTGCGCGGCAAAGTCCCGGGCGTCCTCGTAGGTGGCGTGCGCGGTGTGGCCCTCCTGCCAGAGGAATTCCGTCGTACGCAGGAACAGGCGCGGCCTGAGTTCCCAACGGACCACGTTGGCCCACTGGTTGATCAGCAGCGGCAGGTCGCGGTAGCTCTGCACCCACTTCGAGAAGTAGTCGTTGATGATCATCTCGGAGGTGGGGCGGACCACCGCCGGCTCCTCCAGCTCCTTGCCGCCGCCGTGCGTGACGACCGCGAGCTCGGGAGCGAAGCCCTCGACGTGGTCCGCCTCGCGCGTGAGGTAGGACTGCGGGATCAGGAGCGGGAAGTACGCGTTCTGCGTGCCCGTCTCCTTGATCCGGGTGTCCATCTCGGCCTGCATCCGCTCCCACAGCCCGTACCCGTACGGCCGGATGACCATCGTGCCGCGCACCGGACCGTTGTCGGCCAGCTCGGCCTTGGTGATCAGGTCCTGGTACCAGCGCGGGAAGTCCTCCGCCTGCGGCGTCAGAACGGGTGCCTTTGCCATGGCGCGATGGTACGGGCCCACGTTGCCGGAATGTGAATTTTGGCCATGGACACAGGGAAGCCTCAAGCGGGGCTCCGAGACCCCTGGACGCGACGTCGGGTGCGGAGTTTCCTGGCATACGTGGGGATGTGAGCGCATGTCACGGGGGCCACGGAATCGGACTCAGAGGCAACTCTCTGCGGATTGGGGCGCTTTAGATGACACCTACGCTCGTGCGGCAGCACCTGCCTCACGCGGGCGCTGCTGCCCGTGTGGACCTGTGTGCACGCGCGCGTGACTGGTCCGAGATCCAGGAGCGGATGCTGGTTCCGCTCTACGAGGCCGTCTACGAACGAGTGGAGGTCGGCCCGGGAACCCGGCTGCTGGGCCTCGGCTGCGGCAGCGGGCTCGCCCTGCTGATGGCGGCGTCCAGAGGCGCGGCCGTCACCGGAGTCGAGTCCTGCTCCCCCGAACGGCTGGCCCTGGCCCGGCGGCGGCTGCTGCCCGAGAGCTGGGACACGCGCGCGCGTGCCGGCACGCGGCTCGTCGACGGCCCGCCCGGGGACGCGGCCGACCCGCAGGCACCCGCGTACACGCTGGTGACCGCGTTCGAGCCCATCGGGTGCCTCGCCGGCGACTCGGAGGGGCTCGGCGAGGCGCTCGCGGCCGCGACACCGCTCGCCGAGCGGGGGGCGCCGGTGGTGCTGGCCGGCTGGGGTCCGCCGGAGCGCTGTGCCACCTCGTCCGTGCTGCGGGTCGCCACGAAGCTGGCCGATCCCCTGCGCACTGCGGGCAGTTGGCGTCCGGCGCTGCGCGACGACCTGGAGGAGGTCGCCCAGCGCGCGGGGCTCAGGCCCGACGGCTCGGGGCGGGTGGCCTGTCCGTTCGGGTACGCGGACGTGGACAGTGCCGTACGGGGGCTGCTGTCGACGGGGTTGTTCGACGCGGCGATCACGGCGACCGATCAGGCCCAGGTCGACAAGGAGGTGGCGGAGGCCCTGCATCCGCACCTGCGACCGGACGGGACGGTGTGGATGCCGAACGTGTTCCGGTACCTGATCGCCCGGGTGCCGTGAGGCCGGGGTCTAGGCGTCGTCCTTCGTCAGCCGCGTGATCCCCGCGATGCGGTACGCGTCCGCCTCCTCCAGCGTCTCGTTCTCCAGGAGTGCCTCGGCGAGGGCGTTCAACTGCCCCCGGTGGTCCTGGAGTTTGCGGCAGGCCTCCTCGTAGCACTCGTCGACGATCCGGCGCATCTCGGCGTCGATCACGTCGAGGGTCTGCGGGGCGGCCGCGAGCCCGTACGCCTGCTGGGTGTCGCTCGGCAGGGCGGACAGCCGGCCCACCCGCTCGCTCATGCCCCAGCGGGCGACCATGGCGCGCGCGATGTTGCTGACCTGTTCGAGGTCGTTCTCGGCGCCCGTGGTGACGACCCCGTAGACCACCTGTTCCGCCGCCATGCCGCCCAGGGCGCCGATGATGCGGCCGCGCAGATAGCCCTCGGAGTGCGCGTACCGCTCGACCTCTGGGGTCGACATCGTCACGCCCAGGGCGCGGCCGCGCGGCACGATGGTGATCTTGCGTACGGGGTCGGCGCCCGGCTGGAGCATGCCGAGGAGGGCGTGTCCGCTCTCGTGGTAGGCGGTGCGCCGGCGGTCTTCCTCGGGCATCACGAGGGTGCGCTCGGCGCCGAGCTGGACCTTCTCCAGTGCCTCGGACAGGTCGGCGTTGGTGACCTGGTCCTGCTTGCGCTTGACCGCGAGCAGGGCGGCCTCGTTGGCGAGATTGGCCAGATCCGCACCTGTCATGCCCGGGGTGGTGCGGGCCACCTGGGTGAGGTCCACGTCCTCGGCGAGCGGGATCGCGCGGGTGTGGATGCGCAGGATGGCCTCGCGGCCGCCGCGGTCCGGCGGGGAGACGTTGACGACCCGGTCGAAGCGGCCGGGGCGGGTCAGGGCCGGGTCCAGGATGTCGGCGCGGTTCGTGGCCGCGATGACGATCACGCCCTCCGAGCCGGAGAAGCCGTCCATCTCGGTGAGGATCTGGTTGAGCGTCTGCTCGCGCTCGTCGTGGCCGCTCACCGAGGCGCCGCCGCCGCGGGCTCGTCCGATGGTGTCGATCTCGTCGATGAAGATGATCGAGGGTGCCACTTTGCGCGCCTCGGCGAACAGCTCCCGGACGCGGGAGGCGCCGACGCCGACGATCATCTCGATGAACTCGGAGGCGGAGGCGGAGAAGAACGGCACGTCCGCCTCGCCCGCCACCGCGCGCGCCAGCAGGGTCTTGCCGGTGCCGGGCGAACCGGCGAGCAGCACGCCGCGCGGCATCTTGGCGCCCATCCTGCGGTAGGCGTCGGGATGCTCCAGGAAGTCGACGACGTCGTCCAGCTCGCCCTTGACCTCGTCGATGCCGGCCACGTCGGCGAATGTCGTGCGCTGCTTGCCGGGCTGGAGCTCGACCGGCTTGGGGGGTGCCTTGCGGCCGAGCATGCCGCCCGCGCCGCCGAGCCCTCCGCCCATTCGCCGGGCGACGAAGATCCAGACCGCGAGCAGGAGCACGATCGGGATCAGGGAGAACAGCAGGTTCGACAGGACACCGCGCTCCCGTACGACCGGCTGGGCGGTCACGGTCACGTCATGGCGGTCCAGTTGCCGCCAGAGGTCGTCGTCCGCGAAGGCGGGCCGCTGGGTCTTGAACCGGGTGTAGTCGCCGTCGCCCTCGGGGTTGTCCCGGGCGCTCTTGAGCTCGCCCTGGATCGCGTCGCCCTTGGAGTAGATCTTGTCGACGTTGCCGGCGTCGACCTGTCTGCTGAACTCCGTGTAGGAGATCGTCGGCTCGTTGCCCCGGTCGAGGTAAGTCAGCCCCACGTAGGCGAGCAGGAACACGATCACCGCGGTGAGGAGCAGGCTCCACCAGCGGCCGCGCATCCGTCGGCCACGGGGCCGCCCGGGCGGCTCGTCCGGTGTGCCCTCGGTGCGCCACGGCTGGTCAGGGGCCTTGCGTGGTGGCGCGGCATTGCTCATATCTGGACGTTACGGCAGATGCCGGACCCTGGCATGCGCTGAGGGCGCCCTCCGGGGAAGGGGGCGCCCTCGATGGCGTACGCGATGGACCGTCAGCCCATGAACTTCTTGAACTCGTCCGGCAGCTCGAAGTCCTGCCCGGACTGCTGGCCCGGCACCCCGAAGGCGCCGCCGGCCTGAGCCGCGGCGGCCCGACGGGCGGCCTCCTCCTGCTCCTGCTGCTTGCGCTTCATCGGGTTGCCGGAGCGCTGCTTGCCCTTGGCCTTCTTCGGCTGCTTCTTCGTACGGCCCGGACCGCCACCCATGCCCGGCATCCCCGGCATACCGGGCATGCCGCCGCCCTGAGCCATGCGGGACATCATCTTGCGGGCCTCGAAGAACCGCTCGACGAGGTTCTTGACCGCGCTGACCTCGACACCGGAACCGCGGGCGATACGGGCGCGCCGCGAGCCGTTGATGATCGTCGGCTCCTGGCGCTCGGCCGGGGTCATCGACTTGATGATCGCGGCGGTGCGGTCGACGTCGCGCTCGTCGAGGTTGTTGATCTGGTCCTTGATCTGGCCCATGCCCGGGAGCATGCCGAGCAGCTTGGAGATGGAGCCCATCTTCCTGACCTGCTCCATCTGGGACAGGAAGTCGTCCAGGGTGAAGTCCTGGCCCTTCTTCGACGCCAGCTTGGAGGCCATCTTCTCGGCCTCGGCCTGGTCGAAGGTCTTCTCCGCCTGCTCGATCAGGGTGAGCAGGTCACCCATGTCGAGGATGCGGGAGGCCATCCGGTCCGGGTGGAAGGCGTCGAAGTCGTCGAGCTTCTCGCCGTTCGACGCGAACATGATCGGCTTGCCGGTGATCTGCCGGATCGACAGGGCCGCGCCACCGCGGGCGTCACCGTCGAGCTTGGAGAGCACCACGCCGTCGAAGCCGACGCCGTCGCGGAAGGCCTCCGCGGTGTTGACGGCGTCCTGACCGATCATCGCGTCGACGACGAAGAGGATCTCGTCCGGCGAGACCGCGTCCCGGATGTCCGCGGCCTGCTGCATCATCTCCTGGTCGATGCCCAGGCGGCCGGCGGTGTCCACGATCACGATGTCGTGGACCTTGGCCTTGGCGTGCTCGATGGAGTCCTTGGCGACCTTGACCGGGTCACCGACGCCGTTGCCCGGCTCGGGCGCGTACACGGCCACGCCCGCGCGCTCGGCGACGACGCTCAGCTGGTTCACCGCGTTCGGGCGCTGGAGGTCGGCGGCGACCAGCAGCGGCGAGTGGCCCTGCTCCTTCAGCCAGGCGCCGAGCTTGCCCGCGAGGGTGGTCTTACCGGCACCCTGCAGACCCGCCAGCATGATCACGGTCGGCGGCTGCTTGGCGAACCGCAGCCGCCGGGTCTCGCCGCCGAGGATCGTCACGAGCTCGTCGTTGACGATCTTCAGGACCTGCTGGGCCGGGTTCAGCGCCTTGGAGACCTCGGCGCCGAGGGCACGCTCCTTGACGTTCTTGATGAACGTCCGGACGACAGGGAGCGCCACGTCCGCTTCGAGGAGCGCGATACGGATCTCGCGCGCGGTGGCGTCGATGTCCGCCTCGGAGAGCCGTCCCTTGCCGCGCAGGTTCTTGAAAGTCGCTGAGAGGCGATCGGAGAGAGTATCGAACACGGCGCTCGCGGTCCTCGGGGTCGGTGGCAGCTGGGAATCGCCCTCAAGGGTATCCCGGCCGTGCAGGTTGCCGGGATCCCTCGGTTCAGAGCCTTTGAACAGGGTCTCAGCCGCGCAACGTCTCCTCCACCTTGCGTGCCACGGCGGCCGCCTCCTCGCTGGGCAGCGGTGCTCCCTCGGGCCCTGTGACATAGAACGCGTCGACGGCGTTGGCGCCCAGCGTGCTGACATGCGCACTACGCATCCGCACGGCCGCGTCCTCCAGCGCCCGGCCGATCCGGAACAGCAGCCCCGGGGCGTCCTGGGCGCGGACCTCGATGACCGTGGCCAGCCTGGACGCGGCCGGATGGACGGACACCCTGGGCGGCGGGGGCACGACACCCCGGCGGCGCGGATAGGCCGCGTCCCGCTCGGCGAGGCGGCCGGCGATGTCCAGGGTGCCGTCCAGGGCGCGTACGAGGTCGGCGCGCAGCCGGGTGGCCTGCGGCAGGGAGCCGTACTCGGCGGCGACCCGCCAGTTCAGCAGCAGGACGGAACCCTCGACGCCGTCGGGGAGGTCCAGGGCGCTCAGTTCCGCGGTGCGGACGGTCAGGCGGTGCATCGCCAGGACACCGGCCACCGCGGGCAGCACGCCCGGCTGGTCCGGTACGGCGATGAGGAGCTCCACGCCGAGCGGCTCGGGATCGCCGGAGTGCTCCTCGGTCGGTGGCTCGGTCTGCGCGCGCAGGGACAGCACCGGGCTGCCGGTCGCCATGGCCTCGATGGCGAGCCGCTCCTGCTCGGCGGTGGGCGCGGCGGCCTCGGGCTCGTCGAGATCGTCCCCGGCGAGCACGGCCGCGACCCGTTTCACCAGGTCGGCGACGAGGGAACCGCGCCAGGACGACCAGGCTGCCGGTCCGGTGGCCAGCGCGTCGGCCTCGGTCAGGGCGTGCAGCAGCTCCAGCGTGCCCTGCGAGCCGACGGCCTCGGCGACCGCGCGCACGGTGGCGGGGTCCTCCAGGTCGCGCCGGGTGGCCGTGTCGACGAGCAGCAGGTGATGGCGTACGAGCGCGGAGAGCACGGCCACGTCGTCGCGGTCGAAGCCGATCCGCGCGGCGACGTCCTTGGCGATGATCTCGCCGGCCACCGAGTGGTCCCCGGGCCAGCCCTTGCCGATGTCGTGCAGCAGGGCGGCGACCAGGAGGAGGTCGGGGCGGTGGACGCGGCGGGTGAACTCGGAGGCGCGCACGGCCGTCTCGATCAGGTGCCGGTCGACGGTCCAGATGTGCACGGCGTTGCGCTGCGGGCGGCAGCGGACCCGCTCCCAGTCGGGCAGGAGGCGCGTGATCAGGCCTTCGGCCTCCAGCGCCTCCCACACGTCGACCGTGGGGCGGCCGGAGCCGAGCAGGGTCACGAGCTGCTCGCGCGCCTCGGCGGGCCAGGGCGTGGGCAGCGGGCGCACGGTGGCCGCCATGCGCCGTACGGCGTGCAGGGAGAGCGGGAGCCCGGCCTGCGCGGCGGCGGCCGCGGCACGCAAGGGGAGCACGGGGTCGCGTTCGGGGCGCGCGGCGCGGGCGAGCACCACCTCGCCGTCCTGCTCGACCACGCCCTCGGCGAGAGGGGACCTTTCAGCAGTGGGCTTCCCGCCGCCCAGCATGGCGCGCAGCCTCGGCCGCACGGCGCGCGAGCGCAGTACGCGCCCCACTTCACGCCAGGTGACATCGCTGGCGTACGAGATGACCCGCGCCGCCTCGTACACCTGCCGCAGCAGTGTGTCCGCGTCGAGCAGGCCGAGCTCGGCGGCGACCTGGTCCTGTTCCTGGAGCGAGAGCCGGTCGGTGGCGCGCCCGGTGGTCAGGTGCAGGGCGTCGCGTACGTCGAGCAGCCGGCGCCGGGCGTCGTCGAGGCCCTCGCGCGGGGCGTCGGCCAGCCAGGAGGCGGCGACGGCGCGCAGGATGGTGGCGTCGCGCAGGCCGCCGCGCGCTTCCTTCAGGTCGGGTTCGAGGAGGTACTGCAGCTCGCCCTGGCGCTCGGCGCGCTCGGCGGACAGCTCCTGCAGTTCGGGCAGCCGCTTGGGCGCCTGGTTGCGCCAGTCGGCCAGCACCGCCGTACGCAATCCGGCGGTGAGTCCGAGGTCGCCCGCGATGTGCCGGGCGTCCAGCAGGCCGAGCTGGACCTTGAGGTCCTCGCCTGCGGTCTTGCGGGCCTCGGCGGGCGTGCGCACGGAGTGGTCGAGGGCGAGGCCGAGGTCCCAGACCGGGTACCAGATGCGGTCGGCCAGGGCGGCCACCGCACCGGGGTCACCGCTGTCGTGCAGCAGGAGCAGGTCCAGGTCGCTGCGCGGGGACAGCTCGCCACGGCCGTAGCCGCCGACGGCCACCAGGGAAACTCCGCGCAGCCCCTCGGCGCCGGCGGCGAACAGGCCGGTCAGCCACTCGTCGGTCAGTTCCGCGAGGGCGGAACGGCGCGGCGGCCCGGACCGCGCCTCCTCGGTGAGGAGACGCAGCCGGGCCGCCGCATAGCCGCTGGGTCCCGAGTCCTCTGCATCCTTGGAAACGTCCGTGCTCGTCACCCAGCGACTCCTGTTCTGTTTCCCTGCCTCAGAGCGCGTCGGGCCCGCGCTCGCCGGTCCGGACCCGTACGGCCGTCTCGACCGGCAGGGACCAGACCTTGCCGTCACCGATCTTGCCGGTGCGGGCGGCCTTGACGATGACGTCGATCAGCTGCTCGGCGTCGTCGTCCTCGGCCAGGACCTCGATGCGGATCTTCGGGACCAGGTCGACGGTGTACTCGGCACCGCGGTAGACCTCGGTGTGGCCCCGCTGACGACCGTAGCCGCTCGCCTCGGTGACCGTCAGTCCGTGGACCCCGAAGGCCTGGAGGGCTTCCTTGATCTCGTCGAGCCGGTGGGGCTTGACGACTGCGGTGATGAGCTTCATGCGTCCACCTTCTTGCTCGCGGCCGCCGCGACCGGGGCCGGGGCTGCGGTCCGGGCGGCACCGCCGCCGGCGCCGCTGAAGTCGTATGCGGTCTCGGCGTGCTCGGCCTGGTCGATACCGGCCACCTCCTCGTCCTCCGTGACCCTCATGCCGATGGTCTTGTCGAGGATGAAGGCGAGGAGCGCGGAGACCACCAGGGAGTAGGCCAGGACCGCGAAGACACCGGCGCACTGCTTCCAGAACTGGGTCATGCCGCCGCCGTAGAAGAGGCCCTCGACCTTGGACTGGCCCTCACCGCTGGCGAAGAAGCCGACGAGCAGGGAGCCGATCACACCGCCGACCAGGTGGACGCCGACGACGTCGAGCGAGTCGTCGTAGCCGAGCTTGTACTTCAGGCCCACGGCCATGGCGCACAGCAGACCGGCGATGGCGCCGACGGCGATGGCGCCGACCGGGGTGACCGCACCACCGGACGGGGTGATGGCGACCAGACCGGCGACCGCGCCGGAGGCGGCGCCCAGCGTGGTGAACGCGCCGTGGCGGATCTTCTCGTAGATGAGCCAGGCCAGCATGGCGGCGGCGGTGGCGACCTGCGTGTTGACGAACATCAGCGCACCGACGCCGTCGTCGTTGCCCAGCCAGGAACCGGCGTTGAACCCGAACCAGCCGAACCACAGCAGGCCCGCGCCGAGCATGACCAGCGGCAGGCTGTGCGGACGCATCGGGTCCTTCTTGAAGCCCACGCGCTTGCCGATGACGAGGATCACGCCGAGCGCCGCGGCACCGGCGTTGATGTGGACCGCCGTACCGCCGGCGAAGTCGATCACGCCCAGTTCGAAGGCCCAGCCACCGGAGCCCCAGACCCAGTGCGCGACCGGGAAGTAGACGACCGTGGCCCACAGCGCGACGAACAGCGCCCACGCGGTGAACTTCACGCGGTCGGCCAGCGCACCGCTGATCAGGGCAGGCGTGATGATCGCGAACATCAGCTGGAAGACCAGGAACACGAAGATCGGGACGGTGTAGCCGTCCCACAGCTCCGTGAGGCCGATGTTGCTGAGGCCGACCCAGTCGGAGTTCCAGCCGATGAGGCTGCCGGAGTCGGTGCCGAACGCCATGGAGAAGCCGTACAACACCCACAGGATGGTGACGATCCCCAGGCTGATGAAGCTCATCATCAGCATGTTCAGGGTGCTCTTGACGCGGACCATGCCTCCGTAGAAGAAGGCCAGGCCCGGGGTCATGAGCATCACCAGGGCGGAACAGATGAGCATGAAACCTGTGTTGGCGGCGGACAGCTCGGGAGCATCTGCCGCGAGCGTGATGGCTGGAGCCATCGGCGTCTCCTCGTCATTGGTACGGCCCCGTGCGGGCGAAGCCTGAGCGGATTGAGGGGTGGGCCGGTTATGCGCCAAGAGATTGGCGCAGCGCCGTTTCGGTGAAAGCCCCTCGTTGTTTCGCCGCCGTGACGAAGGCGCCTCGTGTGTTACGCCTCGATGAACTGCCGGATTGCGGCCGGGCTGATCGTTATCTTGGCGCAACCTTCGATGGGGGGACACAGAGCCGGCCGCGGCGGGCCTTCCGATGACCTGGCATGGGGGAGCCGAGTCGGGCAGTTCGGGAGGGCCGGCCGCGGCCGGGGTTCAGGGGTTGCCCCGCGATGGCATGCGAAGCTCAGACCGCCTCCGCGGTCTCCGGCAGCTCCACGGCGAGCTTGTCCGTCAGGTCCACGACCTCGGCGAGCTCCCCGAAGTCGCGTGCCGCCGTGTCGACCGTCTTTCGAATACGAGTGTTGACACGCTCGGAGCGCACCTTCTTGGCGACGCGCATGGCGTCCTCGGCATAGACGGCGCTCTGCTCGGGCTCCTGCCGGAGCAGATGCACCGTGGCCATGCCGATGAGGTTCAGCGCGTACGACCGCTGGTGCTCGCCGTCCTTCGCGAACAGGTCGACGGCCTGCTGCATCAGCGGCTCGGCGAGGGAGGCGTACGTGGGGCTGCGGCCGGCGACATAGGCGAGGTCACGGTAGGAGTGGGAGTTCTCGCCGTAGAGCTCGGCCTCGGAGAAGAAACGGATCCAGTCGGGGTCCGGCTCGTCCCAGTCGTCGGCCTCGGCGAAGGTGTCCTCGGCCATCCGGACGGCCCGCTTGCACTTGCCGGGCTGGCCCATGTTGGCGTAGGCGCGGGCCTCCATCGCATACAGCATGGACTGGGTGCGCGGACTGGCGCAGTCCCGGCTGCCGTACTGCGCGAGGTGGATCAGCTCCAGAGCGTCGTCGGGCCGGCCGAGGTGGATCATCTGGCGGCTCATGCTGGACAGGACGTACGAGCCGAGCGGCCGGTCGCCCGCCTCCTTGGCGGCGTGCAGCGCGAGGACGAAGTACTTCTGCGCGGTGGGCTGGAGCCCCACGTCGTACGACATCCAGCCGGCCAGCTCCGCCAGCTCGGCGGCGACCTTGAACAGCTTCCTGGTGGTGGCCTCGGGATGGGGCTCCTGGAGCAGATCGGTCACCTCGTGCAGCTGGCCGACGACGGCCTTGCGGCGCAGGCCGCCGCCGCACTGGGCGTCCCACTGCCGGAACATCACGGTGGTGGACTCCAGCAGGTCCAGCTCGGGCTTGGACAGCCGGCCGCGCGCGCGTGAGGACGGGACGGGCCGGGGCTCCTGGTACGGGGCGGGCGGAGCGGGGACCAGCCAGCGCTGCATCGGTTCGATGAGCGCCGGGCCCGCGGACAGGCTCAGCGAGCTCCCGAGGAAGCCGCGCCGCGCCAGCATCAGGTCGCTGCGCGAGAACTCGCTGAGCAGGGCCACCGCCTGCGGGCCCGTCCAGGGCAGGTCGATGCCGGACACGGAGGGTGACTGCCGGGCGGCGCGCAGACCGAGGTCCTCGACGGATACGACACAGCCGAACCGCTCGGAGAACAGCTCGGACAGGATCCGCGGGATCGGCTCGCGGGGGTTCTCACCGTCGAGCCAGCGGCGCACCCGGGAGGTGTCGGTCGAGATGTGGTTGGCGCCCAACTGGCGTGCGCGGCGGTTGACTTGGCGGGCGAGTTCGCCCTTCGACCAGCCGCTGCGCACGAACCAGGACGTGAGCAGCTCGTTCGGGCGCTTGTCAGCGTGCGATGCGCCACCAGCACTCGTACCGCTTCCGCTGTTGCCGCTCACTGGAACGCCCCCATCCCTTGGACCACTTGTCACCGAGTGCGCCAAGCCCTATCAGAATGCCGGTAAATACGGTCGCTCGTCCGGCACTTGTCACCCTTCGAACGGAAAGCCGACTTGCCCCCGGCATACCCACAAGCGCATGTGCCCCGAGGGTTCGTGCACACACGGTAATCCTACGATCACGCCTCCAGCCATGGCGATCCCGGAAACGCCACCATTCGCCACCCCTTCGGATGAACTAACGGCCGCCTCCGCGCGATTCACTTGACATAGGACGGCCGGAAGTGGGCGGAGCGAAGCACTCAGAGGCGCGTGTCGCCGAGCCCACAACCCCGGGTGCTTCCGAACGCCGCGTGAGCCGAGCGGCGTCAGAGGGTAACCGGCCACCCAGGAACACACAGGGTCACGACTCGCATCCGCGCCGTAACCACCCGCGCGCTGGACCCGTTGGAGGGGGCATGGGCTTCACGATCGGCGGCATCCGGGAGATCCGATCCGGCGCGCGTCGACGCGGCCGCTCCTCGGAGTGCACCGCCGTCGCCGAGTTCACCGGACTGTGGGGCTGGGACGTGGTGCCCGGCGCGCGGGCCGCGGCGGGCGCCTGTTCGTGCGGCCGCTCCGACTGCGACGCGCCCGGCGCACACCCCCTCGACTTCGCACCCCACGTCCCCGCCGGGGCCACGCTCGATGACGTCAGCAAGGCGTGGTCGGAGTTCCCGGGCGCCTCGGTGATGCTGCCGGTCGGGCAGGCGTTCGATGTGATCGACGTGGCCGAACCCGCCGGGCGCCGCGCGCTGGCCCGGCTCGAACGCATGGGACTCCCCCTCGGCCCGGTCATCGCCACCCCCGAGGGCCGCGCCCACTTCTTCGTCGCCCCGGGCGCCGCCGCCGAGCTCCCCGAGCTCCTCTACCGCCTGGGCTGGGACGACCCCACCCACCTCGACCTGCGCGGCCTCGGCCCCGGCACGTCCATCACCGCCCCGCCCTCCGACCGGGGCGGCCTCGGCCCCGTGCGCTGGCTGAGGCCACCGGAGCTGGACACGGCTTCGAGGCCGCCGGCGGCACGGTTACTGCTGGGGACGTTGGCGTACGTGGCACATCGGTCGCGGGCGTAACGCGGGACCCATCCGTCACAGACGTACACAGCGAAGCGCCCGTCCCCCAACTGCACCTTGGGAGGCGGGCGCTTCTTCGAACGGAAGCACATACGAAATTTCGTAGGTGCTGTCCTCACTCTCCGATAAGGGCGTCAACGAACGCCTCCGGCTCGAACGGCGCCAGATCGTCGGCGCCCTCGCCCAGGCCGATCAGCTTCACCGGCACGCCCAGCTCGCGCTGGACCGCGACGACGATGCCGCCCTTGGCCGTGCCGTCGAGCTTGGTGAGGACGATTCCGGTGATGTCGACGACCTCGGCGAAGACACGGGCCTGGACCAGGCCGTTCTGCCCGGTCGTCGCGTCCAGCACGAGCAGTACCTCGTCCAGCGGAGCATGCTTCTCGACGACCCGCTTGACCTTGCCGAGCTCGTCCATGAGCCCGGTCTTGGTGTGGAGCCGGCCCGCGGTGTCGATGAGGACGACGTCGGAGCCCATCTCCTTGCCCTCCTTCACCGCGTCGAAGGCGACGGAGGCGGGATCGCCGCCCTCCGGTCCGCGCACGGTGTAGGCGCCGACGCGCTCGCCCCAGGTCTGGAGCTGGTCGGCGGCGGCGGCACGGAAGGTGTCCGCGGCACCGAGGACGACGCTGCGGCCGTCGGCGACGAGGACGCGGGCGAGCTTGCCGGTGGTGGTGGTCTTGCCGGTGCCGTTGACGCCGACGACCATCACGATGCCGGGCTTGCTGGTCTCGGGTTCGGTCTTGACCACACGGTCCATGTCCGTCCCGACCAGCTTGAGCAGCTCCTCGCGCAGCAGGCCGCGCAGCTCCTCGGGGGTGCGGGTGCCGAGGACCTTCACGCGCTCGCGCAGGCCGTCGACGAGCTCCTGGGTGGGGGCCACGCCGACGTCGGCGGTGAGCAGCGTGTCCTCGATCTCCTCCCAGGTGTCCTCGTCGAGGTGCTCCCGCGACAGGAGCGTGAGCAGCCCCTTGCCGAGGGCGGTCTGCGAGCGGGAGAGCCGGGCGCGCAGGCGGATCAGGCGGCCGGCGGTGGGCTCCGGGACCTCGATCTCGGTCGGCGGGAGCTCTTCGACGACGGGCGGTTCCTCGACGGCGACCCCGGTCGAGCCGTCGGGAAGGTCCACCTCCTCTATGGTCCGGCGCTCTTCGTCGCGCGGTGTCTCGGCCTCGTCGCCGACGTGCGGCTCGGCCGGTGGGGCGGTGATGTCGGGGG
>NZ_JAKEIP010000053.1 GCF_021474425.1 Streptomyces muensis | reverse complement strand
GTGGGTGGCGTTCGCGGCGGGGCGGCCGGCGTAGAAGGTCAGCGTGACCTTGACGTCGATGACGCCGGTGTAGGTGTCGTCGACGACGTTCCCGATGAGCATCTCGACGTCCTGGGCGCGCCGGAAGGTGTCGCTGTACCGCGTGACGTCCTTCTCGACGGACCACTCGATCCCGTCGGGTGACGGCTCCGGTGTCGACGTACGGAAGATCTCCACCCCGCCGACATGCAGGTAACCCAGGCGGTCGAACTGACGTCCCTTGACCTTGCCGTCCATCCGCAGCACGACCTTGCTCCAGCTCGCGCCGCAGCCGTCGGGCGGGGTGTAGGCGCCCTTGTACGGGGTGAAGTCGCGGAACTGCGCCTCGGCCACTGTGACTTGGCAGGACTTTCCGGAAGGCCTGGTCACCGGCGGTGCGGCCGTGATCGGGTCGTGCCAGTCGGTGCCGAACTCGGCGGGCACATCGGCCGATCGGGCGGGGGCCGCGCCCAACAGCGAGCTCGCCAGGAGGGTCGCCCCCGCGAGCATGGACATGACTATTCGGCTCTTCATGGCCGGTGTTCTACGGGGAGTCGGGCCGCCGCCGCAACGGGGCCTCCGGCGTCAGCGTGAGCGTTTCAGGTCGGCCCTGTCCCCCATCACCACCACGGGATGCCGATCCGGATCGAGCGTGCGCAGCAGATACGCCATCGCCGATTCGGACAGGCTGACGCAGGCCGAGGTGCCACTGCCGTGGTCCATGTGCAGCCAGATGCCACCGCCCTTGCCCTGGCCCTCGGGACGGGTGGGGTCGTTGGGCGGGGTGCCCTTGACCCGGTTGTAGTCGATGGCGATGACGTAGTCGAAGTCGTGCCAGTACGACTTCGCCCACCAGCGCGGCGCCGCGAAGCCCGGGGACCGTGTGTACGGCAGCTTCGACCCGGGGTCCTTGCGTACGCCGCCCGCGTCGCTCAGCGTGAACACGCCCACGGGACTGCGGTTGTCGCCCTCGTGGTGGTCGGTCGTCCAGCCTTTCTTGCCGTTGTGCGCGGGCCAGCTGCGGACGCGGTCCCAGGCGGAGCCCTGTCTGGCGTAGAGCACGACCGTGGCCGTCGGGGAGTCCCTGCCGTCGCCGTAGACCGCCACGACCTGCCGCGAGTCCGCGGGGATGTGCCGCTGCCATCGGTCGCCGACGCCCGGGATGCGCGTCGGATCCGTGGTGGTGGCCGGGCCCGTGCGCGCACCCTTGCCGACGTCCGCGCCACTGCCGTGTTCCGTGGCGCCGGCGCCGCAGGCGGTCAGGGTCGCGGTCGCCAGAGCGGTCAGCGTCGTCAAAGTCGTCAGGGCCGCCAGGAGGGATCCGAGGGCCGACCTCGCGACCGTCGCACGCCGCACTCCGCGCACTCCGCTCGCTCCGCGTCCACCGAGCACTCCGCCGTTCCGCATCGGTCCATGGTGACACCGCGTGCGCGGTGGCAGCCGGATCTGTGCGGCGGCGTGGAAAACCGTTTGCGTCCGACCACGCTGCGACGCGAACCTGTCACGGTTTGCTGCCGCCGTGCGCTGTCCCGTTCCGCGCATCGGTACCCGACTCACATCCCATCCCCTTCCCCTGATCCCCCCACTGACACGAGCCACTGGGACGTCATGCAGATTCAAGACCTTCCGTATCCCGATCCAGGTGTGCCGGACGCCCGTTCGGGTCCCCGATTCCTGTGGTGGCTCTTCAGGAACCAGAGGGGCGGACAGCTCAAGGCGCTGGCCTGGGGGCTGCTGCACTTCCTGTCCGTCTCCGCGCTGCCGTTCTGCGTCGGTGTCGCCGTGCAGGCCGTCGTCGACCGTTCGGGTGCGCAACTCGCCCTGGCGGGCGGGCTCCTGATCCTGTGCTGTATCGGGAACGCGCTCGGCGACACCTTCCTCCACCGCACCGCCGTCACCAACTGGATCACTGCCGCCGCGCGTGTCCAGCAGGTACTGGCCCGCAAGGCCTCGCAGTTGGGCTCGGCGCTGACGCGGCGGGTCGCGGCCGGTGAGGTCGTGGCCGTCTCCACGGGCGACGTCGAGAAGATCGGCTGGTTCGTCGAGGCCTGGTCACGGTTCACGGCGGCGGCGGTCACCCTGGTGGTGGTCTGCGTCGGCCTGGTCGTCTACCAGCCCGCGCTCGGTGTGATCGTCGCCGTCGGCCTGCCCGTACTGGCACTCGCCGTGCTGCCCCTGCTGCCTCCGGCGACCCGACGGGCCGACCTCCAGCGCGAGAAGGCGGGCCGCGCCACCGAACTGGCCTCCGACACCGTCGCCGGACTGCGCGTCCTGCGCGGCATCGGCGGCGAGGAACTCTTCCTCGACCGCTACCGCCGCGCCTCCCAGGAGGTACGCCATGCCGCCGTGCGCAGCGCCCGGATGTGGGCCCTGATCTCGGCGATCCAGGTACTGCTGCCGGGACTGCTGCTGATCGCGGTCGTCTGGTACGGCGTCCACCTGGCCCGCCAGGGCCGCGTCACCGTCGGCGAGCTCGTCACCGTCTACAGCTCGATCATGATCCTCACCTATCCGCTCCGGCACTTCGAGGAGATCGCCATGGCGTACTCCTTCTCCCGGCCCTCGGCGCGCCGAGCCGCGCGTGTGCTGTCCCTGGAGCGCGCCACCGACACGACAGGGACGCGCGACGGGTCCGAGCCGCCCGGCGGAGATCTGTACGACCCGGCCACGGGGCTGCTCGCCCCCGCCGGCCGGCTCACGGCCGTGGTGTGCGGCGACCCGGACGCGGCGGGGCGGCTGGCCGAACGGCTGGGCGGACACCCCTCGGAAGAGGGTGCCGCCTCGGTACTCCTCGGCGGTGTCCCGCTCGACGAACTGCCGCTCGACAGCGCCCGTACGGCCGTCCTCGTGCAGGACAAGGACCCGGTGCTCCTCTCCGGCACCCTGCGTGAGCTTCTCGACGTGCCCAGGTCCGGTGACGTCGGTGCCGAGGAGGCGCTGGCGGCCGCGCAGTGCGCTGACGTCCTGGCCGCCCTGGTCCAGGGGTCGCTCGACGCCGACGACCCGATGGACGCCCGCATCACCGAACGCGGCCGGTCCCTGTCCGGCGGCCAGCGCCAGCGCCTCGCGCTCGCCCGGTCGCTGATCACCAACCCGGAGGTGCTCGTCCTGGACGAGCCGACCTCCGCCGTCGACTCGCACACGGAGGCCCGGATCGCCGAGGGCGTGCGCGACCTGCGGGCGGGGCGCACGACCGTGGTGTTCACCTCCTCGCCCCTGCTCCTGGACCGCGCCGACCGCGTCGTGCTCATCCATGACGGCGAGGTCGCGGCGGTCGGCGTGCACCGTGAACTGGTGCGGTCCGAGCCGAGGTACCGGGTCGTCGTGACCCGGGAGACCGACGACGAGGCCGCCCTCAGCCGCGGTTTCAGCGAACTGCACGAGAAGGAACTGCAAGAGATCGAGGAGTCAGCATGATCGGCGTCGCACCCCCGGCGTACGACCCGGCGGCCCCGACGACGGCGAACACCCTGCCGGTCGGCGCCTCCACGACCGTGCGCGCCTACGTGGTCGAGTTGTTCCGCCGGCACCGCCGTGCCTTCCTCCTCCTCATCACCGTCAACACCGTCGCCGTGGTGGCCTCGATGGCGGGGCCCTGGCTGCTGGGCGGCCTGGTGGAACGGGTGTCGGACGGGGTCGGCGACCGGGAGCTCCATCTGGAACTCACCGTCGGACTGTTCGTGGCCGCTCTCCTCGTCCAGGCCGTGTTCGTACGCCAGGTCCGGCTGCGCGGCGCGATGCTCGGTGAGCGGATGCTGGCCGATCTGCGCGAGGACTTCCTCATCCGGTCGGTCGGGCTGCCGCCCGGTGTCCTGGAGCGGGCCGGGACCGGCGACCTGCTGTCCCGGATCACGACGGACATCGACCGGCTGGCCAACGCGATGCGCGAGGCGGTGCCCCAGCTGGCGATCGGTGTGGTCTGGGTGATCCTGCTGCTCGGCGGGCTCGTCGTCACCGCGCCGCCGCTGGCCGCCGCCGTGCTGCTCGCCGTGCCGCTGCTGGTGATCGGCTGCCGCTGGTACTTCAAACGGGCGCCGTCCGCCTATCGCTCGGAGGCCGCCGGGTACGCCGCCGTGGCCGCCGCGCTCGCCGAGACCGTGGACGCCGGGCACACCGTGGAGGCCCACCGCCTCGGCGAGCGCCGCGTCGAACTGTCGGAGCGGCGGATCAAGGAGTGGACGGCCTGGGAGCGCTACACGCTCTGGCTGCGGTCGGTGCTCTTCCCATTCATCAACGTCACCCATGTGATGGTCCTCGCCTCGGTCCTGATGGTCGGCGGTGTGTTCGTCCTCCAGGGCTGGATCGGGGTCGGTCAGCTGACCACCGGTGCGCTCATCGCGCAGATGCTGGTCGACCCGGTGGGGCTGATCCTGCGCTGGTACGACGAGCTCCAGGTGGCCCAGGTGTCGCTGGCCCGGCTGGTCGGGGTCCGGGACATCGAGCCGGACGTCGGGGACGCCCGGCTGGCGCCCGACGGCCGCGACGTACACGCCGACCAGGTGCACTTCGGCTACCTGGAGGGCGTGGACGTGCTGCGCAAGGTCTCCCTGGAGGTCGCCCCCGGCACCCGACTGGCGCTCGTCGGCCCCTCGGGTGCCGGCAAGTCGACCCTGGGCAGGCTGCTGGCCGGCATCTACGCGCCCCGGGACGGCCGGATCACCCTCGGCGGCGCCGAACTGTCCCGGATGACCGCCGAGCGGGTCCGCTCGCACGTGGCCCTGGTCAACCAGGAGCACCACGTCTTCGTGGGCTCCCTGCGCGACAACCTCCTGCTGGCCCGCACCGACGCGACCGACGCCGAGCTGTGGGCGGCGCTGGGCGCGGTCGACGCGGACGACTGGGCCCGCGCGCTCGACGACAGCCTGGACACCGAGGTCGGCTCGGGCGGGTTCGCCCTGACCCCGGCCCAGGCCCAGCAGATCGCGCTGGCCCGCCTGGTCCTGGCCGACCCGCACACGCTGGTCCTGGACGAAGCGACTTCTCTCCTCGACCCGCGCGCCGCCCGTCACCTGGAACGATCCCTGGCCCGCGTCCTCGACGGCCGCACCGTCGTCGCCATCGCCCACCGCCTCCACACCGCCCACGACGCGGACGTCATCGCCGTCGTCGAGAACGGCCGGATCAGCGAGCTGGGCAGCCACGACGAGCTGGTCAGGGCGGACGGCGCCTACGCGGCGCTGTGGCGGTCCTGGCACGGGTGAGTGGAGCCGGCAGGGCGGTCGCCGGCCAGGGACACCGGTCGACCGCGCCAGAAGCCTCGTCGAGCAGGGCCGGGGCCGCCCTCGCAGACCGTGGGCGCATGCCTGACCCACGGCGCGTGGCCTCGGCCGACCGGGGCCACCCGTGCGACGGGCCGGCTGGAGCGAGCCGTGTCCGGTCGGCTGGATCGAACGGCTCGCCAGCCATGCCCCAAGGGCCGGGCGGGGGACACCTCGCGACGGCGTCGGAAGCACCGACGGCCAGGGCCAGGACCAGGGCCCTCGCAGGCCGTGGACGCATGCCTGACCCACGGCGCGTGGCCTCGGCCGACCGCGGCCACCCGCGCGACGGGCCGGCTGGAGCGGGCCGGTACGGCGGGCTGGGTCGAGCGGCTCGACCGCCGTGCTCCAGGGGCCGGGCTCGCCCGGCTCCCGGGCCGGAGATCCCGAGTTCTCGCCGCTGCCCCCTGCTGTCGTACCGGAGTGCACCCGTGCCGTTGCGCAGGGGCGAAAAGGGGTGGAAGGCTGGATAGCGGCACCGGTTCGGGGAGCACCCGGGAACCACGCGGTTCGCGCCGGGTGCGGCCTGTGCCCCGCGCCGTGGCGGCCCGCCGCCGACCGCGGCGAGTTCGGGCCCGTCCCCACCACCTGGAGGTACCCGTGAACAGCGCCGACGGATGGGGTGACGACGTCTACCAGCCCGACGCATCCGATCAACGTGAGGACACCGGGCTGCTCGACGCGGAGGACACTCTGGAGAACGACGGCGTCGACGACCCCCTGGACCGGGGCTGGTCCCCTCCCGACAGGCCGCTGGCGGTGGAGCACACCGGTGTCACGGCCGCCGAGCGCCATCAGGGCGAGACCCTCGACCAGCGGCTCGCCGAGGAGCAGCCCGACCTCGTCGCCCCCGACGGCGACGGCCTCGGCGACGCCGACGGCACCGACGGGGAACTCCTCGACAACGAGGTCGGCGCCCTGCGCTCCGGCCGCCTCGTGGCACCCGACGAAGGCGCCCACGAGGACGAGGAGAGCGCCCTGGTCGCGACGGACGTGGGCATCGACGGTGCGGCGGCGTCCGCGGAGGAGGCCGCCATGCACATCGTCGACGAGGACGCCCTGTACGGCTGACCGTCGCGGCCGTGGCACGGCTGATTCCCGCAGCCCCCGTGCCGCAGTCCCCGCGCCTTCGGCGCCATGCCGTCGGCCCCCGCCGACGGCCGCCATCGAGGCCACCGCACACGAGGAGCCCGCATGCAGCAGGACAAGCACCCCGACTACCACGCGGTCGTCTTCCGCGACCGCGCCGCCGGCTACGCCTTCCTGACCCGGTCCACCGCGACCAGCGACCAGACCATCGAGTGGGACGACGGCGAGACCTACCCGGTCGTGGACGTCGAGATCTCCTCGGAGAGCCACCCCTTCTACACCGGCAAGGCACGCACGGTGGACTCCGAGGGCCGCGTCGCGGCCTTCGAACGGCGTTACGGCGGCGGGGCGGGACAGGGCGGCTGATCCGACGCGGAGCGGACCGGGCCACCATCGCGTCGCCCGGCGGCGCGGTGCCGCGGGCTGATCACCGACCCACCCGCTCAGATCACGTTGAGCGCCGCGGCGCAGCCCACTCCGCCCAGCACCATGAACACCGGCATCAGCACCTTGAGCTCCACCCAGCTGCCCGCCCGGAACCGCATGGCCTTCGGCGGCCCCAGGGGATACCAGCGCTTGCGGCCCACCGGGATCGGCCACAGGATCGGGCAGCCGGACACCGTCAGCGCGTCCCCGATGTCGTGCACCAGCGCGCCCAGCACGATCGGCAGCCCCAGCCACAGATACTCCTGGCCCGGCGCCGTGAACAGCCAGTCCGAGCCGTTGCCCGGCTTGTCCAGGACGCCCGCCAGGATCCATGAGCTGGTCGCGGCGAGCAGCCACACCAGGACATCGGCACTGGCACCCCGGGTCGCACGCCACAGCAGGCCCTCGATGGCCAGTACCAGGTGCGCGAAGAGGATCGCGAGGACGGCCCACCGGCCGCCGGTGATCGCCAGGACCGAGGCGCCACCGCCGATCATGACCGCCCACACCCACGTGTGCGTGAGCGTGCGGTGTCCACCGGACCGGCGCGGGTCGCCCTGCTTCTTCGTGGCCTTGTAGACGGCGTACGACAGCTTGTCGACGATCTCGCACAGCCAGCGTGACAAGGGGCCGAAGGCGCGCGAGATGGTGGCCGCCTTGTGATCGAGGTCCGGGGCGAGGGCGGCCCCGGCGCAGATCAGCGCGCCTGCGAGGAGGACCGGCCAGGGCATCCCGTGCCCCGCGGCGGCGGCCGCCGCTCCGACGCCGAGCCAGGCGGCGGCGCCCGACAGTGAGTGTGCTGGTCCCATCATCGCCGTTGCCCGCCCCATTCCTCGTGTGCCGCTGTCCAGTTGACCCGGTTCGCTGACGTGTAGTCGGCGACACAGCGTAGCGTTCTCGATCTTCGTGCTCGCAGCCGATTCCCCTGTGAGGGAGGAGGGCAGGCAAGATGGGTGGGTGACCCTCATCGATCAGCTGCCGCCGACCGCCGACCCCGACGCCCTCTACGAAGCCTTCGAGTCGTGGGCCGAGGAGCGCGGTCTCACTCTCTACCCGCACCAGGAGGAGGCGCTGATCGAGGCGGTGTCCGGCGCGAACGTGATCGTGTCGACACCCACCGGCTCCGGCAAGAGCATGATCGCAGCGGGCGCCCACTTCGCCGCGCTCGCCCGTGACGAGGTCACCTTCTACACCGCTCCGATCAAGGCGCTGGTCTCGGAGAAGTTCTTCGAGCTGTGCAAGATCTTCGGCACCGAGAACGTCGGCATGCTGACCGGTGACGCGTCCGTCAACGCCGACGCCCCCGTCATCTGCTGTACCGCCGAGGTGCTCGCGTCGATCGCGCTGCGCGACGGCAAGGACGCGGACGTCGGCCAGGTCGTCATGGACGAGTTCCACTTCTACGCGGAGGGGGACCGGGGCTGGGCCTGGCAGATCCCGATCCTGGAGCTGCCGCAGGCGCAGTTCATCCTGATGTCGGCCACGCTCGGCGATGTCTCGATGTTCGAGGAGGACCTCACCCGGCGCACCGGTCGCCCCACGGCGGTGGTCCGCTCGGCCACCCGTCCCGTGCCGCTGTCCTACGAGTACAAACTCACCCCGCTCACCGAGACGCTGACCGAACTGCTGGAGACCAAGCAGGCCCCGGTCTACATCGTGCACTTCACACAGGCGCAGGCCGTGGAGCGGGCACAGGCGCTGATGAGCATCAACATGTGCTCGCGTGAGGAGAAGGACCAGATCGCCGAGCTCATCGGCAACTTCCGCTTCACCACCAAGTTCGGCCGCAACCTCTCCCGTTACGTGCGGCACGGCATCGGCGTCCATCACGCCGGCATGCTGCCGAAGTACCGGCGTCTGGTGGAGAAACTCGCGCAGGCCGGTCTGCTGAAGGTCATCTGCGGCACGGACACGCTGGGCGTGGGCGTCAACGTGCCCATCCGCACCGTGTTGTTCACCGCGCTGACCAAGTACGACGGCAACCGGGTCCGTACGCTGCGCGCCCGCGAGTTCCACCAGATCGCCGGCCGCGCCGGGCGGGCGGGCTTCGACACGGCGGGCTTCGTCGTGGCCCAGGCACCCGAGCACGTCATCGAGAACGAGAAGGCGCTCGCCAAGGCCGGTGACGACCCGAAGAAGCGCCGCAAGGTCGTCCGCAAGAAGGCGCCCGAGGGCTTCGTCGCCTGGACGGAGAACACCTTCGAGAAGCTCATCGCCTCCGAACCGGAGCCGTTGACCTCCCGTTTCCGGGTGACGCACACCATGCTGCTGTCGGTGATCGCCCGGCCCGGAAACGCCTTCGAGGCGATGCGGCACCTGCTGGAGGACAATCACGAGCCGCGCAAGCAGCAGCTGCGGCACATCCGGCGCGCCATCGCCATCTACCGCTCGCTGCTGGACGGCGGCATCGTCGAGAAGCTCGACGAGCCGGACGCCACGGGCCGCATCGTCCGTCTCACGGTCGACCTCCAGCAGGACTTCGCGCTCAACCAGCCGCTGTCGACCTTCGCGCTGGCCGCGTTCGAGCTGCTGGACCCGGAGTCGCCGTCGTACGCCCTGGACATGGTGTCGGTCATCGAGTCCACCCTGGACGACCCCCGGCAGATCCTGGTCGCCCAACTGAACAAGGCGAAGGGCGAGGCCGTCGCCGCTATGAAGGCGGACGGCGTCGAGTACGAGGAGCGCATGGAGCGCCTCCAGGACATCACCTACCCGAAGCCCCTGGAGGAGCTGCTCTTCCACGCGTACAACACCTACCGCAAGAGCCACCCCTGGGTCGGCGACCATCCCCTGTCGCCGAAGTCCGTGATCCGGGACATGTACGAACGTGCCATGTCCTTCACGGAGTTGGTGTCCTTCTACGAGCTGGCCCGCACCGAGGGCATCGTGCTGCGCTACCTCGCCAGCGCTTTCAAGACCCTCGACCACAACATCCCGGACGACCTCAAGTCCGAGGATCTGCAGGACCTGATCGAGTGGCTCGGCGAGATGGTGCGCCAGGTCGACTCCAGTCTGCTCGACGAGTGGGAGCAGCTCGCCAACCCGGAGGAGATGACCGCCGAGGAGGCCCAGGAGAAGGCCGACGAGGTCAAGCCGGTCACCACCAACGCACGTGCTTTCCGGGTCCTCGTCCGCAACGCGATGTTCCGCCGCGTCGAACTCGCCGCTCTCGACCAGGTCGAGGAGCTCGGCGAGATGGACGCCGAGGCCGGCTGGGACGCCGACGCCTGGGGCGAGGCCATGGACAAGTACTGGGACGAGTACGAGGACCTCGGCACCGGCCCCGACGCCCGTGGCCCCAAGCTGCTGGTGATCGAGGAGGAGCCGGCGAACCGTCTGTGGCGGGTCCGCCAGATCTTCGACGACCCGAACGGCGACCACGACTGGGGCATCAGCGCCGAGATCGACCTCACCGCCTCCGACGCGGAGGGCCGCGCCGTGGTCCGCGTCACCGACGTAGGCCAGCTGTGAGCTCTGTGAGCACAGGAGAATCCCATCCATGACGACGAACCCGGCCGAGAGGCTCGTCGACCTGCTCGACCTGGAGCAGATCGAGGTCAACATCTTCCGTGGCCGCAGCCCGCAGGAGTCCCTGCAACGGGTCTTCGGCGGCCAGGTCGCGGGCCAGGCGCTGGTCGCCGCCGCACGCACCACCGACGGGGACCGACCCGTGCACTCCTTGCACGCGTACTTCCTGCGCCCGGGGCGGCCGGGTGTGCCGATCGTGTACCAGGTCGAACGGGTCCGGGACGGCAGGTCGTTCACGACCCGTCGGGTCACCGCGGTGCAGCAGGGCCGCACGATCTTCAATCTCACCGCCTCCTTTCACAAGCCTGAACAGGGGAGCTTCGAGCACCAGCTGCCGCCGGCCCGCAAGGTCCCGGACCCGGAGTCGCTGCCGACGGTCACCGACGAGATCCGGGAGCATCTGGGCACGCTGCCGGAGCAGTTGGAGCGGATGGCCCGGCGTCAGCCCTTCGACATTCGTTATGTCGACCGGCTGCGCTGGACCGAAGAGGAGGTCAAGGACGCCGAACCGCGGAGTGCGGTGTGGATGCGCGCGGTCGGGCCGCTGGGCGACGACCCGGTCGTGCACACCTGTGCGCTGACCTACGCCAGCGACATGACCCTCCTGGACGCGGTCCGCATCCCCGTCGAACCGCTGTGGGGCCCGCGCAGCTTCGACATCGCGTCGCTGGACCACGCCATGTGGTTCCACCGGCCCTTCCGCGCGGACGAGTGGTTCCTGTACGACCAGGAGTCACCGATCGCGACCGGGGGACGTGGCCTCGCCCGTGGGCGGATCTACGACCTGGAGGGACGTCTGCTGGTGTCCGTGGTCCAGGAGGGTCTGTTCAGGTCGTTGTAGCCCGGCGGCTTCTGCGACGGAGACGGCTCAGCAAGCCGCGTGGCGGTTGCGGCCTGTCGGGGCGCACCGGCTGCTCGCTCCGTTCCCGCTGTCCAGGTCGTTCCGGCGGCCCCGGTCGTGCCGGCTGCCCGGATCGTTCCGGCTGCCTGGGTCGTTCCGGCTGTTCGGTCCCCGGCGAGCCGACATGCCTCGGATGCGCGGGCACCGGGGGACGTTTCCCCGTCGGCCGCGGGGCAGGCCGCCTCTCGCGTGCCTCTTCCAGAGCCGCCGCCAGTTCGGCCCGCAGCAGGCTGATCTCGTCCGGGTCGTCCGCGGTCATGATCCGCTCGGCGAGGAGAGAGGCGGGCGAGCCCGGCGCGCCGGAGGCAGGCGGGCCTGGCCGGAAGCGGTTCAGGTGCGAGCGTTCGTAGGGGTCGGGGACGATCTCCGCGATCTGGACGGGATCGAGGAAGGCGGCCAGGGCGCCGGCACTCTCCCACGGGTCCTCGGCCAGTCGCAGCAGGAATCCCCGGTGGCGTCCACGCCAGTTGCGCGGACGCAGGTCAAGGCCGACGTCGAGCAGACCGCGCGGCCCTTCGGGCATACGGCGGGCCTTCAGCAGCGCGGCGTTCCTCTCGTCCGTGGCGACCTGCTTCAGCTCTTCGGCGAGATACAGCCAGACCACGGCGCGGTAGCGGTTCAGGTACCACGTCACCGGCACCACCAGGCCCAGGCGCGCGAGGCGCGTGAACCTGCCGGCGGGTACGCCCATGACGTCCGCGCCCGCTGCCGTGCCCACCACCTGTACGCGGTGCTGCAACGAATCGGGAAACCCCTCTCCCGCCCGCACCCGCTCGATCTCGGTTCGGGGGACGCGCCTGCCTGTGCCGCCTCCGCCTCCTTCGTCAGGCACCGTCCGGATGAGGCCGAGGTGCACGGCGAGGTCCAACTCGCCTCGCTTCAGTCCCAGTTCCCGGGCCGCGCGGCTCGGTGTGAAGGAGAGGCGGTGCGGTGTGGTGATGGTGTCGGACATGGTCGGTCTCCCCCGTGGAGTCGGTCGCTCACGCTCTGTGCGTTCGCGGTGACAAAACCGTAGCCGCTCCGCCGGATCTCGTGGCGGGCCTGTGGATAACTCCACGGGGGATGACGAACCAGCAGGTCAGAGATCTGTGGCAGGTTTCCGTTCGGGCTGTCGGGCGTCCACGTCGAGGTGCTCACCGACCCGGTTGACGAGCAGGGTCATCTCGTAGGCGATCTGACCGATGTCGGCTTCCGCCGCGCTGAGCACGCACAGACAGCTGCCGGTGCCCGCCGCGGTGACGAACAGCACGGCGTCGTCGAACTCGACCATCGTCTGGCGGACTCTGCCCGCGCCGAAGTGCCGTCCCGAGCCCTTGGCCAGGCTGTGCAGTCCCGACGAGACGGCGGCGAGGTGTTCGGCGTCCTCGCGTCGCAGTCCCGTGCTCGCACCCGTCACCAGACCGTCGTTGGACAGCACCAACGCGTGCCGTACGTGATCGACGCGTTCTGTCAGGTCGTCCAGGAGCCAGCCAAGTCCCTGGTTCTGCGCCATGATCCGGTCTCCCCGTGTAGATGTCTCCCCCTGCGCCGGAGGAGCTCTTCGCCACCCTTCCCGACGATCCGGCCCGTGGGCAAGGAGGATGGGGGCATGGCGCAGAAGATGACCGATGAGGAATGGCGGGCGTTCGTCTCGCAGGGCACCCGCACCGCGAAGCTCTCGACCGTGCGGGCCGACGGCAGTCCCCACGTGACGCCCATCTGGTTCGTGCTCGACGGGGACGACCTGGTGTTCACCACCGGCAAGTCGAGTGTGAAGGGCCGCAATCTGGCCCGGGACGGCCGGGTGGCGTTGTGCGTGGACGACGACCGGCCGCCGTACGACTACGTGGTGTTGCGGGGACGGGCGGTGATTTCGGAGGATCTTGCGGAGTTGAGGCACTGGGCCGGTCGGATCGGGGCGCGTTACATGGGCCAGGAGCGCGCGGAGGAGTTCGGGGCGCGCAACGGTGTGCCGGGTGAACTCCTCGTCCGCGTCACGATCGACAAGGTGTTGGCGGAGAAGGCCGTCGCCGACTGACGGCTGCCGCGGCCGAACGCCGGTCAGCCCACGGAGTCCAGCAGCCGGGCGGTGTGCATCCGCCCGGCGTACTCGACGAGTCGGATCAGCACCTCCTTGCCCGAGTCGCGGTCGCGGGCGTCGCACAGCACGACCGGTGTCCCCTGGTCGAGGTCGAGAGCACGTGAGACGTCCTGGGCGCCGTACGTCCGTGCGCCCGCGAAGCAGTTGACGGCCACGACGAACGGGATGTGCCGGTGCTCGAAGTAGTCCACGGCCGGGAAGCAGTCCTCCAGGCGTCGGGTGTCCGCGAGGACCACGGCGCCCAGGGCTCCCTGCGACAGTTCGTCCCACAGGAACCAGAACCGGTCCTGGCCGGGGGTGCCGAAGAGGTAGAGGGACAGTCCGGAGCGGATGGTGATGCGCCCGAAGTCCATGGCGACCGTCGTGGTGACCTTCTGGTCGACGCCGTCGGTGTCGTCCACCGACTGCCCGGCTTCGCTGAGCAGTTCCTCGGTGCGCAGCGGTCTGATCTCGCTGACCGCGCCCACCAGGGTGGTCTTGCCGACGCCGAATCCGCCGGCGACAAGTATCTTCAACGCCAGCGCGGCGGTCTCGCCGTCGGAGGCGTCGGGGTGCTCGGAGACCATCGATCACTTCTCTCGGGAGTACCGGCATCGGTCGACGTCACGGTGCGAAGTCAGCATCATGACAACTGCGGCTTGTCTTCCTGGGGTTGGACCGCTTTTGGCTGGTTCTGAAAGGGCGTCTACAGCGCCCGCAATCCTTCGATCACCTCGCGCAGGATTCGTTCGTCAGGAAGCTGCGCGGGCGGGACCGGACGGCTGACGGTGACGCAGCCGAGTTCCAGGAGGTCGCCGAGGAGCACCCTGACGACCCCCACGGGCAGATCGGCCCCCGCCGCGAGTTCCGCGACCGACTGCGTCTCGGGCCGGCAGAGTTCGACGAGGGCCCGGTGTTCCGGCCCGAGCGCGGTGTCGTCGTCGGCGCCGGGTGCGGCCGCGTCGAGTGTGACCAGGGCGATCAGATCGAACCGGACCCCGGTGGGACCGGGTTTGGTGCGTCCGCCCGTCATGGCGTACGGGCGGACGAGGGGCCCGGCCTCGTTGTCGTACCACTGACTGCCCGGCTCGCGCGGGGCGTCCGTCGTGTCCTCGGTCATCTGCGCGGACCGCCCTTCCGGCTCATCCCGCCGCGGGCGGGCGCGCGGCAGCGCGCGGCGGCGTGTAGAGGTGCTCGCCCACGCGCTTGACCAGCCGTGCCATCTCGTACGCCACCAGTCCGATGTCGGCGGTGACGGCGGTGAGGACGGCCAGGCAGGACCCGTCGCCGGCGGCCGCCACGAACAGGAAGGCGTCGTCCATCTCCACCATGGTCTGCCGCACGCCTCCGGCGCCGAAGTGCCGTCCCGCGCCCTTGGCCAGGCTGTGGAAGCCGGAGGCGACCGCGGCGAGGTGCTCGGCGTCCTCGCGGCGCAGGTCCGTCGAGGCGCCCACGGCGAGGCCGTCGTTGGACAGCACCACGGCGTGCCGTACCTCGCTCACCCGCAGCACCAGGTCGTCCAGCAGCCAGTCGAGTTCACCGGACCTCCCCCACTCGCGGTTGCGCTCCATCGGGGGGACCCCCATGCCGGCCCTCATGCTCGGATCCTGGATCATGCGAGGTCTCCTTCGCTGCCGTCGCTGTGCTCTGCGGAATCGGGTGTGCTCCCGCGGCCGGGCTGCCTGCCGCCGCCGCGCGCCCAGCCGTCGCGGTAGGCAGCCATGCGGTCCCTGACGAGTTCGGGGGTGCGTTGCTGGTCGTCGCGGGAGGTGGCCGTCGGCGGTTGTTCGTCGTGGCGCTCCTCGCGCAGTTGCGGGGCGAGGCTCGCCTGGCGTACGCGGCGCGGGAGGTCGTCGGAGGATTCGGGGGCTTCGGAGTCGTCCGGAGGGCGATGCAGTCGCAAGGTGGTGACTCCGGGGGGTGGGGTGTCGGTTCGGGGCTCCGCCACGACCGGTGCGGAGGCCACCAGCGCGGGCCGGTCGACGCCGGCGTGGACGGGCTCCTGGTGCCGGTCGGCGGCGGGCACGCGCGCGTACTCGTGATCGGCGGACCGGTCGGTGGCCGCCTTCTGCCCGCGGGAACGTTCCGCCGTGGCGTTGTGGAGCAGGGCCGTGGGCAACAGGACGACGGCGGTCGTGCCTCCATAGGGCGAGGCTCGCAGGTGCACCTTGACGCCGTGCCTGGAGGCGAGCCTGCTGACCACGAACAGGCCCAGCCGGTCGCTGTCGAACAGGTCGAGCGCCTCGGACTGCTCGATGCGCCGGTTGGCCTCGGTGAGCGTCTCCTTGCCCATGCCGAGGCCCCGGTCCTCGACCTCGACGGCGTAGCCGTTGCCGACGGGTTCGCCGGTGACGCGCACGCGCGTGTGGGGCGGTGAGAACTGGGCGGCGTTCTCGATGATCTCGGCCAGGAGGTGGGTGAGGTCGGCGACGGCCGCGCCGATGACGGACGTTTCGGGGAGCTGGCGTACCTCCACGCGCGCGTAGTCCTCGACTTCGGAGACGGCCGCGCGGACCACGTCGGTCAGCGGGACCGGCATCCGCCAGGCCCGCCCGGGCGCCGCCCCGGAGAGGATGATCAGGCTCTCGGCGTGGCGTCGCATGCGGGTGGTGAGGTGGTCGAGCCGGAAGAGGTCGCTCAGTTCGTTCGGGTCGTCGGAGCGCCGCTCCATGCTGTCCAGCAGGCTCAGTTGGCGATGCACGAGGACCTGGCTGCGGCGGGCGAGGTTGACGAAGACGCCGGAGATGCCGCTGGCGAGCTCGGCACGCTCAACGGCAGCACGGAGGGCGGCGCGGTGGACGGTGCCCAGTGCCTCGCCGACCTGACCGGTCTCGTCCTCGGCGGGCGGTCCGGTCGGTGCCTCGGCCTCGACGTCGATCTCCTCACCGGCGCGCAGTTTGCGCATGGCCTCGGGGAGTTTGCGCCGGGCGATCTCCAGGGCGCTGTTGCGCAGGCTGACCAGTTCGACGACCAGGCCGCGGCCGATGCGTACGGAGATCACCAGTGAGGCGGCGACGGCGACGAGGCCGAAGAGGACGGCGGCCCCGGCCGGGGTGAGCAGACCGCGGGTGAACGGGTCGGCGCGGTCCGCGACATCGCGCCCGGCGTCGCGCTCGATCGTCCGCATCGTGTCCTGCACGCGTGCGTGTGCCTTGCTCCAGGTGGCATCGGCCGCGACGTCGATCGCCCGTGCGCCCGGCGCTGCGGCGAGGACCTTGTCCTCGACGGCGGCCACGGTCGCGTAGTCGCCGCCGCCTGCGAGGCTCTGCCAGGCCGCGCGTTCCGGGCCACGCAGGTCGGCCACGGCGGACTCGGTGAGGGTACGGCGGGTGTCGACGGCGCCGGTGAACAGCCGCATGCGCTCTCCGTCGAGGCGTCCGGCGAGGCGAGCGCTGTCCAGCACCACGTCCTCCTGGGCCAGCGCCTCGCCCGCGCGGGCGAACTCGAGCAGCACGCGCGCGTCGGAGCCGAGCTCGGCGTCCTGGATGCCGGTGAGCGCGCCGCCCACCGAGAACGCGCTCGCGATGGTCCTGGTGTACCGCCCGTACGCCTCGTCCCAGCCCGAGCGACGGTCGAGCACGGCGGCCCGTACGGTGTTCAGCCGCTCGGCGCCGGTGACGAAGGCCTCCAGTCGCCGGGCCACTCCGGCGGGGAGTTCCTCGCCGTCGGCGACGGTGTTGCGGTCGCCGAGCCGTAGCCGCGCCACCGCCTTGTCGGTGTCCTCCGCAAGCTTCTTGTAGTCGTCGCTCGATCCCGCGGACGGGTCGGTCGCGTAGCGCACCGCGGCCTGGCGTTCGGCCTGGAGGGCGGCGACGGCGGCCGCGGCGGGAGACCTGATCCCGGTGTCCACGCGCTGCAACTGACGCAGCCGGGAGACGTCCTGTGCGGTGCTGACGGTGGCGTAGGCCCACAGGGCCAGCAGCGAGACGACCGGCACCATCAGCAGGCAGACGATCTTGGCGCGGACGGTGCGCGGCCGTACGCGCCAGCGCTCCGCGCGCGTGGGTGTGTCCTCCAGTGCCGCGCCCATGGGCTCCTCGGGGCCTTCGTCGGCCGGTGGTCCCGCGTGGGCGCGGCGGCCGCGCACGAGGGGCTGGGACGGCGTCTGGGCGCCGACTGCGGTGGTCCTACGGGGTGTACGCATGGCCTCCTCGCTCGGAAGTGGGGTTCGGGGCGTGCTGTTCCGGACCCGTCGCCGGTCCGGATCCGCCGCTAGCCGGCGACGCTCTCCACCGATCCCTGGGCCGACGCGGATGCCGCACGCTCCCCCGTGGTGGGCGACAGCGCGACGAAGGCCGAGGTCAGGAAGAGGTAGGACCCGAGGCCGACGGCGAGGGGGAAGATGAACTGCATCGCCGTGGCCCCGGGCAGGATCGCGCCGGCCGGTGTGACGTTCACGCTCACCGCGAACATCCCGGTGTAGTGCATGCTGCTGACCGCCGCGCCCATGATCAGTGAGGCGATGGTGACGGCGACGGGCGACTTGATGTTGAGCGCGGCCCACAGGGCCGCCGTCGCCGCGACGATGGCGATCAGGACGGAGAGTCCGACGAGGACGGGGTCGTAGGTGACGTCGCCGTGCAGTCGTACGGCGGCCATGCCCAGGTAGTGCATGCTCGCCACTCCGAGCCCGGTGGTGAGCCCGCCGAGGAAGAGCGCGCGGGTGCGGTCACGGCTGTACCCGACGGCGAAGACGCCGCCGCAGACGACGGCCATGGCGACGAGGAGGCTCACGATGGTGAGCGGTACGTCGTAGCGGATGTCGGTGCCGCTGACACTGAAGCCCAGCATGGCCACGAAGTGCATGGTCCAGATGCCGGTGCCGATCGCCGAGGCGGCGGTGATGAGCCAGTTGCGGCGCGACCGGCCGGTGGCGCCGAGCGCGCGGACGGTGCAGCGCAGCCCCAGCGCGGCGCCTATGCACGCCATCACGTACGACAGCACGGGGGTCAGCCAGCCGAGGGCGGCGTGGTCCAGGTGTCCCATGGCCCAGGGACGCTAGTCGGGCCATGGGCGCGCGAAGGGGGCGCATTTCGAAAGCTGTTGGAATATGACACAGAGATGCAGCGGAACGATCGCGTCACGCTCGAACATGTGCACAGCGGTGTCATCCGTGCCGGTGAGGGATCATGCGGAACATGAGCGACGACCACACACATGTGCAGGAGTTCTTCACGGCCCGCGCCGCCGCCTGGGACAGCAAGTTCCCGGACGACGGACCCGCCTACGCGGCCGCGGTCGCCGAGCTCGGGCTGCGCGAGGGGGACCGCGTACTCGACGCGGGCTGCGGCACGGGACGTGCCCTGCCGCCGCTGCGTGCCGCTGTGGGGCCCTCGGGAGTGGTTCTGGGCGCCGATCTGACCCCGGCCATGCTGGAGGCCGCTGTGCGGGCGGGACGCGATGCGGACGGGCAGTTGCTGCTCGCCGACGTGGCCGCGCTGCCGTTGCGGCCGGAATCGCTCGACGCCGTGTTCGCGGCCGGCCTCGTCGCGCATCTGCCCGACCCCGCCGAGAACCTGCGGGAGTTGGCCCGCGTGGTGCGTCGCGGCGGCGTCCTCGCGCTGTTCCACCCGATCGGCCGGGCGGCGCTCGCGGCACGCCAGGGCCGGCAGCTCACCCCGGGCGACCTGCGCGCCGAGCCCAACCTCCGGCCGCTGCTCGCCGGCTCCGGGTGGCGCATGACGTCGTACGTCGACGAGGACGACCGCTTCCTGGCACTGGCCGTCCGGGAGCACTGACGTCTCAGCGCCGCCCGGCGACGACGGCTGACGGAAAGCCCTGCACGGCGCTGCCCCCTTCTGCAGCCGAAGCTCCAACTCTAGGTTGAACAGTGGAAGATGGACGATCGGTCGGATCAGCCACACAGGGGGAAGGCGGTCACCATGTGGGACAGGGTGCGCGAGGTGTGCGCGAGACTTCTCCGTTCCCCGCACGCGGAGGAGGAGAGTATGCGGCAGGAGCGCCCGCACAAGGAGAAGCGCACGCACAATCTCTTCGAGGCGGCGGCCGTGTACGTGTCGGCCTGCGCGGAGGACGACCAGGATCAGATCGACGAGGCCTCCGGGTGGGTCTCTCCCGAGGCGCTGTCGTTCGGGGTGAGCGAGCTGGCGTGCCGGGCCGTCATCGCGCTCGCCCGGGAACGCGACGAGTCGCCACAGACCGTCGCCCGGACCCTGCTGGGGCTCCCGGCGGCCTGACACCGTGGCCGATCTCGGTCGATTCGCCCCGACCAGTCGGAAAGCTGCAGCTCGGGTAGGCCGGGGAGTCGTGACAAGCGGCTTCCGGTCGCACTAGGGTGCGCGCCGATGGACGAACCGATGGGGAGGCTGGGATGGCCGGGACGGACGAGGAGGCCGTCGCCGCCGCGGACGATGCGCTCTATGTGCTCACGGCGGTGTTGCTGACGCCGGCGAAGTTCCCGAGCGTGCTGGGCGACGACTATCCGGAGGCCTGCGCGGCGCTCGGCCTCGCGCCGCTCGCCGACGGGTACGGCCTGGTCCTCGGCCAGGACGGCGACGGCGCCCGGTGGACGGTCGTCATCGACGACGTCTCCCTGGTCGCCGTCGCCATCGCGTCCTGGGACTGCGGCATGGAGTACGACCTGTCACCCGACGAGCGTACGGTCGTGGCCGCGCTGCCCGGGTGGCCCCTCGCGGTGGCCGTCGCCGCCCCCAATGTGCCGGATCCGCACGATCCCGATCCCGAGGTCGCGGACGGTCCGCCGTTGGCGCCGCCGGACACGAGCGTGTGGGGGCCGGCCCAGCGGCGCCTGGGCGCCGACGAGATCGCCCTGCAGTGGGCGATCTGGCGCGAGCAGATCGATGACACGGACTTCGCGACGTCGGGCGGCGGGGCGGCAGACGCTGCTGAGGCCGCGGACGCGGGCGAGCGTGAAGGCGGCGGCGAAGGCGAGGGCGCTGACAAGGGCGGCCAAGGCAGGACCCTTGGTGGCCACAGCGGCATCCGCAGGGTCCTCGCGGAGGCTCGCGCGTACGTGGACTCCCCGCCGCCCCTCGGTCGCGTCCGGTCCTCGTTCGCCCCGGGTGACGCGCGGACCCTGCGTGCGGACGGTCCCGGCTGGTCGCTCGTCGCCAGGACCGACGACATCGCGTTCGTGCTCCTTGACGACGAGCCCGGCGAGGTCCTGCCGGTGGGTCGCGGGCCGGAGCTGCCCGGGCTGCTGGAAGCGCTCGACAAAATGGCCGTACGTCCCAGCTGAACCGCGCGCCGGACGGCACGGCAGCGGCGCGGCACGGACCAGTCGGTGTCAGGTGGCCCCATCTCGCTATGGCGTTCCATGTGGTCCCGACCCATGGATGACGCGGAGCCAGGACCGCACCATGAGGCAGCCTTCACGGCTTCGATCCCTCATGTGCCCGTCCCCCGCTGCCAGGAGACCGTCATGCGCCTGTCCCGAGGTGTTCCGTGCATCGCCGCCGCGCTGTTGGCCGGCGTCCTCAGTCAGCCGACTCCGGCAGCGGCCGCGGCGGTCGCCGAGCAGCCCTGCGCCCGTCAGGACGGTGTACGGGTGCCCGGCGCGGCCTTCCAGCAGAGTGCCTGCCTCGCCGATCTGACCACGGCCGGGCTCGCCGGCACGCCCTACACGGACATGGCCGACCAGGCAGGGCTGACGGCCCGGGGCACCCGGAACCCGACCGGGGTGCCGGGGATGCAGATCGACGGGTACTTCCCTGACTCCTCCCGCTTCAACGCCACTCACGGCCGGCGTCACGACGCGCAGTTCGTGATCCGGCTGCCGGACCGCTGGAACGGCGGACTGGTCGTCACCGGAGCCCCCGGCAACCGCAGGCAGTACGCGACGGACACGGCGATCTCCGACCAGGTGCTCGCACTCGGTTACGCCTACGCCGCGACCGACAAGGGAAACAACGGCGCCGACTTCTACCGGGACGGCGAGCGGCCCGGCGACGCGGTCGCCGAGTGGAACACCCGGACCACTCAGCTGACCCGGGCGGCCCGCAAGGCGGTGGCCCAGCGCTACGGGCACGCCCCCCGTCGTACGTACATGACAGGCATCTCCAACGGCGGCTACCTCACCCGCTGGCAGTTGGAGAACCATCCCGAGCTGTACGACGGCGGCGTGGACTGGGAGGGCGCGCTGTGGACCGCGAACGGTCCCAACCTGCTCACCTCCCTGCCCACGGCGGTCGCACACACGCTCGGCTCCGCGCGGGACGAGGACCTGTACACGGTCGGCTTCGCGCGCGGCTCCGAGTTTCTGTGGCCGTATCACGAGCAGGCCTACTGGGGAGTCACGCAGAAGATCTACCGCGCCGAGTTCGATCCCGCATACGACCCCGGCTGCCCCGGCCCGTCCGCCGGGACCACGCCGGATCAGGTCCTGGCGCCCTGCCCGTCCGATGCCTCGTACGACTACTCGTCGCGCCCGGCATCCGTCCGTCGTGCCGTGGCCCGCGTCGCGCTGACCGGGCGCATCGGCCGGCCACTGCTCACGCTGCACGGCGATCTGGACGCGCTGCTGCCCAAGGCGGCCGACTCGGACGTGTACGCGCGCATGGTCGACGCGAGCGGCCGGGGGCCACTGCACCGCTACTACACGATCGCGGGCGGCACTCATGTCGACGGCCTGTACGACACCTACCCGGACAGGCTCCGGCCGATCCTGCCCTGCTATCGGTCGGCCTTCGACGCGCTGGCCGCATGGGTGGAGCGGGGCACCCGACCGCCCGCGGACCACACCGTCGGCAGGCCCGCGAGCGGCGACGTGCTGAACTCCTGCCCGCTGTCCATCCCGGCCGCGCGGGCGGCCGGGTGAGGGTCAGCGACCGAGTTCCTTGCGTGTGACGCGGCGCAGCCTGCGCCGCTGTGACGGGTCGAGCGTGAGGTACGCGGCGGCCGGGACTCCCAGGACTATCAGGAGCGCGGCCCACCAGGGCAACCAGATCAACAGGATGAGACCGGCCGCCACACCTCCCGCGGCGATCTTCGCGTTCTTCGACATGTGCGTCGCCTCCTTCGCGGCCACTGCCGCTCTCTGACCTGAAAACGGGTCCGCGCTTCCAGCGGTTCCGAACCGCGACCCTGAGACGACCCTGAGGTGCGGCCCCTACTGGTCACGGAGGTCCGGTGTCGCCGATGTGCGATCAACGTGCCGGGCTCCGCACGAGGGAGATACCCCGCCGACAGGAGAGTGACCCAGGTCACACCCTGGGTTTGTCCGGAAGTCGTCCGAGTGCTGTACCGTCGGCCACTCCATCTGGGTAGTCAAATTTGAGGAGTGTCGCAGAGCTGTGCCGAGGCTTCCCGACGCAACACCGTCCGAGATCTCCGAACTGGCCTGCTGCCGTGCCGTCTTCGTACCCGGTGACCCGGCGCGCACCGGCCGGATCGCCTTCTGGCGTGCGGACGGCGGTGCCGTTCCGGCCGTCGCGTCCGGATCCGTCGAGGAGCTGGCCGTCGTGCTGCCCGGCGACGACGGTGTGGAGCTGGTGACCGTTCCGGCCGTGCTGCTGCCCGTGTGGGCCGCCCTGCCGGTCCTCACACGTGCGCGTACGTCCGCGCGGTCGCATCGAGCGGGCGTCTTCTGGGGTGCGGCCGCCGTGCTGGCGCTCCAGTTCGTGGCGCGCGGGCTGCTGCTGCCGGGCCTCTCGGCGGACGACCACGACGCCTGGCGCGTCGGCCCTCTGCGGCCGGAGGACATCGAGCAGGTACGCGCGCTTGCGGCCGCGATGCCTCCCGAGGCGCACGCCCTGCCGTTGGACGGCGTGCGGCCACTGCGCTTGCCGGATCCGGAGCGGCTGCTGCGGTCCTTCCTGGACGCGGTCGCCGACGCGCTTCCCCGGTCACCCGCGGCGGCGCTGGTGACGGGCGGGCCCGCCTACGCCGCGCGGGACCCGCAGCACGTGCCCGGTCAGCGTGCGTGGGCCGCGGACGTCGCCTCCGGTCACGACGCGGGCGTGCGGCTGTCCCTACGGCTCGAGGTGCCCGGCCTCGCCACGGCGACCTCGGACGACGCGGCACTGTCGTTCCGGGCAGTGCTGCAGGTGCACAGCGTGAGCGATCCGACGCTGGTCGCGGACGCCGCCGACGTATGGGCGGACTCCGGTGCCTTCGGCCCACGCGCGCGGATGGACACCCTGCTGGCGCTGCGTCGCGCGGCCCGCGCCTGGGCACCGCTCACACCGCTGCTCGCCGCTGCCGTCCCGGACGCGGTGGAACTGGCCGACGACGAGGCGACCGACCTCCTTCAGGAGGGCGCTCGGACGCTCGCCGGAGCCGGCATCGACGTGCACTGGCCCCAGGAGTTGGCTCACAGGCTGACCGCCCGCGCGGTGATCGGTCCGCCGGACGACGAGACCGTGCCCGGCAGGATCTTCTCCGACACCCCGTCGCTGCTGTCCGCCGACGCACTGCTCGCCTTCAACTGGTGGTTCGCCATGGGCGACCAGCGGCTCACGCGCGAGGAGCTGGACCGTCTCGCCGAGGCGAACCGCCCCGTGGTGCGACTGCGCGACCAGTGGGTCCTCGTCGACCCTGACGAGGTACGTCGCGCCCGCGCGCAGCAGGACCACAAGGTGACGCCCATCGACGCCCTCGGCGCCGCGCTGACCGGTTCCACGGAGGTCGCCGGACGCCAGGTCGAGGTCCAGGCCACGGGCTGGCTGGCGGCGCTGCGCGAGCGGCTCGCGGACCCCGAGGGGCAGGAGCCGGTGAGTCAGCCGGCCGCCCTTGACGCCACGCTGCGGGACTACCAGCGGCGCGGCCTGAACTGGCTGGCCCGGATGACGTCCCTGGGCCTGGGCTGCTGTCTGGCCGACGACATGGGCCTGGGCAAGACGATCACGCTGATCGCGCTGCATCTTCACCGGCAGTCCGACGCCTCGTCGGCCGGTCCGACGCTGGTGGTGTGCCCGACGTCCCTGATGGGCAACTGGCAGCGCGAGATCGAGAAGTTCGCGCCCGGCACGCGTGTGCGCCGCTTCCACGGCTCCCGGCGCGATCTGGACGCGGTGACGGACGGGGAGTTCGTGCTCACCACGTACGGCACGATGCGCCTGGACGCGCGCCGCCTGGCCGGGGTGCCGTGGGGCATGGTCGTGGCGGACGAGGCCCAGCACGTGAAGAACCCGTACTCGGCGACCGCACGGGAGCTGCGCTCCATCGACGCACGCGCACGCGTGGCGCTCACCGGCACCCCCGTCGAGAACAACCTCTCGGAACTGTGGGCGATCCTCGACTGGACGACGCCCGGCCTGCTGGGCCGCCTCGGCACCTTCCGAACGCGCTACGCCCAGGCGGTCGAGGGCGGGCAGGACCCGGCCGCCGCCGAGCGCCTCACCCGCCTCGTACGCCCGTTCCTGCTGCGCCGACGCAAGTCGGACCCGGGGATCGCACCCGAGCTGCCGCCGAAGACGGAGACCGATCGTGCCGTGTCCCTCACCGCCGAACAGGCGGGTCTGTACGAGGCGGTGGTCCGCGAGACGCTCGCGGAGATCGCCGGCGCCGACAGCATGGCTCGGCGCGGTCTGATCGTGAAGCTCCTGACGGGCCTGAAGCAGATCTGCAACCATCCGGCGCAGTACCTCAAGGAGGAGCGGCCGAGGATCGCCGGGCGCTCCGGAAAGCTGGAGCTGCTGGACGAGTTGCTCGACACGATCCTCGCCGAGGGGGCGAGCGTCCTGGTCTTCACGCAGTACGTGCGGATGGGACGCCTCCTCGAACAGCACCTGGCGGCTCGCGGCACGCCCTCGCAGTTCCTGCACGGCGGCACACCCGTCGCCGAGCGCGAGGTTCTGGTGCGGCGCTTCCAGGACGGTGAAGTGCCGGTCTTCCTGCTGTCGTTGAAGGCCGCGGGTACCGGCCTGAACCTCACCCGCGCCGAACATGTCGTGCACTACGACCGCTGGTGGAACCCCGCCGTCGAGGCGCAGGCCACCGACCGCGCGTACCGCATCGGCCAGACCCGGCCCGTGCAGGTGCACCGGATGATCGCCGAGGGAACCATCGAGGACCGTATCGCCGACATGCTGAGCCGAAAGCGGGAGCTGGCCGACGCGGTGCTCGGCGCCGGCGAGGCGGCGCTCACCGAGCTGACGGACGCGGAGCTGGCCGATCTGGTGGAACTGCGAGGGGGCGCCCGATGACTGGACACGACGGTGACATGGAGCGCACGTTCGCCGCGCTGCCGCCCGCGCACGGGCGCGGGTTCGCGCGGACGTGGTGGGGTCAGGCCTGGCTGAAGGCGCTGGAGGAGACGGCGCTGGACTCCGGGCAGCTCAAGGCGGGCCGCAGACTCGCGCGCGCGGGCGCTGTCGGCGCGGTGTCGGTGCGTCCGGGGCGTATCACGGCCGTCGTACAGGGCCGCGACCGTACGGCGCACCGGGCCGACGTGCTGCTGGAGGAGCTGACCGGCGAGCAGTGGGACCGCTTCCTGGACATGGCTGTCGAGCGGGCCGGGCACGTCGCCGCGCTGCTGGACCGCGAGATGCCTCCGCACCTGGTGGAGGACGCGGCGGCCACGGGCATCGAACTGCTGCCGGGCATGGGCGATCTGGATCCGGAGTGCGGCTGCGGCGCCTGGGACCACTGCGGGCACACGGCTGCCCTCTGCTACCAGATGGCACGCCTGGTGGACCAGGACCCCTTCGTGCTGCTGCTGATGCGCGGACGGGGCGAACGCGGCCTCCTGGACGACCTCCAGGCCCGCGGCACGGCACCCGCCGGCCCACCGTCCGAACGGTCCGCGGCGGCCGAGGCCGAAGGCGTGGACGCCGAGGAGGCGTATGCGACCGGCGAGATCCTGCCACCGCTGCCCGCTGTGCCCCAGCTGCCCGCCGGGCCTGGACTGCCGCCGTCCCTGGACACCGAGACGCCTCCCGAGCCCGGCGTCGCCCCGGCCGCGCTGGAGTTCCTGGCCGCCCGGACCGCTGCGGCGGCACACCGCATGCTCACGGAAGCCTTGCGATCGGGTCATGAACAGCACGCTGTCGAAGCGGAGTTGACGATAGGTCAGGACGCGGTACGCCTCGCCGCCGGCTCCCCCGACGGCGACTCCCTCGTCGGCGACTCCCCCGTCGCCGGCGTGGCGGAGCGGCTGGCCGAGGGATCGGGACGTGGCCGGGAAGGGCTGGAGATCGCCGTACGCGCCTGGCATCTGGGAGGTGTCGCCGCGCTGTCCGTACTGGACGAGGAGTGGACCGTGGAGGGCGAGACGCTCGCACGCGCGCGTGCCGCCCTGGAGACCACCTGGGACGCGGACGAACGGCCGTCGCTGCGGGCGAAGGGCAACCGGTGGACGGTCGTCGGAGCACAGCGGCAACTGCGCCTGGGGCGGGACGGGCGGTGGTGGCCGTACCGCAGGGAGCGGAGCCGCTGGGTGCCCGCAGGAGGCCCTGCGCAGGATCCGGCAACCGCACTGGCCTCGGCGGGGGTTACGGCCTCGGAGGAGCCGGGCTGCGGCTAGGGCAGCTCGTCCGCCAGCGACGGGAGAAGCGATTCGAGGTCGCTGGGAAGGCCGCTCGGCAGTTCCGTGGGGAACCCGGAAGGAAGCGATGTCGGCAGTTCGCTCGGCAGCTTGGTGGGGAGCTCTGTCGGGATGCTGAAGGACGGCTTGGGCGAGCTGCTCGTGCTCTCGGCGGGCGGTTTCTCGCCGGGTGAGTCGTCGCTGCCCGAGGCCATCAGGACCACGGCCAGGACGGCTCCGACGGCGACGATCACGACGAGCAGGATGATCAGTGGACTACGCCGCCGCCCCGGTCCGCCTCCGCCGGGCGGTTCCTGCGGAGGCCAGCCACCGTATGTGGGTGGGCCGCTGTCTGCTGGAGGGGGTCCGTAACCTCCGGTAGACGGTCCGAAGCCACCGCCCGGAGGCGGCGTGTCACCCGGCGGTCCTGGCGGCTGAGGCGGTACGGGCGGCATGGCCATACCGTCAAGGGTCGCCCCGTGGCGATCGGCACGCGACCCCCGCGCGGGAGTTGATACGGGCCCATGGCATGGATCGCATGGTTCCGGAACATTCCGCGCGGAAATCGGTCAACCGCCGGGACCGCGTGTGACCGGATCCCCGGCGCCCGAGGCGTCCGGCGAGCGGGTGGTCACACGCGGTCGGGCACGCGCGCGCGTGTACTCAGCCGCGGGCACCCAGCAGGTGGTCCATGGCCAGCTGGTCGAGCCGCTCGAAGGCCATCCCGCGCGCGGCGGCCCCTTCGACGTCGAACTCCTCGAAGGCCGTGCGGTCGGCGAGCAGCGCCTTGAGGCCGTCGGCCGCCGTGGGCTGCGCCAACTCGTCCAGGCGTGCGGCGCGCAGGGCGTCCTGGACCTCCGGGTCGGCCCGGAAGGCCGCCGAACGCTCCTTGAGGATGAGGTAGTTGCGCATGCAGCCGGCGGCCGACGCCCACACGCCGTCGAGGTCCTCGGTCCGCGGCGGCTTGAAGTCGAAGTGGCGGGGCCCGGCGTATCCGGCGCTCTCCAGGAGGTCGACCAGCCAGAACGCGGCGCGCAGGTCTCCGGCACCGAAGCGCAGGTCCTGGTCGTACTTGATGCCGGACTGGCCGTTGAGGTCGATGTGGAAGAGCTTGCCCGCCCACAGCGCCTGTGCGATGCCGTGCGGGAAGTTGAGCCCGGCCATCTGCTCGTGGCCGACCTCGGGGTTGACGCCGTACATCTCGGGGCGCTCCAGGCGCTCGATGAACGCGAGCGCGTGGCCGACGGTGGGCAGCAGGATGTCGCCGCGCGGCTCGTTCGGCTTGGGCTCGATCGCGAACCTCAGGTCGTAGCCCTGGGAGGTCACGTACTCGCCGAGGAGGTCGAAGGCCTCCTTCATGCGGTCCAGGGCGACGCGTACGTCCTTGGCGGCGCCGGACTCGGCGCCCTCGCGGCCGCCCCAGGCGACGTATGTCTCGGCGCCCAGCTCGACCGCCAGGTCGATGTTGCGGATCGTCTTGCGCAGGGCGTAGCGGCGCACGTCGCGGTCGTTGGCGGTGAACGCGCCGTCCTTGAAGGCGGGGTGGGTGAAGAGGTTGGTGGTGGCCATCGGCACCTTCATGCCGGTGGCGTCGAGGGCCTCGCGGAAGCGCTTGATGTGCGCCTCGCGCTCGGTGTCGGAGGACCCGAAGGGAATCAGGTCGTCGTCGTGGAAGGTGACGCCGTGGGCGCCGAGCTCGGCCAGGCGCCGCACCGTCTCGACCGGGTCGAGGGCACGGCGGGTGGCGTCGCCGAAGGGGTCCCGCCCCTGCCAGCCGACGGTCCACAGGCCGAAGGTGAACCTGTCCTCGGGGGTGGGCTGGTAGCTCATGCCGCGGCTCCTTGCTTGCTGACGACTGCTTGCACGACTCGCTACGACTATTTCGTCATGGCGCTTTACAAATTAGTATGCCCACGCGTCCCTGGGAAGGGACAAGATGTCCCCGACGGGGTGCGGTCCGGTGCACGACACTCCGGGCGCCCTCGAAACAGCAGGTCAGATCCCGTAGAGCCGCGGAAAAAGGGAGAGCCCGATGTCAGCAGCCGAGGGTCCGCTCGTAGTCGGCGTGGACACGTCCACCCAGTCCACCAAGGCGCTGGTCGTCGACGCTTCGACGGGCCGGGTCGTCGCGAGCGGCCAGGCACCGCACACGGTGTCCTCCGGAGCCGGCCGCGAGAGCGACCCGCGCCAGTGGTGGGACGCCCTGTGCGAGGCGCTGCGCCAGTGCGGCGACGCGGCGCGCGAGGCCGCCGCGGTGTCGATCGGCGGGCAGCAGCACGGCCTGGTCACCCTGGACGACCGGGGCGAGCCGGTCCGTCCGGCCCTGCTGTGGAACGACGTGCGCTCGGCGCCGCAGGCACGCCGGCTGACCGAGGAGCTGGGCGGCGCGAAGTTCTGGGCCGAACGCACCGGCTCCGTCCCGGCCGCCTCCTTCACTGTGACGAAGTGGGCCTGGCTGGCCGAGAACGAGCCGGAGTCCGTCCGGGCCACCAAGGCGGTACGCCTCCCCCACGACTACCTGACCGAACGTCTCACGGGACAGGGCACCACCGACCGCGGCGACGCCTCCGGCACGGGTTGGTGGGCGTCGGGGACGGAGTCGTACGACGAGGAGATCCTCGCGCGCGTGGGGCTCGACCCGGCGATGCTGCCCCGCGTGGTCCGCTCCGGGGAGGTGGCGGGAACCGTGCGCGACAGCCATGACCTGCCGTTCTCCAAGGGCACCCTGGTCGCGCCGGGCACCGGCGACAACGCCGCCGCCGCGCTGGGACTCGGCCTGCGTCCCGGCATGCCGGTGCTCAGCCTCGGCACGTCGGGCACGGTGTACGCGGTGTCGAAGCGCCGCCCCACGGACCCGACCGGCACGGTGGCGGGCTTCGCCGACGCGCACGGCGACTGGCTGCCGCTGGCGTGCACCCTCAACTGCACGCTCGCCGTCGACCGTCTCGCCACCCTGCTGGGCCTCGACCGCGAGGCCGTGGAACCCACCACCGGCCTCACGCTCCTGCCCTACCTGGACGGCGAACGCACCCCGAACCTGCCGAACGCCTCCGGCCTCCTGCACGGCCTGCGCCACGACACGACCGCCGGCCAGCTCCTCCAGGCCGCCTACGACGGTGCCGTGCACGCGCTGCTCGGCGCCCTGGACCTGGTCCTGGACGACGACGCGGACCGCTCGGCGCCCCTGCTGCTGATCGGCGGCGGCGCCCGGGGCACGGCCTGGCAGCAGACCGTACGCCGGCTTTCGGGGCGTCCGGTGCAGGTCCCCGAGGCCAAGGAACTGGTCGCGCTCGGCGCCGCCGCCCAGGCGGCCGGCCTGCTGACCGGCGAGGATCCGGCGGCGGTGGCCCGGCGCTGGAACACCACTCGGGGGCCCGTACTCGACGCCGTGGAGCGCGACGAGGAGACGCTGGCCAGGATCAGCGGGGTACTCTCCGACGCGGCCCCGCTGCTGGAGCGGAGCCCCGAGGCGCATTGAGGACTGACGGAGGCATGACCGCACCGCTGCACGAGGCCCACCCGACCGGCGGGGGGCGGGCGCTGCCCAACACCCAGCAGGGCATGCGGCGCCGCAACCTCGCCAAGGTGATGCACACCGTCAGCGCCGAGGGCCCGCTCTCGCGTGCCGCCGTCGCCTCCCGCATCGGGCTGACCCGCGCGGCCGTGTCCACCCTCGTCGACGAGCTGATCCGCTCGGGACTCCTGGAGGAGCTCGGTCCCGAGCGGCCGGGCCGGGTGGGACGTCCCGGATCGGCACTGGCCGTCAGCGGGCGCGGCCCGGCCGGGATCGGGGCGGAGGTCGGTGTCGACCATCTCGCCGTCTGCGCGGTCGATCTGCGCGGCGAGGTGCGGTCCAGGGCGGTGCGGCACGGCGCGAACCGGGGCCGGGACCCCGAGCCCGTGATCGAGGAACTCGGCGAGCTGGTACGCCAGGTCGTCGCCGAGGCCGAGCGCGAAGGGCTGTGGCCCGCCGGTCTCGCGGTGGCCGTGCCGGGTCTGGTGGCGCGGGACGCCCGTACGGTCGTACGCGCCCCGAACCTCCACTGGCGCGACCGGGATCTCGGCGATCTGCTTCCCGTGGACTTCCCGCTCACCGTGGGCAACGAGGCCAACTTCGGCGCCCTCGCCGAACTCTGGCTCGGCGAGGGCACTCCGCGTGACTTCCTGCATGTGTCGGCGGAGATCGGCATCGGCGCGGCGGTCGTGGTGGACGGCGGGCTGCTGCGTGGAACGCACGGTTTCGCGGGCGAGTTGGGGCACGTGCCCGTCCAGCCGGACGGGCCCGGATGCCCCTGTGGGGGACGCGGGTGCCTGGAGCAGTACGCCGGTGAGGAGGCGGTGCTGCGTGCGGCCGGGCTGGAGCCGGGCGAGGATCGCGTCGGACTGCTCGCGGGCCGAGCCGCCGAGGGCGACGAGGACGTACGGCGCGCCCTGCGCGACGCCGGAACGGCGCTCGGTATCGCGCTGACGGGCGCGGTGAATCTGCTGGACCCGCAGAGTGTGGTGCTGGGCGGTGCGCTGGCCGGGCTGGCGCCGTGGCTGCTGCCCTCGCTGGAGGCCGAGCTGGACCGGCGCACCGCCGGGCCCGCCTGCCCGGTGTCCGTGTCGCGGCTGGGTCCCGAGGGGCCGTTGCTGGGGGCCGCTCACTCGGTGGTGCGCGGCGTGCTGGACGATCCGGTGGCGGTCGCGGAACGCGCCTGATTCCAGGCCGAGTTCACTCATGTGGGTGAGCGAGTTATCCACAGTCGGGGGGCTGTCCACGGAACCCCGGCTCGCCGCTCTGCCCAACCCGTTGGCGCCGTACCGTGATTCACGCGGGGCGCAACCGTCGTGGCACGGCGACGGGGACACCTCGCGTGCAGGAAGGGGGGACGGGCCCGGCGCCCCCGGCTGAACTCAACTCCGAAAGGCAGTACCGCCCTTGAACCGTGAAAGACGACGCCCCAGCCGACGTCAGCTCCTCCAGGGCGCCGCCCTCGCCGTCGTCCCCTACGCCCTGCTCCCCGAATGGCAAGCCGGGGCGCACGTCCCCGGACCGGACTACCCGCTCGCCGAGTGGCGGCCGGCGAACGCCGCAAACTACACGGCGGCGAACCGCCCTATGATCCACCCCGTCGATCAGGTGATCATCCACATGACACAGACCACCTACACCAAGACCCTGTTCCTCTTCGAGAACCCCAAGAAGAAGGTCTCCGCCCACTACGTCGTCCGGTCCGCCGACGGGCACACCTCCCAGTGCGTCCGCGAGTCGGACATCGCCTGGCACGCCGGTGACTGGGACCACAACACGCGGAGCGTCGGCATCGAGCACGAGGGCTGGGTGGACGAGTCCGGCTACTTCACGGACGTCATGTACGAGGCGTCCGCCCGGCTCACGGCGGCCATCTGCGCCAGACACGGCATAACGAAGGACCGCGCGCACATCATCGGGCACTACGAGGTGCCGGGCACGGACCACACCGATCCCGGGCCGAACTGGGACTGGGCCCGCTACATACGACTGGTCAACGCCGTCTGAGGACGTGCACGGTGCGCACGGCCGGGCCCCGGGCAGGCCCATCGTTCGGGTGAGCCGGGTCGAAAAGGTTGTCCGAGTGCGCACCCGGAGTGACGATGTCCCCAGCCGCATCGCCTTCCGGGAGGCCGAGTTGAGCGAACCATGGGTGGCCCTGGAGCCGGGGGCCGACCCTGCCGAGCGGGTACGGGTACTGCGTCGGGCGCATGAGACGTTCACCGAGGTGGGTACCGTGCCCCAGCCGGTGCGTGCCGTGGTGGCGGACTCGTGGCGGCGTTCCGCGCGGGCCGGGGTGGGCCCGGACGGGACGGCGAGCGTGGAACTCGCGGACAGCGATCTCGGCGCGTACCGCGCGGAGCATCCGCTGGCCCGGGTGATGCCGTTGTTCCGGGAGTTGCTGGGCACGTTCGCCGCCGACGGCGAGCATCTGCTCGCGGTGTGCGACGCGCACGGCAGGCTGCTGTGGGTCGAGGGCCATCCGACGACCCGGCGACGGGCGGGAGGGATGAACTTCGTGCCGGGTGCGCGGTGGGCGGAGACCGCCGTCGGGACGAACGCGCCGGGTACGGCGGTGGCCGTGGACCGGCCGGTGCAGGTGTTCGCGGCCGAGCACTTCATCCGCCGGGTGCAGCCCTGGACCTGTGCGGCGGCACCGGTGCACGATCCGCGCACCGGGCGGGTGCTCGGGGCGGTGGACATCACCGGTGGCGACGGGCTCGCGCATCCGCACAGCCTGGGGTTCGTGCAGGCGGTCGCGCGCGCCGCGGAGTCCCACCTGGCGCTGCTCGCCCCGCAGTCGCCGGCCGCCGACGCGCCCGAGCTGTGCGCGCTGGGCCGCGACGAGGCGCGGCTGCTCATCGGCGGCCGCAGGGTCAGACTCAGTCGCCGGCACAGCGAGATCCTGGTGCTGCTGGCCCGTCATCCGGAGGGCCTGACCGGTGACGAGCTGCTGTGCTCGCTGTACGAGGACGAGTCGGTGACGCCCGTGACCCTGCGGGCCGAGTTGGCCCGACTGCGCCGGGTCCTCGGCCCCGGCCTGTTCGGATCGCGGCCGTACCGGCTCACGGTGCCGGTCGAGTCGGACGTGACCGTCGTCGAGCGTCGCCTGGAGGCCGGCGCGGTCACCGGGGCGGCCATGGCCTACACGGGCCCGCTGCTGCCCGGCTCCCAGGCGCCGGCGGTGGTGCGGCTCAGACGGCGCCTCGCCGACGGTCTCCGTACGGCGCTCATCGCCCGTCGCGACCCCGACCTGCTGGCCGACTGGGCGCACGCCCCGTGGGGCGAGGACGACCTCGACGTATGGCGGGCACTCGCCGCCGTACGCCCCACGCCCGCGGTGCGGTCGCGGCTGGCGGCGCTGGAGTGCGAGTTGTCGGCAGCGTCGCCCGCCTGGCGGCACCGCCCGGCGCACTGACCGGCGCCCTGACCGACCTCTCGCCCGCCCTCCCGGCTCCCGACCGCCCGCCACGCTCCCGGCTGCCAGCTGCCAGCTGCCAGCTGCCAGCTGCCAGCTGCGCGCAACGTACTTGCAACCTCGCCGTTCCTAGCCTCGCGGCGAGAGCTGCCCAACGGCGGGCAGCGCTTCTTCGGGAGGCAGAGCAGTATGACCCGTTTCGCGGCGCCCGGCACCGAGGGCGCGATCGTCTCCTACCAGGCGCGCTACGACCATTTCATCGGCGGTGAGTACCTGCCGCCGATCCGGGGGCAGTACTTCGAGAACCCGTCACCGGTGAACGGGCAGCCGTTCACCGAGATCGCGCGGGGCACGGCGGAGGACGTGGAGCGGGCGCTCGACGCGGCGCACGCGGCCGCGGCCGCCTGGGGACGGACCTCGGTGACCGAGCGTGCCGACATCCTGTGGAAGATCGCCGACCGGATGGAGGCGAACCTGGAGAAGCTGGCCGTCGCCGAGAGCTGGGAGAACGGCAAACCAGTACGGGAGACACTGGCGGCCGACATCCCGTTGGCCATCGACCACTTCCGCTACTTCGCGGGGGCGATCAGGGCGCAGGAGGGCTCGCTCGGCGAGGTCGACGACGACACGGTGGCGTACCACTTCCACGAGCCGCTCGGAGTGGTCGCGCAGATCATTCCGTGGAACTTCCCGATCCTCATGGCGACGTGGAAGCTCGCTCCGGCGTTGGCGGCGGGCAACGCGGTCGTGCTCAAGCCGGCCGAGCAGACCCCGGCGTCGATCCACTACTGGCTGAGCCTGGTCGCGGACCTGCTGCCACCAGGCGTCGTGAACATCGTCAACGGCTTCGGCGTGGAGGCGGGCAAGCCGCTGGCATCCAGCTCCCGGGTGGCCAAAGTGGCGTTCACCGGCGAGACGACGACCGGCCGGTTGATCATGCAGTACGCCTCGGAGAACATCACCCCGGTGACCCTCGAACTCGGCGGCAAGTCCCCGAACATCTTCTTCGACGACGTCTGGGCGGCGAACGACGACTTCCGGGACAAGGCGCTCGAAGGCTTCACCATGTTCGCGCTCAACCAGGGCGAGGTGTGCACGTGCCCGTCGCGGGCGCTGGTGCAGCGCGGCCAGTACGCCGAGTTCATGGAGGCGGCCGTCGCCCGCACCGAGCAGATCAGGACCGGCCACCCGCTGGACACGGACACGATGATCGGCGCGCAGGCGTCCAACGACCAGTTGGAGAAGATCCTCTCCTATCTGGACATCGGCCGGCAGGAGGGCGCCCGGATCCTCACGGGTGGCGAACGCATCGAGCACGACGGTGAGTTGAAGGGCGGCTACTACGTCCAGCCGACGATCTTCGAGGGCGACAACCGCATGCGGATCTTCCAGGAGGAGATCTTCGGTCCCGTCGTCTCGGTGACGTCCTTCGACGACTTCGACGACGCCATCAAGATCGCGAACGACACGCTCTACGGGCTCGGCGCGGGTGTGTGGACCCGGGACATCAACACGGCGTACCGCGCGGGCCGCGCCATCCAGGCGGGCCGCGTGTGGACCAACTGCTACCACGCGTACCCGGCCCACGCGGCGTTCGGTGGCTACAAGGGTTCGGGCATCGGCCGTGAGACGCACAAGATGATGCTGGAGCACTATCAGCAGACGAAGAACCTCCTGGTGTCGTACTCGCCGAAGAAGCTCGGCTTCTTCTAGAAGCCGTAGCTCAGGAAAGGGCGCCTGGCCAGGGCAGCATCTGCCCGCAGGCGCCCTTCTCGCGCCCGGATCGCATGTTCCACCCCGCCGTACCCTCGGTCACACCCTGTCACCAGTGATCATGAACGGTTGCCAACCGGCTTTGGTGACCCATCTGTTGACCCTGTGGAGACCTCAAAGGCGGCCTCAAGGCCAATGTTTGAGAGTGATAGCATTCCGCCGTCTGCGACCTTGATCCACTTCGCTCAGGCACAACCCGCCTGAGGTGGTCTGCTCTTCGCACCAACAGTCATGCGTCCCCTGTGACGGGTTGCGGATCCTCGCGAGCTGTATCCGTCGACGCCTGCATGCCACGCGCCGGGAAAGGTTTCCATGAGTCAAGACGCGCTTATCTGGTGTCTGGTTGCGATAGCGGCGATAGCCGTAGCCGCAGTCGTGGCCCTCACGCTCCGCAACTCCGCACTGGGGGCGAAGAAGAGGGAAGCCGAGGCCGCGCTGGCACAGCGGCTCAGATACACCGAGGGCGAGCTCGGCCGTATGCAGGGAGAACTGCAGCGGGTCCGGGACGAGCAGGACGGTGTCATCGGGGAGGCCGAGCAGGCGGCGGAGGAGAGCACCAAGGCGGTCCTCAAGGGCGCCGCCCGCTTCCTGCAGAGCCTCGCGGCCGAACAGACGGCGTTGCTGGACGAGATCCAGCGCAAGTACGGCGGGCACAGCGTCCTGACCGACCTGATGGACGTGAACCACGCCAACGCGCAGATGGCCCGCAAGGCCCAGGGCATCGCGGTCATGTGCGGTGCGCCCCTCGGCCGGCGCAGCCAGCCCGCCAGCGTCTACGACGTGGTGCGCAGCGCCCAGAGCCAGATCCGCAACTTCCACCGGGTCGAGATCATGCAGCCGAGCGGCATCGCGCTGAAGGCGTCCGCGGTGGCGCCGGTGGCCCTCGCCGTCGCCGAACTGCTCGACAACGCCGCCAGCTTCTCGCAGGCCGAGGCGCCGATCGAGGTAACGTTCCAGCGGGTCCAGAAGAACCTGTGCATCATCATCGACGACGCCGGCGTCAGCATGAGTGACGAGGACCGGCAGGCGGCGACCGCGCTGCTGTCCGGCGACGAGGTGCCCCGGCTGTCCCAGCTCGGCACCCAGCCCAAGTTCGGCTTCCCCGTCGTCGGCCTGATCGCCCGTCAGTACGGCTTCAAGGTGGACGTCACGGGAGTCTCCCGCTACGGCGGCGTACGCGCCGTCGTTCTGCTGCCCGAGGAGCTGTGGACCATGGAGGAGACCTCGCCGCCGGCCAGTGAGGTGCCGGTGAGCAGCATCCGACGGGTCGAGGGGCGTGAGCAGGGCGGCGCCCGCACCGTGCACGGCCTGCCCAAGCGCGGCGCCCGCAAGTCGCCGATCGCCAGCGTGCCCTCCGAAGGCGGCGGGACGGCAGCCTCGCCGAGGAGGCCGGCCCAGGGTTCCGGCGGCGGGGGCCTCGGGGCGTTCCAGCGCGGCACACTGACCGGCCGTGACCTGGACGCCCCGACACCCGAAGGGTCCGAAGGCGCATGACTACTACGGACATGTCCTGGATGGTCCAGGACATCGTGGACAACGTCCCCCGGGCCCGGCACGCCGTGGTGCTGTCCGCGGACGGGCTGCCGCGGGGGGTGACGGACGGCCTGGTCGACGGGGACGTACGGACCATCGCCGCCGCCATGGCGGGGATGCAGTCGCTCAGCCGTGCCACCGCCCACTTCGCCGGGCCGACCGAGGACCGGCAGTGGAGCCAGACGGTCATCGAGTTCACGCACGGCTGGGTGTTCCTGATCGGGGCCGGGCAGGGCACGTATCTGGCCGCCGCCGCGGAACCCGACGTCGACATGCAGCAGATCTCCTTCCGGATGAACCGGCTGGTCGCGCGGCTGGGCAACAACCTCACCTCGGCGCCCCGGGTGAGCGGCGGCGACTCGGCCCTGGAGCGGGCCGAGGCCGCGAACCGCAGCGACGGGGCGGGCGGGTCGGGGTTCGTCCTCGAAGAGCTGGACCAGCTGATCGCCTCCGTGCGCGGTGCCCGGCACGCGCTGCTGCTCGGGGCCGACGGTCTGCCCCGTGGGGCGAGCGGCGGGATCGGCCGGGACCTGGCGGACACCATCTCCGCCGCCATGACGGGCATTCACGCCTACAGCCGGGCGACCGCGCCGTTCGCCGGCGGGCGGCGGGACGAGGGGTGGCGGCAGACCGTCATCGAGTTCCAGCACGGCTGGATCTTCCTGGTCGCGGCCGGTGAGGGCGCCTTTCTCGCGGCGGCCGCCGCCCACGACTGTGACATCGAGGAGTTCACCACTCGGCTGAGCGATGTGGCACCCAGGCTCACCACACGGCAGGTAGCGCAGGGAGGGAAGGCCGGCGATGCATGACGAACCGGACAGCGAGCTGGAACTGACGTCCGCATTAGTCCCGCTGTTCGTCATCGCGAAGGGACGTGCGCTGCCCGCGGACCACGAGTACGAGCACACCACGCTCGTCACCGCCCAGGAGGGCACCGAGGCCGCCGCCCGCACGCTGTCTCCGGAAGCCAGAGCGGTCATGGACCTGATCGCCGAGGGCTTCCTGTCCGTGGCCGAGATCTCCGGCTACACACGGCTGCCGCTGGGCATCGTGCGCATCCTGCTGGCGCAGATGGCAGAGGACGGCCTGCTCTATGTGAGGAATCCGGCGCCGCGTGCCGAACGTGTCGACCGCGAACTGCTCACCGCCGTGCTCGATGGCCTGAAGACCCGATTCGGAGCGTAATTCGTGTATCTGGATCCAGCCGTCTCCCGTTCCGTGAAGATCCTCGTCGTGGGCCACTTCGGGGTCGGGAAGACCACCTGCATCGGCAGCATCTCCGAGATCGAGCCGCTGCAGACCGAGGAGGAGATCACCGAGGCGAGCGAGGGCTTCGACGACCTCTCGGGCACCCCGGACAAGACGACCACGACCGTGGCGATGGACTTCGGGCGTCTGTCCCTGAGCGAGAGCCTGGTCCTCTACCTCTTCGGAACCCCGGGCCAGGAACGCTTCAAGGAGATGTGGGAGGGGCTGTCCCGGGGTGCGCTGGGCGCGCTGGTCCTGGTGGACCCCGAGCGGCTGCACGAGAGCTTCCCGATCCTGGACCTGGTCGAGCAGTTCGGCCTGACGTACGCCATCGGTGTCAACCACTTCGACAGCACCCCCGACTATCCGCTCGACGAGGTACGTGAGGCGCTCAACCTCTCCGAGGAGACCCCGGTCGTCCGCTGCGACGTGCGCGACCAGGGCTCCTCGGCACAGGCGCTGATCACCCTCGTACAGCACCTCATGACCACCCTCGGCTAGGAGCCACGGCATGCAACAGCACTTCGACCCGTCCGGGACACCGGCCGGCTGCCCCGCTCACGGCAACATACGGCTGTACGGGCCCGAGTTCGGCTCCGACCCCGAGCGGCACTACGCCCAGCTGCGCTCGAAGGGGCCGAGCGCTCCGGTCGACATCGCGCCGGACGTCGAGGTCGAGCTGGTCACCAGCTACGACGCCGCCCTCTACATCCTGCAGAACCCCGGCTCGTTCGTGCGGGACGCGCGTCGCTGGAACGCCCTCAACGAGGGGCGGGTGCCCGCCGACAGCCCGGCGCTGCCGATGATGGCCTACCGCCCCAACGCGCTGTTCAGCGACGGCGCGGCGCACGCCCGGCTGCGGCAGGCGGTGACGGACAGTCTCGCCACCGTCAACCAGGTCCAGCTGGTGCGTCAGACGCAGCAGTCGGCCGACTACCTGATCAGCCGTTTCAGCAACGAACCCCTCGGTCAGGCCGAGCTGATGGCCGCCTACGCCCAGCCGCTTCCGCTGCTGGTCTTCAGCGATCTGTTCGGCTGCCCGCCCGAGATCGGCGACCGGGTGATCGTAGGGATCAGCGGCATCTTCGAGGGCACGCCGGGTGCCGACGAGACGCTGGGCGCGGCGCTCGCCGAACTCATCGCCCTCAAGCGCCGCGAGCCCGGTGAGGACCTCACCACCCGGCTGATGGTGCACTCCGCCCGGCTGACGGACGAGGAGGTGCTGCACCAGCTGGTGACCCTGCTCTCCGGCGGCACCATGCCCCTGACCGCCGCCATCGGCACCAGCGCCGCGCTGTATCTGAGCGACGACTGGCAGAGCGGCCTGCCGATCGAGGACGCGGTCGTGCAGACCCTGTGGAACTACGCGCCGATCGCCAACTACGCGGGCCACTACCCGGTGCACGACGTGGAGCTGAACGGCCGGACCGTGAAGGCGGGCGACCCGATCCTGATCTCGTTCGCGGCGGCCAACACCGACCCCAAGCTGACCGAGCACCGCGAGCAGCTCAGCGCCAAGGCCCATCTGGCCTTCGGTGCCGGCCCGCACGCCTGCCCGGCCAAGGACCCCGCCTTCCTGATCGCGTCCACGGCCGTGGAGTCCCTGCTCAATCGGCTGCCCGACGTCGAACTGCGCGTCCCCTTCAAGGAACTGGCCTGGGCGCCGACGCCGTGGAGCCGTTCCCTGGTGACCGTGCCCGTCCGGTTCAGCCCGCGCGTCGTGTCGTCGGCCGCGGCCGCCCGGTCCGCGGCGGCTCGCTCCACGCAGCCGGCCCAGTCGTCCTCGGCTCCGCAGCCGGCCCCGGCGCCCCGGCCGGCCCACGCCGCGCCGCAGCCCAAGGGCGGTCTGTTCAGCCGGTTCCTGGCATGGACCAGGGGCGCGTGACGCAGGTAACTCTATGAGACGAGTGTGTTACTGAATCTTTCAATGACCTCTCGGGTACGTATGGCGGCTGACTCTCAGAAAGGAGCCGCCATCGTGGGGAGTGTCACCTCTCCGATATCCGATCGTCGCGCCACCGTTGCCCTCTTCTCCCGTCTGCGGACGGTCCAGGGCCAATCCGACCCCTTCCCCCTCTACGCCGAACTCCGGTCGCGCGGAGACGTCAGCCCCGCACCCTGGGGTGGTTTCCTCGTGACCGGGTTCAGCGCCTGCGACCAGGTGCTGCGCAGCAACACCTGGCTTGAGCCGGACACGAGTTGGAGGGAACGGCAGGGGGAGCGCACACGCTGGAGCGCTCCCTCCTCCCGCGAGATCAGCCGCACCCTGCCCGCGCTCAACCCCCCGGAGCACACCCGGGTCCGGCGGGCGGCCGGCACCTTCGACCGTGGCACCATCGAGCAGATCGGCTCGCGCGTGAGCCGGATCGTCGACCGGCTCCTCGACTCCCTGATGGACCAACTGCACACCGGGGAGGCCGACTTCGCCGCCCTGGTCGGCGAGGAACTCCCGATCGCCACGATCGGGGACTGGCTGGGGCTGCCCAGCGCGGACTGGTCCCGGCTGCGCGAACTGACCCACGACCAGGTCTTCACCCAGGAACTCCTGCCCTCCGCCAGTCAGTTGGCCCGCTCCGACGTGGCCATGGCCGAACTGCGCGCCTACTTCCTCGACCTGGTGGCCCAGCGGCGCACACGTCTGGGCGACGACCCGGTCTCCCGGTGGATCCGTACCTGGGACGAGCTGGAACCGGACCAGGACAAGGCCGACGAGGCGGTCTACTTCCTAGCCCTGTTCGTCCTGCTGGCCGCCCTGGAGACGACGTCCACGCTCCTTTCGACCATGGCCCTGCTGCTCGTCGAGGACCCCGACCGGTGGAGCCTGCTCGCCGAACAGCCCGACCTCGTGCCCGCCTTCGTGGAGGAGTCGTTGCGCTACGACCCCCCGACCCATGTGATCAGCCGGGTCGCCGCACAGGACTGCGTCCTTGAGGGCGTGGAGGTCCGGGCGGACGAGATGGTCCACCTGATGGTGGGAGCCGCGCACCGGGATCCGGCCCGGTTCAGCGCTCCCGACCGGTTCGACCTGAGCCGCGGGCCCGGGCACCTCGCCTTCAGCGGAGGCATCCACTACTGCCTCGGGGCGCCGCTGGCCCGTCTCGAGGCGCAGACCCTGCTCACCCGAATGATCACCCACCTCCCCCGTCTCACCCTGGTCCGC